>NZ_JBQWIF010000022.1:0-96957 GCF_052958135.1 Pseudomonas sp. SZ40 | reverse complement strand
CCCAGCTTACGGCTTTTGTGATCGTTCCCACGCTCTGCGTGGTAATGCATTGGTGGGACGCTCTGCGTCCATGCATCCTTCTCTGAGCTCACAAATCGTGGCGCGGAGCGCCACAGACTGAATTCCCACGCAGAGCGTGGGAACTATCGCAGGTAGAGCCCAAAGACAATCAACAGGTTCTTAAGGAATCAGCTTGGCGTCGCGCAGGTGCTCGAATACGGCGAAGAAGGCGTCGTTGCTGGCCTGATAATCGAGGAAGCCCAGCTTACGGCTTTTGTGATCGTTCCCACGCTCTGCGTGGTAATGCATTGGTGGGACGCTCTGCGTCCATGCATCGTTCTCTGCGCTCGCAAATCGTGGCGCAGAGTGTCACAGACTGAGTTCCCACGCAGAGCGTGGGAACTATCGCAGGTAGAGCCCAAAGACAATCAACAGGTTCTCAAGGAATCAGCTTGGCGTCGCGCAGGTGCTCGAATACAGCGAAGAAGGCGTCGTCGCTGGCCTGATAGTCGAGGAAGCCCAGCTTGCGACTTTTCGACATGTCGGTGACCACTTCGATGGGCCGGCCAAGGTCGGCGTCGGTGTGCCAGGGCGAGATCAGTCGCTCGATTTTCGCTTCGGCGAGGCCGTGCTTGGCGGCAAGCGTGTGCCAGATCTCGGCATCACCGGCCATCTGTTCTTCCAGCGGTGCAGGCTGGCCTTCGAAAGCGGCGGCTTCGATGCCGAACCACTCGGCGATGCGCTGCCACATCCAGCTCCAGCGGAACACGTCACCGTTGACGATGTTGAAGGCCTGGTTGGCGGCCGCCGGGGTGGTCGAGGCCCAGTGCAGTTGCCTGGCCAACTGGCGGGCGTCGGTCATGTCGGTCAGGCTGTTCCACTGCACGGCCGAGCCGGGGAAGCGGAAAGGGCGACCGGTTTCGCGGCAGACCGAGGCGTAGACGGCGAGGGTGGTCGCCATGTTCATGGCGTTGCCGACTGCCACACCGGTGATGGTGTGCGGGCGGTGCACGCTCCAGGTGAAGCCATCGCGCTTGGCGGCGGCGAACACTTCATCTTCCTGGGCGTAGTAGAAATTCTCCACATCAAGGCGGCCCTGTTCCTCGCGGAACGGCGTCTGCGGCAGGCTGCCCTTGCCGTACGCTTCGAATGGGCCGAGGTAGTGCTTGAGCCCGGTGACCAGCGCGACATGCTTGACGCTGCCGGCTGCACGCAGGGCGTCGAGCACGTTGCGGATCATCGCCGAGTTGACGCGGATGTTCTCCGCTTCGGTGGCCTGGCGTGCCCAGGTGGTCAGGTAGACATGGCTCGGCTTGAGCCCCTCGAGTGCGCTTGCCAGCGAGGCCGGGTCGAGCAGGTCGGCGGCCAGCGGGGTGATGTTCTCGGCGGCCTTGGGGTTACGGGCCAGACCGGTGACCTGCCAACCCTGATCGGCCAGCAGGCGGGAGGTGGCGCTGCCAACGATGCCGCTAGCGCCAACGACCAGTGCGTGATGTGTCATTAGAGATTCCTTCGAAGATAGAGCCTTGGCACCATAGCGATGCTGACGACTCAAACCAAGACGGCACCAAAAGGTAACCACCCCGATGCAAACCGGATCTCCCGAAGAACAATGGCGCGAGGACTGCGCGCCGCGGCGTGTGCTGGAACTGTTTTCCACCAAGTGGACGAGCATGATCCTGCACACCTTGCACGCCCGCCACGGCGGCAGCGCCCGTGCGGGTGTGCTGCACCGCAGTCTGCCCGGCATCTCGAAGAAAATGCTGGTGCAGACGCTGCGTGAACTGGAAACCAGCGGGCTGGTGAACCGGCAGGTGTACGACAGCGTGCCGCCGGCTGTCGATTACTCGCTCACCGAACTGGGCCAGCGGCTGGTCGAGCCCATCGAACTGATCTACGACTGGGCCCGACAGAACGCACCGGCTCTCGATGCGCTGCAACCCAGGCAGTCATCGCGCAGGCGCTGACTTCGAGGGAATGGTCGAGTTGTAGGAGCCCCGACCTCGGGGCGAATCGTAGTGGTAACGCCGATAACGGGCTGTGCCCACCATCGTTTCGCGCCGAGGGCGACGCTCCTACGGGTCTGTGATTCTGATGGCGCCTACGCTCCCGTGGGAACGATCAAATTTTGCTAGCTCCCACGCTCCGCAAAGGAGCAGCTATCGTGGCAATCCTCGTCCACTCACTTGACTTCACAGAGCCTCCAAATGTAGGAGCGGTACATTTGCTGCCTTGATAATGACCTCTACAGCACTTGGCTCTCTGGTAAGCCCAAGATCAAAAACAGTATCCTCGTGTAGGTCGAGCCAATCTTCTAGTAAAAGTGGCATCAGAACTTGTGCTGTAACATCTGTTTTGGACAGTACCTCGCGCAAGGCATCGCTTTGCCTGGCCTACACCGTTGCTAAAACCTCATCAATGTCCGCCATAGGGCTCAGTGGATAAAAGCTATAATGTGCTGCCCCAGTTCGGGAGTGGCGCGGCTCTTATGTTTCTGGTGGATAATTGTAGTCCCACCGAAAAAAACCATGCTCTTTGAATTCATCGCCTCTTATGGACTCTTTTTTACTTTTTATATAGTTTGGCGGTGGACACGTCACGTTATTCATCCAGTAGCCAAGAAACCCGTCGTTGATGCCTGGTAAACTAATCATTTCAGCATGAAATGGGTTGAGCTCGGGGAGGGAGAAATATACGAATTCTCCTATGGACTCTTTTATCCACTCTTCCGGATCTTGTGTCTCATGTAATGGTGTTTGGTGCAGTGGGGATTTTGCTAGGTCTACAAAGTCTCGGATATGTGTCATTGACCAATTGCAAAACTCTAGAGTCTCTCCGGTATCAAAGGCGATATCACTCAGACGATCTACCGTTTCCTCTGGTGGCGTTGGGATACGATCACTGAAGTGCTCCACGTTCTTTTCAATGCATAGTAGAAGGTACCTCGCGACCAGTGAGCCCAAGTGATGAACTACCAACGCCGGATGCTCGCCGGAACCACCGCCAATAACTAAGTTCTCGGGTGAGCATGAAAAGTCGTATTCGCCCCAGGCACCATCTTTAATGGTCTCAAACGGGTGGTAGATTGGTAGGCCATTAATATAGCCGACCAGTTCATGCTTAATGGAGTCAATGTAGCTCATGTCTTTGCCTAAGTCTTGGTTAATAGGGCGAGTTGAGCTGATAGTGTTTACAGGCCCTTAGCTGAACAGCTGGGTGCGCATCGACTGCCATGCCTCCCAGCAATTCTCTGCGACGATATCTGGATAGCCTCTTTTTTGCTCGCTATTCAGCGCGGCGCTGAAAGGGAGTTTTACGCAGGTCGCATTGTTGCGGATATCAATTACTTCCTGCTCGGTGAGCGGAGCACCTTTTTGCTTTTCTGCCGCGTGGAGAACGGTCACTAACGCGGGAATGAAAACCAGGCACAATGGGCCGTCAGGTGTTTTGGTCATGTCGACTCCTACCAGCAAACTGTACGTCAAAAATGAGCCCGGCACGTCCAACCATTCTGGTGGCGCCCACGCTCGAGCGTTGGTGCCTGATCTGGACGCTCTGCGGCCAATGTCTTAGTCACTCAACGATCAGTTTCCAGTGGGTGCTGTCTTGGCTTTCACGGGCTGCGGTCGAACCATGCCTTGCGGCCAGTAGACGATGCAGCCGGCAGGGGCATTGCCGTAGCAGTTATGGGGGCTGTAGCTGGAAAAATCCGGTTCGAAGCCCAGGTCGCGCATGCACTTGGCCTGTTCCTGGATCTTTTGCACACCTGCACTCATCTGATCGATGAAGTCGCACTGCTTGAGCGCCGTATCGACATCGGTTTTGGCTTGCCTGGTGGGTTCCCACATTACCCGTGCAGGCTGAGCCGGTTGGTAGTACGAAGCACAGCCGGCAACGCTGGCGGCGATCATCCCTGCAATCAATTTCTTCATACGTCTGTCTTCCCTGTAATGATTTGAAGCTATGAATGCCTGGCGTAACGGACATGCGGTCCGGCCGTCACGCCGGCTGCATGCCCGCGCGCTTGAGCAGTTGCTTGCAGCGCTCCGAAAGGTGCACCACGCGCAGGTGCTTGCCGGCCTTGCTGTAACGCTCGCGCAGGGTCATCAGGGCGGCGATGGCTGAGTAGTCGACGAAACTCAGGTGGCGGCAGTCGAGGGTCACCTCGGCGGGGTCGTTGGCGGCGTCGAACAGGTTGAGGAACGGCGCGGTGGAGGCGAAGAACAGGGTGCCGTGGGGCAGGTAGAGCTTGCTGCCGTCGGCTTCGATATGGCTGTCGGCGTAGAGCTCGCGGGCGTGATGCCAGGCGAAGTTCAGCGCAGCGATGACGATACCGCAGAGCACGGCGGTGGCCAGGTCGGTGAGCACGGTGATGACGGTCACCGCGATGATCACCAGCACGTCGTTCAGCGGCACCTTGCCAAGCACTCGCAGCGAGGCCCAGGCGAAGGTCTGCTGGGCGACCACGAACATCACGCCGACCAGTGCGGCCAGGGGAATCAGTTCGATCAGCGGTGAGAGGAACAGCACGTAGAGCAGGATCATCACCCCGGCGACGATGCCCGAGAGCCGACCGCGGCCGCCGGAGCTGAGGTTGATCATGGTCTGGCCGATCATCGCGCAACCGCCCATGCCGCCGCACAGGCCGGAGGCGATGTTGGCCGCGCCCAGGGCCACGCACTCGCGATCCGGGTGGCCGCGGCTTTCGGTGATCTCATCGGTGAGGTTGAGGGTCAGCAGGGTTTCCAGCAGGCCGACCATGGCCATCAGCACGGCGTAGGGGAGGATGATCCACAGGGTCTCCAGGCTCCAGGGAATCTGCGGCAATGCCGGCACGGGCAATCCACCGGCGATCTGCGCCATGTCGCCAAGGGTATGGGTGGGCAACTGCAGGAAGTAGGTGAGCAGGCCGACGCTGAGGATCGCCGCCAGGGCTGGCGGTATGGCGCGGGTCAGACGCGGCAGGATGTAGACGATGGCCATGGTCAGCGCCACCAGACCGAGCATCAGGTACAGCTCGTTGCCGGCTATCCAGTGGCCGTCATGCTGGAAGTGCTCCAGTTGCGCGGTGGCGATCACGATGGCCAGGCCGTTGACGAAACCGAGCATCACCGGGTGCGGCACCATGCGCACCAGCTTGCCCAGGCGCAGCGCGCCGAAGGCCAGCATGATCAACCCGCCGAGCAGTACCGTGGCGAGCAGGTATTGCACGCCGTGCTGCACCACCAGGGCGACGATGACCACCGCCATGGAGCCCGCAGCACCGGAAATCATCCCGGGGCGGCCACCGAACAGGGCGGTGATCAGGCAGATGAAGAAGGCGCCATACAGGCCCATCAGCGGGTTGACCTGAGCCACCAGGGCGAAGGCGATGCACTCCGGCACCAGCGCGAACGATGACGTGAGACCGGCCAGGACATCGGCGCGCAGACGAGCGATTTTCATGGGTTACCTGATCGAGCAAGGCGGACGGCCCGGCGTGGAGCCGAGCGTGGCACGGCCTGTGCGGCCTTGGCGTTGAAAGGTTGCCGATGGTAAGGAATCGTCGAGGCGAAGGCCAGTGCCGGGGATCTGGATGGCCATGTCGCCGAGGCCCTGCGGCAAAACAACCAACCGACGAAATGTGGCCTGGCTGGCATTTGGAGCGACCAATAGGTCTAATCTCCTTTTTCTCCGGCGACCAATCGACATTACACTGTCGCCTGCCCAAAAACGATGACGAGGTAAACACGTTGATTATTCACCCTAAAGTTCGTGGCTTCATCTGTACCACCACCCACCCGCTGGGTTGCGAGCGCAACGTGGCCGAGCAGATCGAGGCCACGCGCAAACTGGGCGTGCGTAACGACGGTCCGAAGAAGGTGCTGGTTATCGGCGCCTCCAGCGGTTACGGCCTGGCCGCGCGCATCACTGCCGCATTCGGCTTTGGCGCCGACACCCTGGGCGTGTTCTTCGAGAAGCCGGGCACCGAAACCAAGGCCGGTACCGCTGGCTGGTACAACTCGGCTGCGTTCGACAAGTTCGCCAAGGCCGAAGGCCTGTACAGCAAGTCGATCAATGGTGACGCCTTCTCCGACGAAGCGCGCGACAAGGTCATCGAGCTGATCAAGAACGAAATGGGCGGCAAGATCGACCTGGTGATCTACTCCCTGGCTTCGCCGGTGCGCAAGCTGCCGCAAAGCGGTGAAGTAATCCGTTCGGCGCTCAAGCCTATCGGCCAGCCGTACAAGTCGACCGCCATCGACACCAACAAGGACGTGATCATCGAGGCGTCCATCGAGCCAGCCAGCGAGCAGGAAATCGCCGATACCGTCACCGTCATGGGCGGTCAGGACTGGCAGCTGTGGGTCGACGCCCTGGCTGGCGCCGGCGTGTTGGCCGAAGGCGCGCGTACAGTGGCCTTCAGCTACATCGGCACCGAAATCACCTGGCCTATCTACTGGCACGGTGCCCTGGGCAAGGCAAAGCAGGATCTGGACGAAACCGCCCTGCGCCTGGACCAGAAACTGGCCGGTGAAGTCAGGGGCGGCGCCAACGTGGCCGTGCTCAAGTCGGTAGTCACCCAGGCCAGCTCGGCCATCCCGGTGATGCCGCTGTACCTGTCGATGGTATTCAAGATCATGCAGGAAAAAGGCATCCACGAAGGTACCCAGAACCAGCTCGACCGCCTATTCCGTGACCGCCTGTTCCGCGCCGACGGCGCCCCGGCTGAGGTCGATGAAAAAGCCCGCCTGCGCCTGGACGATTGGGAGCTGCGTGACGACGTGCAGGACGCCTGCAAGGCCATGTGGCCACAGGTGACCACCGAGAACCTGTTCGAACTGACCGACTATGCTCTTTACAAGAAGCAGTTCCTCAACCTGTTCGGTTTCGAGCGCAGCGACGTGGACTACGACGCTGACGTGGCTACCGACGTCGAGTTCGACGTGGTTCAGTTGTAACCGCTCTTTCCGCGGCTGTGAAAAAGGGACGCCTCGGCGTCCCTTTTTGCATTGCGGCCTGGGCCGCTCAGCCCACCGGTTCGTCGGTGTTCACATAGCGAGGCACTTTCGCCAAGGGCAGGCGACGTGCCTGTTCGACGCTGATGCCTGGGCGCTTGGGTAGCGATTCCAGGCGCTGCGGCTGACCCGTCTGCAGCGCCCGCTCGATGGCGGCGAGGATGCGCACGTCGCGCCAGCCTTCGTCACCATCGGGCTCCGGCTCGCGGTTCTGCAGGATGCAGTCGGAGAAGTACTGGGTCTGGCCGCCGAACTGATCGACCACCGGATGGCTGTGCTCCTTGGTCTCGTCACCGATGATGGCACGGTAGCTGATCCCTACGCCCTCACCGAAGCCGAAGCAGGGCGAGGCTTCGAACTCGCCTTCGCTGCCGATCACTTGCAGGCGCTGGCTGCCGGGCAGGCTGTAGCTGACGGTGAACACCGCCAGGCGCTCGTCGGCGAAGCGCAGGGTGACGCTCACGGTGTCCGGTGTGTTGATCTCGCGGCCGGGTGTCTGGACGGCCACGGCACGCACTTCCAGGGGCTCGTCGTCGAACAGGTTGCGTACCGCGTTGATCGGGTACGGGCCCATATCGGTCACCGGGCCTGCCCAGTAGCCGCTCTGCATACGGTGGTTGGCCGGGTCGACGGTCTGCGTGAAGGTGGCGGTGAACAGCCGCGGGTCACCGATATCGCCCGAACGGATCCGGTGGATCATCTCCACGGTGCCGGGTTCGAAATGCAGGCGGTAGGCGATCATCAGCTTGGCGCCGGAGCGCTCGGCAGCGGCGGTGATGGCCTTGCAGTCTTCTTCGCTGGTTGCCATGGGCTTTTCCAGCAGCACGTGGATACCGGCTTCCAGGGCGGGCTCGGCGAACTCGCGGTGACGGAAATTCGGCGTGGCCAGGTAGATGGCATCGATCTCGCCCGAGGCGAGCAGCGCGGGGAATTCGTCGTAGCTGTAGCTCTTGATGTCGTACATCGCGGCCAGTTCATCGGCCTTGATCGGGTCGCCGGTCACCAGCGCGGTGATCACCGAATTGTCGGTCTGGCCGACGCCAGGCATGAATGCGCCCTGAGAAATCCAGCCACCTGCGACCACTGCATAACGAACCTTGCCTTGAGCATCGGGCATTTCATCGACTCCTGTGCAACACCGAACCGGATTGTTCGGTTTATTGGGGCCGTTGACGTTGCAGGGCGCGCCAAGTAGCTCGGGCGCGCTCATGCGCAAACGTCAACAGACCCTAGAGTCGGCAGGCATCGGCACGTGAAGTTCAGTAAAAGCGCCTGCCGGTCTTGGTGCACCGGCGTCGCTTGAACGACACGGGAAATCATCCGACTATTCTGTGGTCAGTATTGGCGCCATCCAAAGGCGCACCCGTTACGTTGTTTATGGAGAGTTGCAATGAAAGCCCTGATTTCCAGCCTGTTGCTCGTCGCTGCCCTGCCGGCACTGGCCGACACCGCGTCCAATCCACGTTGCGAGGCGAAGGTGGCGGACATCCAGCAACAGATCCAGGCTGCCAAGACCGCTGGCCATGACGGCAAGGTCAAAGGGCTGAACACGGCACTGGAAAACGTCCGTGCCAATTGCACCGACAAGGCGTTGCTGCGCGAGCTGGAAGGCAAGGTCGGCGAGGCGCGGGACGAGGTGCGCGAGCGTGAGGCGGATCTGCGCGAGGCCGAGCTGAGCGGCGACGCCAGCAAGATAGCCAAGCGTCAGGCCAAACTGGAAGAAGCTCGCGGGGAACTGCAGCAGGCCGAGACCGAGCTGAGCCCGGCCCCCAAGCAGCAGGCTGAATGAAAAAAGGGAGGCTGGCCGAGCCGCCGTCCTCCCTGTTTCACCATGCGGCGCCGGGTTGCCCGGCGCCTGCCGTCAGGTTCTGAAACGCCCCACCAGTCCATTCAGCTCGCCGGACAGTGCCTCCAGGCGCTGCGAGTCGCTGCGTGCCGAATGGGCCAGTTCCTCGACCAGTTGTGCGTCGGTCTGGATCTGCGCGATGTGCCGGTTGATGTCTTCGGCCACGTGGTGCTGTTCTTCGGCCGCCGTGGCGATCTGATTGTTCTGATCGCGAATCTCGTCCACCGAGCTGCGGATCTGCTCGAAGCTGTCGCGAGCCTGCTGAATCCGTTCGACGCTCTGCTGCGACATGCTCAGGCTGCTCTGCATCTGCTTGGTCACGTCCTGGGTACGTTTGGCCAGGCCACCCAGCAGGCTGTCGATCTCGCCCGTCGAGTCCGCGGTGCGTTTGGCCAGTGCGCGTACTTCGTCGGCGACCACGGCGAAGCCGCGGCCCTGTTCACCGGCACGCGCGGCCTCGATGGCGGCGTTGAGGGCCAGCAGGTTGGTCTGCTCGGCGATCGAACGGATGGTGTCGAGGATGGCATTGATGTTCTTGCTGTCCTGCTCCAGCACCTGCATGGCCTGAGCCGACTTCTGCAGGTTCTCGCTCAGCCGCGAGACGCTGCCGGTGGCTTCGTCGATCTGCAACTGACCATCGTGCACCTGACGCTGGCCGGAGTCGGCCGAGGAGGCGGCATGGCTGCAGGAGCGGGCCACTTCGTTGGCGGTGGCGACCATCTCGTTGAAGGCGGTGGACACCAGCTCCACGGCCTCGCGCTGACGGCCGGCGGCGTCGTTCATGTCGCGGGCCACGCGGGTGCTGGCATCCGAGGCGGTTTGCAGATCCGCCGAAGCGCTGCCGATGCGTTGCACCAGGGTGCGGATGGCGCCGAGGAACTGGTTGAACCAGCGTGCCAGCAGAGCGGTTTCGTCATTGCCGCGCACGTCGAGGTTGCGGGTCAGGTCGCCTTCGCCCTGGGCAATGCCTTCCAGGCCACCGGCCACGCTGCGGATCGGTTTGACGATCAGACCGGCGAAGCTGGCGCCAACGATGGCGAACAGTACGGCCAGTACCGCGGCGATCACACCGATCTGCCAGGTCAGGCTGGTGGCCTTGGCCATCACCTCGCTGCGTTCGATCAGGCCGATGAAGCGCCAGCCGAGGGCTTTCGATGACCAGACGTTGGCCATGTAAGGCACGCCGTCCAACTCTATCTCCACCAACCCGTTTTCCACGCCGGCCAGTTCCTTGTAGCCGTCGCCCAAGTCGCTGATCAGCTTGAAACCATGGGCAGGATCGCGCGGGTCGACCAGCACGTTGCCGTTGCTTTCCAGCAGCATCAGGTAGCCGCTCTCGCCGAGCTTGATCTGCTTGACCAGTTCGGTGAGCTGCTTGAGGGAAACGTCCAGGCCGAGCACGCCGGCCGGTTGGCCCAGGTCATTTTCTATGGTGCGCACGGTGCCCATCAGCACCACGTCGTCCGGTGCCCAGTAATAGGCGGAGGTGCGTACGGTTTTGCCTGGAGAGGCCATGGCGGTCTTGTACCAGGGGCGTACGCGCGGGTCGTAGTTGCTCAACTTGGCGTCGTCGGGCCAGGACGCGTAGCCGCCGTCGGGCTTGCCGATCGACAGATAGGCGGTGCTCGGGTGGCTGGCGGCGAACTCGCCGAACATCTTCAGAAACGCCTGATTGTTCTCGTTCAGCGGTATCCGCGCGGCATCGGCACCGGAGTAGTCCTTCAACTCGCCGGCGTTGCGTATGTCGGGATGCTTGGCCAGGTACTCGACGTTCTGCGCGATGGCATCGAGGAACTGATTCATGGCGTTCTCGATCTGACGGATCTCCCGGCTGCTACTGTCGAGGAAGTCGTCCTGCGCCTGCGCGCGCAGGTTGATCACCACCACGACCGCGACCAGCACGACGGGCACACAGGCGATGGCCGCGAAGGCCCAGGTGAGTTTCTGTTTGATGTTCACGGGTTGTTCCTGCTCGAGCGAGAGATGTTGTTTTTGAAGCGAGAGGCAGTAAACGAGAAAGCATCGGGCCTTGTGCCGGCCTGTGAACACTGAATCGGCTGGGGGCGGATTAACTTGAGTGGTATTTGGTATTCCAGGCAAGACTTTTTCTTCGCCTGGAATGAAGGGAGGGGGGAGGATTTGCGAACGGCCGGCGTCACTGCTCGTGCGAGTCGCCTGCCTTGTGCCGCCACGGTGAGTAGTCGAGATTGACGATGAACACGTGCTGACCCTGAGCGTTGGGCTTCTGCCCGGGTACCAGAGGGACATCGCGCAATGTCGCACAGGCATGCCCCAGATGATCGAGCAGGCTGTTGTCCTGCTTGAAATCACGACGCCTCAGCCGGTGAGGTTCGATGATCACCTCGCAGCCAAGCACGTTGCGGTGTTCATCCAGCATGCCGATCAAGCGTGCCTTGCCGATGCTGTCGATCGGCTGATCGGCGAACAGGTGTCTCCAGAAGTATGCGCTTCGCTGATTGACGGCGGTGCTCCTGGCCTGGCGAGCCGCATCCACCTGGCGCAGGGGGAACTGGAGGGGGGCAACTATCTTGGTGCTCGCACCTTCATCGAGCATGTGCGCAGGAATGGGCGGCAGAACGGTCTGCCAGCACAGGCTGTTCATCCGCTCAGCCAATTGTGGATTGTAGGCAAAGCCACCGGAGTTCTTCGCATTGCTGGCGGGGCGCGCCTTGCAATCGAGCAACTGATTCTGGCGGTCCTGGACGTAGACCATCTCGAAACTTCCGACCTGCCACTCCGGATTCGCCTCGATACCGACGGTGCGCACCGCGTTCATGGACGCCAAGACGAAATACTCCTTCGCGAGTTCGTCTGGCGTTTTAGTGGCGGGTGTGGGTGCCTGGGTGCTGCAGGCCACCAGCAGGAAGCTGCCGGCGAGTAGTGCCAGGGACTGCTTGAGCATGACATTCCTTGTCTGAAATCGAAGGTGACGCGGATTCTACAGCTGTGCGCTGCGCCTGTGCTCGCGCCTGCTCGCATGGATGAACACCACCACGAACAAGGCGCTGAGCAGTACCACGATGGTCGGCCCGGGAGCGCTGTCGATGAAGAAGCTCAGGTACACGCCGCTCAGTGCCGCCCCCACGGCGATGCCCACGGCGGTGAAGAGCATGGCGCCCATGGTGCGGGTGAGCAGGAAGGCGATGGCGCCAGGGGCGATCAGCAGCGCCACGGTGAGCACGATGCCGATGGCCTTGAGGGCGCCGACGATGGTCAGCGACATCACCGCCAGCAGGCCATAGTGCAGCAGGCGCACCGGTAAACCGACAGTGCGCGCCTGCACCGGGTCGAAGGCGTGCAGCAGCAGGTCGCGCCATTTCAGACCGATGAATGCGGTGACGGCCAGGGCGATCAGGCCGCTTTCCAGCAGGTCGGCCCAGCCGATGCCGAGCATGTCGCCAAACAGGATATGGTCCAGGTGCACGTCGCTGTGAATCTGCGTGTACAGCAGCAGGCCGAAGCCGAACATGCCGGAGAACACCACGCCCATCAGGGTGTCCTGCTTGATCCGGCTGTTTTCCTTGAGATAGCCCGAGGCGACCGCGCACAGCATGCCGGCGACGAAGGCGCCGAGCGAGTAGGGCAGGCCGACGATATAGGCGATGACCACACCGGGAAACACCGCGTGGGCGGTGGCGTCGCCCATCAGTGCCCAGCCTTTGAGCACCAGAAAGCACGACAGCAGCGCAGCGGGGATGGCCACCAGCACGGCGATCAGCAGGGCGTACTGCATGAAGTCGATTTGCAGCGGTTGCAGGAGTATCTCCATGGTCACATCTCCAGCCGTGCCTGGGCGGCCCGGCGGCGGGCGGCGAGCAGGCCATGCTTGGGCGCGAAGACGAAAGCCACCAGGAACACGCAGGTCTGCAGCACGATGATGATCGCCCCGGTGGCGCCATCGAGAAAGTAGCTGGCATAGGCGCCGATGAAGCAGCTCAGGCCGCCGATGCAGCCAGCGATCAGCAGCAGCCGCTCGAAACGGTCGCTGAGCAGGTAGGCGGTGGCGCCCGGGGTGACGACCATGGCGATGACCAGAAAGGCGCCGACGGTCTGCATGGCCGCCACGGTGCAGGCGGACAGCAGGATGAAGAAGATCGCCTTCAGCCGCGTCGGGCTGAGGCCGATGGAGCGGGCATGGTGCTCGTCGAAGAACACCACCATCAAGTCCTTCCAGCGCAGTGCCAGCACGGCCATGGTGATGCCGGCGATCAACAGCAACTGCAGGGTGTCGCCCGGCGTGATGGCGAGAATGTTGCCGAGCACGATGGTCTGAATGTTCACCGAGGTGGGGGACAGCGACACCATGAACAGCCCGAGGCCGAAGAACGACGAAAAGATCAAACCGATGATCACGTCTTCCTTGAGCTTGCTGCGCTGATTGAGGAACAGCATGGCGCCCGCCGCCAGCGTGCCGGCACCGAAGGCACCGAGGGCGAAGGGCAGGCCGAGCATGTAGGCCCCGGCGACGCCGGGGACGATGGAGTGCGCCAGGGCGTCGCCGATCAGCGACCAGCCCTTGAGCATCAGGTACACCGAGAGCAGCGCGCAGACCACGCCGACCAGGGTCGAGACCCACATGGCATTGACCATGTAGCCGTAGGAAAAGGGTTCGAGCAGGGTGTGCACTATTGGTCCTTTTCGTCGACGCGGCCGCGGATGGTCGATTTGCCGTCGTAGAGCACCAGCGGGCGCTCGTCGTCGGTGATGATGCCGATCAGCGGCGACTTGTCATCACGGCCTTCGCCCGGCAGTTCGAAGTGGCGCAGCACACCGCCGAAGGTGCGCTCGAGATTCTCGCGGGTGAACACCAGCTGGGTCGGCCCGTAGGCCAGCACGGTACGCGCCAGCAGCACGGTGCGGTCGCAGAACTCCGGCACACTGCCCAGATTGTGGGTAGAGACGAGCATCACCCGGCCCTCGTCGCGCAGTTCGCCGAGCAGCCGCACGATGGCGTCCTCGGTTTTCACGTCGACCCCGGTGAAGGGTTCGTCGAGCAGGATGACCCGCGAATCCTGGGCCAAGGCGCGCGCGAGGAACACGCGTTTCTTCTGTCCGCCGGACAGCTCGCCGATCTGCCGTTTGCGCAGGTCGCCCATGCCGACCCGTGCCAGGGCCGTTTCAACCGCCTGGCGGTCGGCGGCCTTGGGACGACGCAGCATGCCCATGTGACCAAAGCGGCCCATCATCACCACGTCTTCGACCAGTACCGGAAAATTCCAGTCGACGTCTTCACTCTGCGGCACGTAGGCGATCAGGTTGCGTTTCAGGGCATCGCGCACCGGCATGCCGAGCACGCTGATGCTGCCATGGGCAAGGGTCACGAAGCCCATGATGGCTTTGAACAGCGTCGACTTGCCGCTGCCGTTGACGCCCACCAGGGCGGTGATGCTACCGCCCGGGCTGCCGAAGCTGGCATTGCGCAAGGCGGTGTGGCCGTTGCGGTAGGTCACGCTGATGTCATCGACACGAATGCCGTCGAGGCTGTCCTCTTCGTGCAGGGCGTTGGGCATTATTCGGCCAGCCCGTCAGCGATGGTCTGCGAGGTGACGCGCAGCAGGTCGAGGTAGGTCGGTACCGGGCCGCTCGGTTCGCTGAGCGAATCGACGTACAGCACGCCGCCGTACTTGGCGCCGGTTTCCCGGGCGACCTGCTGGGCTGGCGAAGCGGAGATGGTGCTTTCGCTGAACACGGCGGGAATCTTGTTGGCGCGCACTGCATCGATCACCTTGCGCACCTGTTGCGGGGTGCCCTGCTGATCGGCGTTGATCGGCCACAGGTACAGCTCCTTGAGGCCGAAATCGCGGGCCAGGTAGCTGAATGCGCCCTCGCTGGAAACCAGCCAGCGGCGGTTCTCCGGGATCGCCTGCAGGCGCTCGCGGATCGGCGTTACGGTGGCCTGAATGCGTGCCTTGTAGGCTTCGGCGTTGGCCTTGTAGGTTTCGGCATTGGCGGCGTCGTGCTCGACCAGTGCGTCACGGATATTGTCGATGTAGATCATCGCCGAGTCCGGCGACATCCAGGCGTGGGGGTTGGGTTTGCCGCCGTATGGACCTTCGGCGATGCTGATCGGCTCGACGCCATCGCTCAGCGTCGCGGAGGGCACGCCCTGCAGGCGCTGCAGAAAACGTTCGAACCACAGCTCCAGGTTCATGCCGTTACGCAGGACCAACTGAGCGTCGCGGGCCTTGAGGATATCGCCCGGCGTCGGCTGGTAATTGTGGATCTCGGCACCCGGCTTGGTGATCGATTCGACCACGGCGGCGTCGCCAGCGACTTCGCGGGCCATGTCGGCGAGGACGGTGAAGGTGGTGACGACCTTGAACTTGCCCTCGGCGGAGGCCAGTTGCGGCAGCAGGGTCAGAAGGAGGGCGGCGAGCAGGGAGGCACAGGTGCGCGAGCGGATCCGATTGAACATCTTCATCCTCATATGGCTTGACCGGTCAAATCACCGGGATGGTCATTACCCCCGGACAGGGCTGCCACTCTAGCGATAAATCGTCGCTAATGAAAACTATTGGCATTAGAGATTTGTTTTCGATGCATGCCGTTCGATGTTGCGTTATGGCAGCGAACGACGGCTGTGCTCAGCGTAGCTGCTGGAGCGCATGCATGTGAGCCGTTGCAGCGCTGGCAGGTTCCGCCAATGTGATCGCGGCGACCGTGGCATGGGCGAAAATGCACAAGCCCGCAACCTGTGCGGGCTTGTGCGGGTGGTCAGTCGCAGGATGGGGTATCACTCACCCTGCGGCTCAGGGCCGATGCAAGCCCCTCGTCCGATCGCGCTCGGCTTGGCGGCTCAGCTGCCGCTCTTGATCTTGGTCCAGGCACGGGTGCGTACCCGCTCGACTTTCTGCGGCAGGGGTTCGACGCTGTAGAGGGTTTTCTGCCCCTCGGCGGTCGGGGTCAGGTCGGCGTTGTCGCTGATCGCCTTGTCCACCAGCAGCATGCCTGCCTTGTTGGGGTTCGGGTAACCAAGGAAATCGCTGATCGGTGCGATCACTTTCGGGTCGAGCAGGTTGTTGAGGAACTCATGAGCTTCCTCGACGTTCTTGGCGCTGACCGGAATGGCGAAGGTGTCGAACCAGATCGGTGCGCCTTCCTTCGGCAGGCGCCATTCGACCTTCACGCCGTTGCCTGCTTCCTTGGCGCGGTTGGCGAACTGGTAGAAGCTGCCCGAATAGCCAATGGCCACGCAGATGTCGCCGTTGGCGATGTCGGTCATGTACTTGGCCGAGTGGAAATAGGTCACGTACGGGCGGATGCTCATCATCAGCTCGGTGGCCTTGTCGTAGTCAGCCGGGTTGGTGCTGTTCGGCGGCAAACCCAGGTAGTGCAGCGCCAGCGGCAGGATCTCGTTGGGCGCATCGAGCATGGCGACGCCGCATTGCTTGAGCTTCTCCATGTTCTCGGGTTTGAACACCAGATCCCAGCTGTCTACGGGGGCGTCGGCGCCGAGGGCGGCCTTGACCTTGTCCGGGTTGAAGCCGATCAGCACGGTGCCGTACATGTACGGCACGCCGTACTGGTTGCCGGGGTCGTTGGTCTCCAGCAGCTTGAGCAGTGCAGGGTCGAGGTTCTTCCAGTTGGGCAGCTTGCTCTTGTCGAGCTTCTGGAATACCCCCGCCTTGATCTGGGTGTCGAGGAACATGTTCGATGGCACCACCAGGTCGTAGCCCGAGTTGCCGGTGAGCAGTTTGGCTTCCAGCGCTTCGTTGGTTTCGAAGGTGTCCCAGGTGAGCTTGACGCCGCTTTTCTGCTCGAAGTCCTTGAGGGTCTGCGGCAGGATGTAGTCGGCCCAGTTGTAGACCCGCAGTTCTCGAGTCTCGGCCATGGCATTGCCGACCAGCAGCGCCGCGCCGCAGAGGGTGGCGCCGAACAAACGGTGGAGATTTTTCATCGTTATGTGCTCCGGTTATTCAGGGGTGTCGGCAGTAGGCTCAGGCGCCTTCGAAACCTTCCAGTACGTTCACCGCGTTGACGCCGATCTCCTCCACGGCATAGCCGCCCTCCATCACGAACAGAGTGGGCTTGCCGAGGCGGGCGATGCGTTCGCCCATGCGCAGGTAGTCGGGGCTGTCGAGCTTGAACTGGGAAATCGGGTCTTCCTTGAACGTGTCCACGCCCAGGGACACCACGATCACGTCCGCTGCGTAATCGTCGATACGTGCGCAGGCACTCTCCAGTGCGGCGCTCCATTGCTCCCATCCGCTGCCGGAAGCCAGCGGCAGATTGAGGTTGAAGTCTTCACCGGCGCCTTCGCCGTGCTCGTCCTGGTAACCGAGGAAGAACGGGAATTCGAAAGCCGGATGACCATGGATCGAGACGAACAGCACATCGCTGCGGTCGTAGAAGATCGACTGCGTGCCATTGCCGTGGTGGTAGTCCACGTCGAGAATGGCGACCCGCTTGCAGCCCTGATCCAGGAAGGCCTGAGCGGCGATGGCGGCATTGTTCAGGTAGCAGTAGCCACCCATCAGGTCAGCGGCCGCGTGGTGGCCTGGTGGGCGACAGAGGGCGAAGGCGCCAGTGGCGCCATCGCTGATCAGCTTCTGCCCGGTAAGGGCGACCTGGGCGGCACTCCAGGCGGCCTGCCAGGTGCCGGCGGTGATCGGTGCGCCGCCGTCGAAACTGTAATAACCGAGCTGACCATGCAGGTTGTCCGGCACCACGCTGCGCAGGGTGCGGGCCGGCCAGGTGAAGGGCATCAGGTCACCGTCACGCCCCATGGCGGCCCAGCGTGCCCAGGCGCCTTCGAAAAAGCTCAGGTAGTCGCGGTGATGAATGCGTTCGATCGGTGCTCGGCCGAAATCGCTGGGGGTGATGACTTCACCCAGTTGCTGCTGGCGCACGCGGGCGAGCACATGGTCGGCTCGCGACGGCATTTCGAAGCAGGGCTTGAGTTCCCCGTCGATGATTTCGCAGCGGCCATGATGCAGGTGATGGTCATCGCTGTAGATCGTACGCATGGCTGAGTCTCCGACTTGGACAGCTGCATTCTTGGCCCGAGTCTGGCGCTGGCGAAATGAGCGCAATGGCCAAAAGGGGATAGATGTGGCCACGAAATGGCGCAGCAGCGATCCGTATCGGTGCAGGTCTAGGCGCTGACCGGGCGCCGATAGCGGCTTGGCGATACGCCGCTCCAGCGCTGGAAGGCGTGGCGGAAACTGGCGGTTTCGCTGTAGCCGAGTGCCTCGGCGATCCGCGCGATGGGCAGCCGCTCCTGGTCCAGCAGATGGCGTGCCTGCTCGAAGCGCAGCTCATCGAGCAGGGTTTGATAGCTGGTGCCGACTTCTTGCAACTGCCTGCGCAGGGTGCGCGACGAGCAACGCAGCTGGCGCGCCAGGCCATCCAGGCCAGGCGCCGTCGGCAACTGGCTGGCGAGCAACTGGCGTACGCGGGAAATCAGCGCCAGGTGGGAGATGAACTCGCGGTTCAGGTGGCGGCAGCGTTCCAGGGTGTCGCGGTGAGTCACCGGGTCTGCCAGGGGCAGGCGTCGATCCAGCCACTGGCTATCGAAAACGATGGCGTTGTCGGCGGCATTGAAGCGCACTGCACAAGCGAAGTCGCGGCTGTACTGACGCTGGTAGCGTGGCGCTCGATGGCTGAAACGGGCCGCGTCCAGGGGCAGGGTGCGACCGAGCAGGTCCTCGCAGATCAACTTCAGCGAGGCCAGACAGAACTCGGTGTTGAAGGTCTCCAGTTCCGCCGTGTCGCGATAGTGGCTGGCCTCGATCCAGGCCTGCGAGCCATCGCGGCGCAGACGCAGGTCGAAGAGGGTGCCGAGCAAGGCGGGAAAGCTGAAGGCGACCTCCAGCGCATCGCCCAGCGTCGATGCCGAGAGCAGGCTGAAACCCAGCAGGCCATAGGACGATACATGCATGCGCCTGCCGAGCAGCAGGCCGAGATCCTGACGCCTGGCGGTGGCATTGCGAAACACCTGGCGTTCCTGGGCGATGCTGATGCGCATCTCCGGACGCTGCAGATCCGCCGCGTCGATGCCGCTGCCAGCCAGGAGTTCGTGAGCGTTGCAATCGCCATTCTGGCAAAGGGTATCGAGGGCCAGGACGACGGCATGCAGGGTGGTCAGATGGGCGTGCAGCATGGGGACTCGCCTTCTCGGGGCAGACCCTAAGATCAGGCAATAAGCGTGCCTTGCGCGCTCCTGAGCCTGTTCAGGCGTTTCACCGGAAACTGCGCTCGACAGATGTAGGAGAAGGTAACGCCGAGGCAGCCCGTAGCCTGGTGTGGAGCGCAGCGATACCCAGGGCGGTGTCGCTGCGCTCGACCGGGCTACAGCGCCACGAACAGCAGGAAGGTGCCGAGGATCAGGCGGTAGATCACGAACGGCAGCATGCCGATGCGATCCAGAGCGGCGAGGAACAGCTTGATGCACAGAAACGCCGACACGAACGACAGGCCGATGCCCCAGGCCATGTCGCCCCAGTGCGCGCCGTTGCCTTCTTCGATCAAGTGCAGGGTCTTCAAACTGCCGGCGGCGAGAATCAGCGGGATCGACAACAGGAAGGAGAAGCCAGCGGCGCTCTTGCGGTCGAAGCCGAGCATCAGTGCGGCGGTCATGGTGATGCCCGAGCGCGAGGTGCCAGGAATCAGCGCGAGCATCTGTGCCAGGCCGATCAGCAGGGCATGGCGCCACGTCATGCGGCTCATGTCGGCATCACGGCTGCCTTTCACGTCGGCCCACCAGAGCACCAGGCCGAAGACGATGGTGGTGGTGCCGATCACCAGCATCGAACGGGTGTATTGCTCGATCACCGATTCGAAGATCAGCCCGGCCAGTGCGGCCGGGATGGTCGCCAGGATGATCATCCAGCCCATGCGGCTTTCCGGGCTGGCGCGGCGGTACAGAACGTGACCCAGCCAGCCGCTGACGATTGCCGCGATCTGCTGGCGAAAAGCGAGCACCACGGCCATCAGGGTGCCGACGTGCACGGCAACGTCGAAGGCCTGGCCCTGATCGGGCCAGCCCAGCAACTGCGAGGGCAGAATCAGGTGCGCGGAGGAGGAGACGGGAATGAATTCGGTAATGCCCTGGATGAGCGACAGGATGAGCAGGTGGAGCCAGTCCATGGGTTTCCTTATGAGGGAGTGAGCGAACGCGGACTGCGGGTATGACCCGGTGAGACCTGTTTTTCTCCGCGCTGCAGCTCGATTCCTTGAGATTCGCCTGCATTCTAGCCATGCCGGTCGTCTCCGGACCAGTGCTGGCCAGCCTGTGGCACTGCCGTGACGCCGCGGATTTGCTATCGTGTGTGCCCCCTCGCTCGGATGCTCCCGGTCGAGGCCTCCCGAAGACCCCCACGAGATTGCTCCCCATGCACCGCGCAGCATCGCCGGCACCTGGCCGGCCCCTGACCCGTAGCGATTACAAGACCCTGTCCCTGTCTGCCCTGGGCGGCGCGCTGGAGTTCTACGACTTCATCATCTACGTATTCTTCGCCACCGTGGTCGGCAAGCTGTTCTTCCCGCCGGACATGCCCGACTGGCTGCGCATGCTGCAGACTTTCGGCATCTTCGCCGCTGGCTATCTGGCACGCCCCCTGGGCGGCATCATCATGGCGCATTTCGGCGACCTGATCGGACGCAAGCGCATGTTCACCCTGAGCATCCTGATGATGGCGGTGCCTACGCTGATCATGGGTCTGCTGCCGACCTACGCACAGATCGGTATCTTCGCGCCGCTGCTGTTGCTGCTCATGCGCATGATCCAGGGCGCGGCGATTGGCGGTGAAGTGCCCGGTGCCTGGGTGTTCGTGTCCGAGCACGTGCCGGCGCGCCACATCGGTTATGCCTGCGGTACGCTGACCTGCGGCCTGACCACCGGCATCCTGCTCGGCTCGCTGATGGCCACGCTGATCAACAGCGTCTTCACCGCCGAGGAAGTGCTCGACTGGGCCTGGCGCGTGCCGTTCCTGATCGGTGGTGTGTTCGGTCTGTTCGCCATGTACCTGCGCCAGTGGTTGCACGAGACGCCGGTGTTCACCGAGATGCAGCAGCGCAAGGCCCTGGCCGAGGAACTGCCGCTGAAAACCGTGGTGCGCGACCATCGCGGCAGCGTGGTGATTTCCGCGCTGCTGACCTGGCTGCTGTCGGCCGGCATCGTGGTGGCGATCCTGATGACGCCGACCTTTCTGCAGACCCTCTACGGCTTCGATGCGGTCACTTCGCTGAAGGCCAACAGCCTGGCCATCGTCATGCTCAGCATCGGCTGCATCATCAGCGGTGCCCTGTGCGACCGCATCGGTGCCGGCCGGGTGCTGGTGGTTGGCTGCAGTGCGCTGGCGGTCAGCGTATGGCTGTTCTACAGCGGCCTGCACGCCAACCCGCACTGGCTGTTCCCGCTGTATGCGTTGGTCGGCCTGTTCGTCGGCACCATCGGCGCGGTGCCGTTCGTGATGGTGCATGCTTTCCCGGCGCCAGTGCGCTTCAGCGGCCTGTCGTTCTCCTACAACATGTCCTATGCGGTGTTCGGTGGCCTGACTCCGGTGGCCGTTTCGCTGCTGGTGAAGTGGAGCCCGCTGGGCCCGGCCTATTACCTGATCGCCCTGTGCGGTGTCGGCGTGGTGGTCGGGTTAGGGCTGCTGCGCAAGGGCCGCTGAGCATTCGATTGTTTCGCACCAGCCGGCCGAGCCGGTATGGTGCGTGCACGTTCACAACGCGATGGAGAAGCCCATGAGCCTTTACGGCGATTACGATTCGCAGAACATCTTCGCCAAGATCATTCGCGGCGAGATGCCCTGCTACAAGCTGTACGAAAACGACGATGTGCTGGTGTTCCTCGACCTGTTTCCGCAGTCCTTCGGGCACACGCTGGTGATCCCCAAGCGGGCCGAGGCTCGCAATATCCTCGAGATCGACGCCGACAACCTGACCAGGCTGACCCTGGCCGTGCAGAAGGTCGCCCGGGTGCTGGTCGATGAGCTCGAGCCCGATGGCGTGCAGGTCACCCAGTTCAACGGCGCGCCGGCAGGGCAGACGGTCTATCACATCCACGTACACGTGATTCCGCGCTTCAGCGAGCAGGGCTTGCAGAACCATGGCAGCGGCAAGGCCGATCCGGCCGAGCTGGAGAAACTGCAAGCCAGGCTGGTGAAGCGCTTCCAGAGCGCTTGATCGCCGCGGCGCCCACCCTGCGGATGGTGCGCGCGTTGTAGGGTGGGCTTCAGCCCACCACTTCTCCGATTCGGCGGGAGGGCGGCGCTTCGCTCAACGCCCCGCCAGCCCGTAGGGTGGGCTTCAGCCCACCAATGCTCCGCCAACCGTAGATGGACCGGGCGATGTGGCGAGCGTCGATGGGCATCGCGTTGCTCGACGCCTTCCTATGAACGCCGTCGCTTCAGCCACTGGCTCAACCATTCGTAACCGCTGACCATCAGGATGCCGCACAGCACCAGCAGGGCGCCGGCGACGAAGTTGATTTCCAGCGGTTCGTCGAGCAGCCATACGCCGAACACGATGCCGAACATCGGCGTCATGAACGACAGCACGCCGAGGCGCGAGGCGAGGTAGTTGCGCAGCAGCCAGAACCAGGCCAGAAAGCTTGCGAACGACACCAGCAGCGCCTGGAACGCCAGGCCGCCCAGAGCCACCGGCGTGGGGTTGAAGTGCAGTTGGCCGGTCAGCGCGCAGGCCAGCATCAGCAGCAGGAAGCCACCGAGCAACTGATAGAGCAGCGTCTGCGTGACCGGTGCGCTGGACAGGCGCGAGCAGCGCACCACCACGGTGGTCGCGCCCCAGGCCACGGCGCCAAGCAGGCCGAGGATATCGCCGAACATCTGCTTGCTGACATCCCGCGTCTCGAGATCCGGCGAGCCCCCTGCGAAAGACACCACGATGCCGACGAAGGCCACACCGATGCCCAGCCACTGCAGGGGTTTCAGGCGTTCGGCAGGCAGCCGCCAGTGCAGCCCCAGCGCGGCGAAGATAGGTGCCGTGTAGAGAAAGATCACCATGTGCGAGGCACTGGTATGGCGCAGCCCTTCACCGACCAGCATGAATTCCAGGGCGAACAGACACCCCACCATCAGGCCGGGCTGCCAGTTGCCTTCGCGCAACGACAGGCCGTCGCGGCGCCAGAGCATCAGCAATGCCACCAGCACGGCGGCCACCCCCGAGCGCAGAGCGAGCATCAGCATGGGCGCGACGTCATCGGCCGCTGCCTTCAGCACGACCTGCTGCAGCCCCCAGATCATGCACAGCACGACCATCATTGCCCCGGCCAGCCCGTCGATGTTCTTGCGCGTGTCCATAACGGAGCCTGCCAGTGGAGTAGGTCACCATTATGGTGCTGGCGATTTCTACTGATATAGTTCAAACCCGACAGCGCATAGCGGTTACCCGCCAGAGCGATGAAGATCGACGCCCCGCGACTGCAGATCCCCCCGTTCAGCGACGCCTTGCCGGCCCCGCTGTTCTTCCGAACCGCCAGCGTGCCGGCGCATGCGACCTATCCGCGTCATCGCCACGCCTGGGGTGAGTTCGTCTACGCCTTCAGCGGTGTCATGGAAATCGAAGTCGCCGGGCGTCACTATCTGGCGCCGCCGCAATATGGCATCTGGCTGCCGCCGGACCTGGAGCACATCGGCTTCAATCGGCACGAGGCCTGCCACTGCTCGATGTATGTCGCCCCGGAACATTGTGCCGAGCTGCCCGCCGAACCCTGCGCGCTGAGCCTGACGCCCCTGGTGCGTGCCTTGCTCGACGACCTGCGCGAATCGCCTCCCGACGCCGCGCGGCAGGCCGAGAACGAGCGGCAGTTGCAGTTGCTGCTCGACAAGTTGGCCCGGGCTCCCAAGGTCGGCAGCTACTTGCCCAGTTCCAGCGATGCGCTGCTGGAGCCGGTGTTGCGGCAGCTGACGGCCAACCCAGCGGACACTCGCTCGCTGGCGCAATTGGCCAGTCAGGCCAATACCACGGAGCGCACCCTGATGCGCCGCTGCCAGCGCGACCTGGGCATGTCCTTCGCGCAATGGCGGCAGCGCCTGCGCGTGGTCGCGGCGCTGGCGCAGTTGGAGCGCGGACGTACCGTGGAAAGTATCGCGCTGGATCTGGGTTACAGCAGTGCGTCGGCGTTCATCGGCATGTTCCGCCGGCTGATGGGCGTGTCGCCCGATGAATACCGCAAGGGCAACCTGCCGCGACAGCAATAGACGGTGGCGCAAATATCCCGGTGAGTCGTGTCGGGATTTATGGCACTGTCATGGCAGTGTGCTGGTCATACTCGACACTTAACCGAGATTCCCATGGAGGGAACCCATGCGTTCGATCTTCGCCGTACTGCCGCTGCTGGCTCTGGTTGGTTGCTCTTCGTACCAGGCCGATCCCGATAAGGTCACGGCCGTGCCGGCCGAGCGTCTGCTGGCGTACCAGACGCCGGTCAACGGTGGAGGGGAGGTCGTGGTTACCCGTGACCTGGGGCTGATGGGCGGTGGCTGCTATGTCGCCGTGCTGGTCGACCGCAAGATCGCCGCGCGCATCGCGGTGGGCGAGGAAGCACGTTTCCAGGTACCGGCAGGCAACCGTATTCTCGGCATCACCGCCGACAAGCAGGACGAAACCTTGTGTGGCAAGGGTCGCCTCAATCGTGAGGTAGCGGTGAAGGTCGAAGCGGGCGGCAGCGAAGATTTGCGAATCATCAGCCAGAATCGTGGCGGCTTCGACATCCAGCTCAGCGAGCCGAGGTAGAATCCGCCTCAACAACCCCGCACAGGACGTGCCCGTGAAAGATTTACCCGTTGCCATCGTCGGGGCTGGTACCGCGGGGCTGGCCAGTGCCATTCTGCTGGCCCGTCAGGGCTGGGCTGTCAGCGTTTTCGAGCGTGTCGCCGACCTGCAGCCGGTCGGTGCGGGCATTCTCCTGCAGCCTTCCGGGTTGGCCGCTTTGCGCAGCCTCGGCCTGTTCGATGAATGCGCAGCGCTCGGCGCGCCGGTAAGCCGCCTGTACGGCACCTCCGCCTGTGCGGGAAGAGTGATTCTCGACACCCGCTATCAGCACTGGCAAGCCGATTCCTTCGGCCTCGGCATCCATCGTGGTGTACTGATGACTGCGCTGGTCAACGCGGCGCGCGCGGCTGGCGTGAATATCTGCACGGGTGTTTCGATCAGCCGTTTCCAGCAGTCGCCCACTCATGTGAGCCTGATCGCTGCCGATGATCAGGGCGGTGAGGTCGCACTCGGCGACCACGCGGCGTTGATTCTGGCCGACGGTACCCGCTCGCAGTTGCGGGCGCAGATGCAGGTCCGTCAGTGGGTCAAGCCCTATCCCTGGGGTGCGCTATGGAGCATCGTGCCGACGCCGGATGGCGCCGATTCAACCGATTTGCGCCAGTGGTACCGAGGCTGTTCGCAGATGTTCGGCATCATGCCGACCGGCGCTACCCACACCGACCGCAATACGCGCCTGAGCAGCCTGTTCTGGAGTCTGCCTGTCGCGACCCATGGTACGTGGCAGCAGTCCGGCCTGCCTGCCTGGAAGGATTCGGTACGCCAGCTCGCCGGTGAACCGGCCGAAGCCTTTCTGCAATCGATCGACTCGGCGCAGCGCTTGATGTTCGCCACCTATGCCGATGTGCGCATGTCCCGGTGGCATGACGGTCGGGTGCTGGCAATCGGTGACTGTGCCCACGCCATGAGCCCGCAACTGGGGCAGGGGGCGAACATGGCGCTGGTCGATGCCGTTGCGCTGGCCAGCGCACTGGGGCCAGTGGACCGGAAGCAGGCGGCGAATTTTCCCGAGCGCTTCGCCGCCTACGCGGATCTGCGCCGCGCTCATCTTCGTTATTACCGCCAGGCCAGCCGCTTGCTGACGCCCTTGTTCCAGTCGGACAGTGCCTGGCTGGCGGTCGTGCGCGATACTGCGCTGTTCATGGCGCGGCACCTGCCGATGGGGCGCCAGCATGCCGTTTCCACGCTGGTCGGGGCGCGTACCGGATGGTTGTTGTCCGGCAAGGGCGGCGCCGAGTTGTACGCCTGGCGCACGTCAGCGGCGCAGCCAGTCGCCCCGACATCTTCCGGTTAGGCGGCGCCCCGCGCCTGTTGTACCTTCCACGCCCAGACGAAAATCAGCAGGCCGCCCACCGCGGTCATCGCGCCGATGTAACCCGTCGATGTCCAGCCGAAACCGGCGCTGATCGCCAGGCCGCCGAGCCACGGGCCCAGTGCGTTGGCGATGTTGAATGCCGCGTGGTTGGAGGCGGCGGCCAGGGTCTGGGCGCCGGTGGCGACGTCCATCAGGTGGGTCTGCAGGGCCGGTGACAGGGCGGCGATGGTGCCCAGGGCGAGGATCGCCGGCAGTATCGTCCAGATCGAATGGGTAGCCGCCGGCAGAAGCAACAGCACCAGCGCACTCCACAGCAGAATCCAGGCCACCGACTTGAATTGCAGGCGGTCGAACAGCCAGCCGCCCGCCATGTTGCCGAGGATGCAGCCGACACCGAATATCGCCATGGCGACCGGAATCATTCCCGGGTTGACCTGGGTGACTTCCAGCAGCGTCGGCGCCATGTAGCTGAACACGCAGAACATTCCGGCGAAGCCGATCGAACCGATGCCCAGCGCCAGCCAGATGGGCGCGCGATTGAAGGCGCGCAGCTCGTTGATCGGGCTGCTGCGCACCTCGTTGCGGTCCACCGGCAGGAAGATCGCGACCATCGCCACGGTCAGCAGGGCGATCACGCTGACCAGTGCGAACGCATAGCGCCAGCTGACGCTCTGGCCCAGCCAGGTGGCCAGTGGGTTGCCGACCAGAATGGCCACGCTCAGGCCCATCAGCACCCGGCTTACCGCCTTGGCGCGCTTGTGCGGTGGTGCCATGGACGCGGCGACCAACATGGCGACGCCGAAATACGCACCGTGGGGCAGGCCGGCGAAGAAGCGAAAGACCAGCAGCGAAGCGTAGTCGGGCGCCAGGGCACTGGCGAGGTTGCCGACTGCGAAGACGCCCATCAGCAACAGCAGCAGCGTCTTGCGCAGCAGGCGTGCGCCGAGCAGCGCCAGGATCGGCGCACCGACCACCACGCCGAGCGCGTAGCTGCTGATCACGTGACCGACCTGCGGCTCGCTGACGCCCAGGTCCTCGGCGACATTGGGCATCAAGCCCATGATCGAGAACTCACTGGTGCCGATGGCAAAACCGCCAAGCGCCAGGGCCAGTTCGATCAGCAGGATCGCCCCCGCGCTCAGGCGCGTGGCGTCGTGGGCTGGGCCACTCATGTGTTTACCTCGATAACGTGCGGCGAATCAGGCGGGGCATTATTCACGCAATGGGCCGTCGAGAGAACCGCTTTGTTCCGCGACCTCTTTCAGCGGTAGCGCTGCAGGATGGCATCGAACTCGCCGTCCTCTTTCATCTGCACCATGGCGCGCAGCAATTGCATGGTGGGTACGTCGGGGGCATCGCGGACCAGGCAAGCGGCCAGGTCACTGGCCAACTCGTGCACCTGGTGGAGCTTCTCGGCCTGGTCGACATGGCGGTTGTACCAATGCAGGGCCAGTTCGTTGCTGATCGCATAATCGTAACGTCCGGCTGCGAGCTTGGTCAGCACCAGACCTTGTGTGCGGCCGTCGTCGCGCAGCAGTTGGCCGCTCATGAACAGTGGATGCAGGGTCGGGTAATAGAACCCCAGCACCGTACCGATGGACTGTTTGGGCAGTTTTTCCGGGGTGACCGTCTCGGGGGTACGACCTACCAGCAGATCACGCTGCACCATGAAGGGAATGCTCCACACGTACTGCGGATAGGTTTCGCTCAGCCACGCAGGGTTCACGTAGCAGCGCACGTCTATTTCGTTGTGCAACAGCGCGCGTTGCACACGCAGGCGCGGCAATACCAGCAGCTCGGCACGGCGGCCGACTTTTTCCGCCAGCCGCATGGGCAGATCGTAGAGGATTCCGCCGACTGCTTCGCCGTTGCGGATCTCGACCAGAGGCATGACACCGCTTTCGGTGATCGAGAAGCGTAGCGGGCGCTCCTGCGCGCTGCAGCAGAGGCTGAGCAGGGCAAGCACTGCAGCACACAGACGAGGGCACATGGCACGAACCAGAGAGGATTGGGCGTTGTCGGAAAGCGTAGGTCGTCTGGAGCCGGTGCGCTGCTGGTGCATGCTGTTGAGACTCCATCATCGGTTGCGGTAGACGAAAACTTCAGATTATTGTTTTAAAAGGCTTTTTATATGGGTCGATTGACTGAGCTTATTGGATTGATGGTTTCAATCAATGGGCTCTTTGGTCCATATGGGGCTACTATCCCTCCTGTAAATTTTTCAACCCTCCAAGGAGTCACTGATGTCTTTGATTAACACTCAAGTCCAGCCGTTCAAGGTCAATGCATTTCACAACGGCAAATTCATCGAAGTCACCGAAGAGAGCCTGAAGGGCAAGTGGTCGGTACTGATCTTCATGCCGGCAGCCTTCACCTTCAACTGCCCGACCGAAATCGAAGACGCCGCCAACAACTACGAAGCCTTCCAGAAGGCTGGTGCCGAGGTGTACATCGTCACCACCGACACCCACTTCTCGCACAAGGTATGGCACGAAACTTCGCCTGCCGTTGGCAAGGCTCGCTTCCCGCTGATCGGTGACCCGACTCACCAGCTGACCAACGCGTTCGGCGTACACATCGCTGAAGAAGGTCTGGCACTGCGCGGTACCTTCGTGATCAACCCGGAAGGCCAGATCAAGACCGTCGAAATCCACTCCAACGAGATCGCTCGTGACGTGGCCGAGACCCTGCGCAAGCTGCAAGCCGCCCAGTACACCGCTGCTCACCCGGGCGAAGTCTGCCCCGCCAAGTGGAAAGAAGGTGCTCAGACTCTGGCTCCTTCCCTGGACCTGGTCGGCAAGATCTAAAAACGGCCGGGAAACCACTGCGCGTCGCTGATGCTGCGTTGAAATCAGGCTCGGGCTCGTCATTTACAGCTCGTAAACTGCTCGCCCGAGCCTGATCTCGCCTTGCCTCAACACCGCTCGCTACGTTTCCCAATCCGTTTACGCGCTGATCAAATCAACAACTGATTTTGGAAGCGCGCCCGAACGCCCGGGCGTAACCCGTCCGGGCGTTTTATTGCCCGAATTTTGTCATTGAGGACTCGTTTATGTTGGACGCCACGCTTAAAACCCAGTTGAAGGCCTACCTGGAAAAGGTCAGCCTGCCGTTCGAGATCGTCGCGTCCCTCGATGACAGCGACAAATCTCAGGAGCTCAAAGGCTTGCTCGACGACATCGTCAGCCTGACCGACAAGATCACCCTGAAGACCGATGGCACCGACGCCCGCGTGCCGTCGTTCGCCCTGAATCGCCCGAATGGCAATATCAGCCTGCGTTTCGCCGGCCTGCCGATGGGTCACGAATTCACTTCGCTGGTGCTGGCCCTGCTGCAAGTCGGTGGCCACCCGTCGAAGCTGGCTGCCGATGTGATCGAGCAGATCGCCAGCCTCGAAGGTGAATTCAACTTCGAGACCTACTTCTCGCTGTCCTGCCAGAACTGCCCGGACGTGGTCCAGGCGCTGAACCTGATGGCCGTGCTCAACCCGAACATCCGCCACGTCGCCATCGACGGCGCGCTGTTCCAGGACGAGGTCGAGTCCCGTCAGATCATGTCGGTACCGAGCATCTACCTGAACGGCGAACTCTTCGGCCAGGGCCGTATGGATGCCGAGCAGATCCTCGCCAAGATCGATACCGGCGCCTCCGCCCGTGACGCTGCCAAGCTGAACGGCAAGGAAGCCTTCGACGTGCTGGTCATCGGTGGTGGTCCGGCCGGTGCCGCGGCAGCCATCTACGCCGCTCGTAAAGGCATCCGCACCGGCGTTGCTGCCGAGCGCTTCGGCGGTCAGGTGCTCGACACCATGGCCATCGAGAACTTCATCTCGGTACAGGAAACCGAAGGCCCGAAACTGGCCCGCGCCCTGGAAGAGCACGTCAAGCAGTATGAAGTCGACATCATGAACCTGCAGCGTGCCAGCGCGCTGATTCCGGCCTCCAGCGCCGGCGGTCTGCACGAAGTGAAGTTCGAGAGCGGTGCGAGCCTGAAAGCCAAGACCGTGATTCTGTCCACCGGCGCGCGCTGGAGAGAGATGAACGTGCCGGGCGAGAAGGAGTACCGCAACAAGGGCGTGGCTTACTGCCCGCATTGCGATGGCCCGCTGTTCAAGGGCAAGCGCGTGGCGGTGGTCGGCGGTGGCAACTCCGGCGTGGAAGCGGCCATCGACCTGGCGGGTATCGTCTCCGAAGTCACGCTGCTGGAATATGACAGCAAGCTGCGTGCTGACGCCGTACTGCAGAAGAAACTGTACAGCCTGCCCAACGTCAAGGTGATCACCAGCGCCCTGACCAGCGAAGTGAAAGGCGATGGTCAGAAGGTCACCGGCCTGGTCTACAAGGATCGCAACTCCGACGAGTTCGTCTCGGTAGCACTGGAAGGCATCTTCGTGCAGATCGGTCTGCTGCCTAACTCCGAGTGGCTGAAGGGCTCGGTGGAGCTGTCGGACCGTGGCGAAATCATCGTCGACGCTCGCGGCGAAACCTCGCTGCCCGGCATCTTCGCCGCAGGTGACGTGACCACCGTGCCGTACAAGCAGATCGTCATCGCCGTGGGCGAGGGCGCGAAAGCTTCGCTGAGCGCTTTCGATCACCTGATCCGTAGCTGATGCGCTGAGTCAGACGTACAAAAGGCGGGCCCTGATGGCCCGCCTTTTTCATTTCTGCTTTCCGGGGATCTTGGCAATCAACCAAGAATGGCAGCCTTCTGCCGAAGCGATCGCCGGCAAGCCGGCTCCTACGGGGCGCTGGCAGGCATGACTGTGGCGGGTGCCGCATCCGTAGGCGGTTTCATGTCAACGAGGCCCCTGTCTTGCGAGCACCCCGGTAGTGCAGCAAACCGCTTGTGGGCAATAGGTGAGCTGCTCACCGAGTATCGCCGGCAAGCCGGCCCCTACGGGGCGCTGGCAGGCATGACTGTGGCGGGTGCCGCATCCGTAGGCGGTTTCATGTCAACGAGGCCCCCGTCTTGCGAGCACCCCGATAGCGCAGGAAACCGCTGGTGGGCAATAGGTGAGCTGCTCACCGAGTATCGCCGGCAAGCCGGCCCCTACGGGGCGCTGGCAGGCATGACAAGGGTAGGAGGCTTATCCGTAGGAGCCCGCTTGCGGGCGATTCGGCCGAGCGATGCAGTGCTGCCGCCGGATCGAATCGCTCAGTCGGTCTCTTCATCGCGAATCAGCACGAAGCTGGGGCCCTGCTCGTCGTCGAGCCGCTCGCAGACGAAGTACATGTCCACCTTGCCGCCAGCGGACATGATTGCCAGGTAATCGCCGGCTTGTGGAATGAAGAAGGCCTTCGAGCCCGGCTTGGCTTCGCAGGCCACCAGCGCGGTGAAGAACAGCGCCGGGTCGCTGCCATCGAAATAGTCGTCACGCTCGGCAGCGTCCCATTCCTGAGGCGGCTCGAACGGGCCGGTGAACAGGACCTTGGCATCGCCCACGTCCTGTTCTTCAGTGTCGCTATCGTCCTCATCCGGGCGATAGACCGTGCAGTCCTGTGACTCGGCGGCATCCAGCACGCGCTGGCGGTGTTGATCATCGATTAGGGACACGCTGGCTCCGAATAGCAGAAAGAATCGAGGTGTGCAGTGTGAGCCGCACCACGGTGGCCTGCAATCACCCACGTGCGATTTCCCCCGAGCGTGGAAACTGCGATGCTGGTACGACCGTGAAGCAGCATTGAGAACAACCATGAAGATCAGCTCGGATTTCGACAGCGGCAACATCCTCGTGCAGGACGCCAGCGACCCGCACAAGGTGCTGCTGACCATGCGCCCGGATCTCAACAGCCACCATTTCCAGTGGTTTCATTTCCAGGTCGAGGGCCTGACACCAGGCGCGCGCCATGATTTCAGCATCACCAACGCCGGGCAGTCGGCCTATAGCCATGCCTGGACGGGCTACAACGCGGTAGCCTCCTACGATCAGCGCACCTGGTTCCGGGTACCTAGCCGCTTCGAGGATGGCGCTCTGCATTTCGGCCTGGAGCCCGAGCATGAACACATCTGGTTCGCCTACTTCGAGCCCTACAGCCGTGAGCGGCACAGTGACCTGATCGCTCAGGCGCTGGCCTTGCCGGGTGTCGAGCTGCATGGCTGCGGGCGCAGCATCGAGGGGCGGGATATCGAGCTGCTGCGCGTGCATCGCCACCCGCAAGCGAGCCGCAAGGTGTGGATCATCGCCCAGCAGCATCCGGGCGAGCACATGGCCGAGTGGTTCATGGAGGGCATCGTCCGCCGTCTGCAGGACAGCAGCGACGTCATTCTGGATGCTCTTCTGCAGCAGGCCGATCTCTATCTGGTGCCGAACATGAACCCGGACGGTGCCTTCCGTGGCCATCTACGCACCAACGCTGCGGGGCAGGACCTCAATCGTGCCTGGCAGTCGGCCAGCCTCGAGCGCAGCCCGGAGGTGTTCTTCGTGCAGCAGGCCATGCGTGAGGTGGGCGTGGATCTGTTTCTCGATATCCACGGAGACGAAGAAATCCCCCATGTGTTCACTGCCGGCTGCGAAGGCAATCCCGGGTTCTCCGCGCGACTGGAAGCGCTGGAGAGTGAGTTCCGCAGCCGTCTGGTCGAGCGCGGTGCCGAGTTCCAGACGCGCTTCGGATACCCGCGCAGCGCACCGGGCCAGGCCAATACGGCACTGGCCTGCAACTCGATCGGCCAGGAGTTCGACTGCCTGTCGTTCACCCTGGAGATGCCCTTCAAGGATCATGACGATACGCCGGATCCGCTGACGGGCTGGAACGGCGAGCGTTCGATGAAACTGGCCGGTGAGATGCTCGACGTGGTGGCGGAGATGGTCGATCGGCTGCGCTGATCAGGCATGCTCGTGCAGGGTGCCTTGCTCATCCTGCGCGGCCTGCAACTCCTGCAGGGTCTGCATCTTTTCGGCGATTTCCTTCTCGGCCGCAGCACGTTGCTCAGGTGGCAGGTTCTCGAGCTCTTCCTCGCTCATGCCGATTTCCTTGAGGATCTTGTCGCGCATCTTCTCGGCAGGCGACATGTCCATGTAGGCCATGAACTGGGCGAGGGCACTGTCGGCGGTCGGTTTCCCGGTCGAGCTGTCGCCACCTGTGCTGTCGGACACCTGTTGCGAGTCCTGAGCCGAGCTGTACAGGTTGACCATCATCCGCGCGAAGGCTTCGTCGTAGGCCTGCTGGCTGGAGTCCGCCTGATCGCCCTTGAATCCCCTGGGCGGCGCACTGGCTTCCTGCGCCTTCTCGTGCTTGGCGAGCGATGCAGCCTCACGGCTTTGTTTGAAATCCAGCGCGTCGACACGGCTGCGCTGCAGGGGGCTTGTCGTTCCGTAATGGGTGAGCGAACCGATACTGCTCATGGCGGACCTCCTTGGCTGTGAGTCATCACTTCAGCAAGGCCTGTGCCAGCCGCTCGGTTACTGCCAGTCGATTGATTGTCAAAGGAATTATTTCTCACGTCGGGGTGCCCTGGGCATTCCCTTGCCGCTCACGGCAAGCCGCTGCCGCCCGTGGCGAGGCGCTCAGCTCGGCAGGTCGAACAGGCCTTGCTGTGGTGGCGGCGGCGCTGGCAGTGCTGCGGGAGCGCTGCGCCCCGGCAACTGACGGCTGACCTGCGCACCCAGGACCTGAGGTACACGGCTGCGTTGCACCTGCCACCAGCCTGGTAGCAGGGCACGTACTTCGGGCAGGGTGAAGCGGTCGTCCATCAAATGCACCACACCACTGTCCTGTGGGGTGCGGATGACCCGGCCAGCGGCCTGTACCACTTTCTGCAGGCCGGGAAACAGATAGGTGTAGTCGTAGCCATTGCCGAACATCTCGGCCATGCGCTGCTTGATCTGTTCGTTGATCGGGTTGATCTGCGGCAGCCCCAGAGTGGCGATGAAGGCGCCGATCAAACGGTCCCCGGGCAGGTCGATGCCTTCGCCGAAAACCCCGCCCAGCACCGCGAAGCCGATCCCCTGGCCACCCGGCCGGAAGCGCTCGAGAAACTGCTGGCGTTCGGTTTCGTCCATCTGCCGGGCCTGTACCCAGCGGGTGATCTGCGGGTGCTCGTGGTCGAACAGTTCCAGTACTTGCTGCAGGTAGGCATAGCTGCTGAAAAAGGCCAGATAATTGCCTGGGCGTTCGGCGAACTGCCGCGCCATCAGGGCGACGATGGGCGCCAATGACCGCTCGCGGTGCTGATAGCGGGTCGACAGGTTGCTCACCGCCTGGACCTGCAACTGCGCGGCCTGGAACGGCGACTCGACATCCAGCCAGGGTGTCGCTTCCGGGAGGCCGAGCAGATCCGCGTAGTAGCCGGCCGGGCTCAGGGTGGCGGAAAACAGCGTGGTGCTGTGGCTGTTCTCGAAGCGCGGGGCGAGAAAGGGCGCCGGCACGATATTGCGCAGGCACAGCACCGAATGGCTGCGCCCGCGAGGATCCGCCTTGCGACTGACGTCGAACAGCGAGTGGGGGCCGAAGGTTTCCGCCAGGCGGCAGAAGGCCATGGCGTCGAGGTAGAACTGCAGCAGTTCGCCATCATTGCCGGTGGGTTGGTCGGTCAGGTGATCGGTAAGCGCGCTGACCGCCTTCTGCAGGGAAAGAAGCAACAGGTCCGGTGGTTGCGGATAGGTCTGATAGTCCTCGGACAGTTCCTTGTGCAACTGCTTCCAGTGGCGGCTGATGCGTGTCAGTACGGCACTCAGGCCCTTGGGCGCGTTGCTGCGCATGGCTTCGAAGCGCCCCTGATCGAGCTCGGCGCTGTACATACGCCGGGCCCGTTCGATCAGGTTGTGGGCTTCGTCGACCAGTAGCGTCACGCGCCACTCGTTGATCAGGGTCAGGCTGTAGAGCAGGGCACTGAGGTCGAAATAATAGTTGTAGTCGCATACCACCACGTCGGCCCAGCGGGTCAGCTCCTGGCTCAGGTAATAGGGGCAGACCTGATGCTGGAGGGCGATGTCGCGCACTGCGGCCTGATCCAGCCAGGTGCACTCGACCGCGGCCTGGCGCGCGGCGGGTAGGCGGTCATAGAAACCGCGGGCCAGCGGGCAGGATTCGCCGTGACAGGCTTTGTCGGGGTGCTCGCAGGCCTTGTCCCTGGCGACATGTTCGAGTACGCGTAGTGGCAGGGTCTCGCCGCGCAGGATGTGTAGCGCGTGCAGTGCCAGCTGGCGACCCGGCGTTTTCGCGGTGAGAAAGAACAGCCGGTCCAGGCCGTTTTCCGCGAATGCCTTCAGCTGCGGGAACAGCGTGCCGAGCGTCTTGCCGATTCCGGTAGTGGCCTGGGCCATCAGGCAATGGCCATCGCGGGCCGCCCGGTAAACGGCTTCGGCCAGTTGCCGCTGGCCCAGGCGAAACTCGGCATGGGGGAAGCGCAGTTCGGCCAGCGCGCTGTCGCGTAGCTGGCGATGAGCCTGTTCCTGCTCGGCCCAGGTGATGAAGCGGCTGCACAGTTGCGCGAAGAACGCCTGCAGCTCGTCAGCCGTGCGGGTTTCGCGGAACACGCTTTCCTTCTGCGTGAGGACGTTGAAGTACACCACCGCGAGATCGATTTTCGCCAAATCACGGCTCTGGCAGAGCAGCCAGCCGTATACCCGCGCCTGCGCCCAGTGCAGTTGGCGGTGATTGTCGGGAATGCGGCTGATGTCGCCACGGTGGGTCTTTATTTCTTCGAGCAGGTTGCTGTGCGGATCGAACCCGTCGGCCCGGCCGCGTACCTGCAGGGAGCGGAATTCACCTGCCAGCGGGACTTCCGCTTCGTAGTGCTCGCCACGTCGGCTGACTACCGTGGCGTGGCCGGCCATGCCCTCCTGGGCAGTGGGTGAGGGCGTGAAACGCAGGTCGAGGTCGCCACATTTGGCGGTGAACTCGCAGAGCGCGCGCACCGCCACGCGGTAGCTCATGCGTCGGCCCACTGCACGTAGCAGACGTCCACCGGCATGCCGTGCTCGGCACAGAACGCCAGCCAGCGGCGCTGGTTGTCCTGAAGCCGATCACCCGGGCCTTTCACCTCGATCATGCGGTAGCGTTTTTCCTCGGGCCAGAACTGGATCAGGTCGGGCATACCGGCGCGATTGGCCTGGATATCGCCGAGCAGGCGCCGAAACCAGGCGCGCAAATGGGCTGCCGGCAGGCAGTCGAGGGCCTGGTCCAGCAATGCTTCGCTGAGCACGCCCCAGTGCACGAAAGGTGACTGAATGCCGAACTTGTCGCGGTAGGTGCGACGAATGCTGTGGCGGTAACGGTCATCGTCGAGTTGCTCCAGGCACGCGGCGAACAGTTCTCGCCGGCGTGGGTAGAAGTCGGCGGTGAGCAGGTCGGCCGGGCCGTGCTGGAACGGATGGAAGAAGGCGCCAGGTACGGCGGCGAATACCGCGGGCCAGCAGAGCAGGCCGAACAGGCTGCAGATCAGCGTGTTCTCGACGTAATGCACGGGGGCCTCGCTGCGCTGCAGGTGCAGTTGCACGAGCTGCTCCACCGCCAGCGACGGCAGCCTGGGCAGTTGCAGATCCAGGCGTGGCGGTGCTGGCGCCTTGGCGCGTTTCTGCGCAGGCATGCCCAATTGCCGGGTCAGGCGCACCAGGGCTCGCTCGGCTAGTTGCAGTTCGCCATCGCTGTTGGGCGCTGCGATGGCCTGGCCTGCCAGTTCGAAGGCTTCGCTGTAACGCAGGGTGCGTTCCAGTACGCGAATCTGTCGCTGCCGCGCGGCGCCGTAACGGCTGCTGGCGTATACCTGCAACGCCAGTTCGAACTCGGCACAACGTTCCAGATGCTGACCGATGCGAAACAGCAACTTGGCACGCCGCTCGGCGATATAAGGGTTGTCGTAGCGGCGGGTGTCTACACGTTCGAGCAGGTCCGCCGTGGCGTCACCGGCTTCGAACGCCTCCCGGCAGCGCTGCAGGTGGAGGTAGTCGTCGACATCCTCGCGACAGCGCAGTGCTCGCGAGTCGGGCGGAAAATCGACGCTTTCGTAGCGAAATATACCCAGATCGGCGAGCACGAACTCCGACCATTCCTGACGCAGGTTGCCGAAGAACATCAACCGCAGGCGCTCGCTCAGGTCATCGATGGTCAGGCTGTAAAGGGCATCGTCGAGAGTCGGGCACCAGGCATCGAAAGCCCGTGCCTCATCGAAGTGCTCACTGAGCTGTTCCAGCAGGTGCTCTTTGCGGGCACGTCGATCACTGAGGTTGCCGGCGAAACAGATAACGATTTCGTCCTTGCGCAGCAGCGCCAGCAATTGGTCCAGCTGCAGCGCGGCATTATCGATTATCCAGCCATTGGCGATCAGCGGTGTGGCGGCCTGGCGGCAGCAGCCAATCTCCTGATAGTTCAGCTTGCTGGCACGAAAATGCACGCCTTTGCGCATGATCATGCGCACCAGCAGGGCCTGTGCCGATTCGTCGAGCGCACCGAAGCCGAGCAGGAACTCACGTTCGTTCGCGCTCAGCAGGTCGGCATGGCGTTCACCAATCCAGGTCAGCGCCTTGTGGAAGTTGTGCAGATAATAGAAACGTGGATCGTTCGACGCTGACATGAGCTAAAGCTGGATACTGGTTTTATATACAGATATCAGGCCGCTTCTCGTTTGACAATCCGCAGGAGATGAACGGGGTCGCACAACATGCTGTCCCTTGCCACCGCTGGCGGACTACACTGCACGTCCATTGCCGCTGTGAACGCTGCATCATGAACAGCCAGTTAGCCCCTCTCTCCGCAAGCACCTTGACCGAGCGTCACTACGAGATGCTGGTTCAGGCAGTGGTCGATTACGCGATCTTCATGCTCGATACGCATGGCCGCATCGTCTCCTGGAATGCTGGTGCTGCTCGCATCAAGGGCTACGATGCCGCAGAGGCCGTCGGCCAGCATCTGTCCCTGTTCTATACCGAAGAGGACCGGCAGGCGGGCAAGCCCAGGCTGCTCATGGAAAGGGCACTTCAGGATGGGCGCTCCCAGGATGAAGGCTGGCGAGTTCGCAAGGACGGCACGCGCTTCTGGGCCCTGGTGGCCATCGATGCGATTCGCGATGAGCGCGGTGAAATCATCGGGCTGGCCAAGATTACCCGAGACATCACTGAGCGCCACGAGGCGGATTTGCGCTACGACGGTCTGCGCGCACAGCTCTTCCAGGCGCAGAAGCTGGAGGCTCTGGGCCAGCTGAGTGGCGGTATGGCGCACGATTTCAACAATCTGCTGACCATCATTCTCAGTGCTGCCAAGCTGGCTAGCCGTGCCGCTAGTCCGGAACGACTGGCCAGCCTGCTGGCGAGCATTCAGGATGCAGGCGAGCGTGGCGCGCAGATGACCCGCAACCTGTTGACCTTCGCCCGTTGCGAGCAGATGCCCAGCCGTCTCGTCGATCTCGATGAGTTACTCGACACGGCACACACCTTCGTCAGTCAGGCATTGCCGAAGACGATGAGCCTGGAAATGCAGTTCGCGCCAGGATTACATCAGGTCGAGCTGGACCCCAGCCAGTTGGAGATGGCGCTGCTCAATCTGATTCTGAATGCACGCGACGCCATGTCCGCGACAGGCGTTATCAGGCTGCAGGCACAGAATCGTGTGCTTTCAGGGGAGCTGGACGATTTGCACGGGGCGTTCGTGTCGATTTCAGTGATCGACGAGGGCGTAGGCATCGACCCGGCGATCCGTTCACGGCTGTTCGAACCTTTTTTCACCACCAAGGACGTTGGCAAGGGAACTGGACTGGGGCTTAGTCAGGTCTACGGTTTTGCCCGTCAGGCGGGTGGCGGTGTACATGTGGAAAGCACGCTGGGGCAGGGGGCAAGGGTAACGCTTTACTTGCCGGCAGCCATCGGGCAAGCGACAGATGAACGTGCGTGAACATGCTAGTATTGCGAATCGCCTTTTCTATCAGTGCGTTAACGCCTGGGAAGAGCACATTAAAGCCTAGGTTACCGTTGCGTAACTTCGATTGAGGCAGGCCAGAACTTGGAACAGCTACAACGCCTTCAAAGTGGGATCGATGGACTGGACGCGCTGCTCAAGGGCGGACTGGTAGCCGGGGCATCCTATATCGTTCAGGGGCGCCCAGGTTCGGGCAAGACCATTCTCGCCAACCAGATCGCGTTCAATCATGTGCGTGATGGTGGCCGCGTGCTGGTGGCCACTCTGCTGGCCGAATCCCACGAAAGGCTCTTTCAGTTCCTCTCCACGATGACCTTCTTCGACCCGACCAAGGTCGGTGCGGAAATCCAGTTCGTCAGTGCGTTCGATACGCTGGAGAACGAGGGGCTGGACGAGGTCGTCAAGCTGTTGCGTCGTGAAATCAGTCGCCAGAAAGCGACGCTGTTGATCGTCGATGGTCTGCTCAATGCCCGCTCCAAGGCGGAAAATCAGATCGACACCAAGAAATTCATTTCCGAGTTGCAGGGGCACGCGGCTTTCGCCGGTTGCACCGTGCTGTTTCTGACCAGTTCTCGCCTTGATGACGGTAGCCCGGAGCACACCATGGTCGATGGCGTGATCGAACTGGGCGAAGAGCTGTTCGGGGCACGCTCGGTACGCCGCATTCACTTGCGCAAGACCCGAGGCAGCGGTGCGCTGTCTGGGCTGCACGAGTGCGAGATCACCGACGATGGCCTGGTGATCCACCCGCGCCTGGAGAGCCTGTACAGCAAGCCGAGTCAGGACGACAGCGCGACGTTGGCGCGGATTTCCAGTGGCATTCCCAGCCTGGACAGCCTGATCGGTGGAGGCCTGTCGGAATCCTCGGTCACCTTGATCATGGGCCCCGCCGGCGTCGGCAAGACCACTCTGGGCATGAATTTCCTCGCTCAGTCCACTGTCGAGGCCCCAGGCCTGCATTTCGGCTTCTACGAGACGCCACAGCGGCTGCGCCTCAAGGCGGCGGCACTGGGCATCGATCTGCGCGCCATGGAAGAGTCCGGTGCGCTGCATATCATGTGGCAGCCAACCACCGAAGGATTGCTCGACGGCCTTGGCGCGCGGGTGATCAACGCCGTCAGAGACAAAGGCATCAAGCGGCTGCATATCGACAGCCTGGGCGGTATGGCGCGTGTAGCTACCAGCAGCGCGCGTCTTGTCGAGTTCTTCAGCGCGCTGATGAGCCAACTGCGCGCGATGGGCGTCACGGTTTTCGCCACGTGGGAAATGCGCGATCTGTTCGCTGCCGAGATCAATGCGCCGGCCCCGGAGCTGTCGAGCATCGTCGACAATCTGGTTCTCATGCGTTTCGTGGAAAAGGAGGCTGAACTAAAGCGCCTGCTTTCCATACTTAAGATGAGGGATAGCTATTACGATTCCTCCCTCCTGGAAGTGGTCATCAGCGATCATGGTATTGAACTCAGCAAGGCATTCAAGAATGCGGCAGGCGCCTTGTCGGGGAACGCCGTGCCGGCGCAAGACGCCTGATCGAGCCTATTGACTATGACAACCATCCTGATAGTCGACGATGAATACCTGATTGCGGATATTCTCGGCTATGCCATGGAAGACGAAGGCTACATGGTGGTGAAGGCGAGCAACGGCCGCAAGGGGTTGGAGGTGCTCGACCGCGAACGCCCCGAACTGGTCATTACCGATTTCATGATGCCAATCATGGATGGCCTCGAATTCGCCCGTGCAATTCGGGCGCGGCCCGCATCCGGCGACCTGCCGATCATTCTCATGAGCGGCGCCCAGGGCAGTGTCGGACGGGCCAGCCCGGAACTCTTCGCTGCGGTGTTCGACAAGCCCTTCGATATCAATCAGGTCATCGCCAAGGTCAAGGAACTGATCGGCCCGAGCTGATCAATATCGCCCCCCAGTTGCGCTGATCACCTCGCTTTTATAACGCCTCTCTTTCTGGAACATGGCTCGTGCACCGGTGTCGAAGGCTGTTATGCGCCGTGGCTCTCGAGTCGAGCCTGCGGCAGTCCATTGCGTCGAGAGCGGTTATCCATGGATGAGGTTGTAGTACGGGTTGCCAATGGCGCCCGGGAGCCGAGCGCCGGTCTGGCCGTTTTCCTGCCGCTGCTGGATAACGCCGATCGCGACGTGGGCTCGTGTGGATTTGCGCGAATGGAACCTGCAAAAGTTTTCTCTCGGCGACACACGTTGGTTGCCCGCGGATGGTCCCCATGCGCATATTGATCTGCAGTGATGAGTCGGATCTGTTGCTGCCACTGCTCGCACCTCTGGGCTTCACCTTCGAGGTCTGCCCTGGTCTGGGGAGGCTGAGCGAATCCCTGGCCAGCGATATCAGCGCCGTATTGATCGCCGAAGAGGCGGTCCACGATCAGGGGCATGCGTTAGAGCTAATCCTCCAGTCGTCCACTCCCGTCATCGTACTTGCAGCGGCCAACCCTGCGCAGCAGCCAACAGCGGTCGATGGTTATGGTGCCGTATTGCTGGAGCGCCCATTCACCTCGCGTTCGCTTTGCAGTTGCCTGTCCGTTTTGACCGAGCGTGCGCGTGGCGCGCTTCTGGACGGTGATCGCAGCGCGGGTGAGCTGGCCCTGCTGCAAAGTCAGAAGATGGACGCTGTCGGCTCGTTGACCGGTGGCATCGCCCATGATTTCAATAACATGCTCACCGGTATCATCGGCGCGCTCGACATCATGAAGCGCCGCGTGGCGGGCGGTCGTCTGGAAGGGATCGAACGTTTCATCGAGGCTGCCAGCGTTTCCGCGGACCGAGCGAGCGCTCTGACTCAGAGATTGCTGACCTTTTCTCTTCGCCAGCCTCTGGATGCCCGACCGGTGGCGGTGAGTTCATTGATCGATTCGCTGGAGTCACTCATCCGGCGTACGGTCAGTGACGGCATCTCGCTGCAGGGCGACTATCAGCACGCCGATGCTCGCGTCCTGGCCGATGCCCGGCAGCTGGAAAATGCCATTCTCGACCTTGCCGTCAACGCCCGTGACGCCATGCCCGGTGGCGGGCAGTTGAGGTTGCATACTTCACTGGTCGATCTGGCCGAGGGAGATAGGGCGGCGCTGCCTGACCTTTCGCCAGGGCGCTATCTGGTCATCGCGCTTTCGGATACCGGTTCCGGCATGAGCAGCGATACGCTTGAGAAGGTTTTCGATCCGTTCTTCACCACCAAGTCCGTTGGCCAGGGCAGCGGTCTCGGTCTTTCCATGGTGCACGGTTTCGCACGGCAGAGCGGCGGCCAGGCGACCATCCACAGTGAGCCAGGTGTTGGTACCACGGTGCGCCTGTTTCTGCCTGCTTGTGAGGCGGTCGACCACCAGGCGGTGGTGGCGCCTGTGCGCAAAGCGGGTCATCGGGTTTTGCTGGTCGAGAGTGACTCCGCGGTGCGTCTGCTGGTTTGCGAAGTGCTTGGCGAGATGGGTCATGAAGTCGTCAACGCCACCGAGCCGCAGGCCGCCATCGACCTGCTGAGCGCGGGTGCCTCATTCGATCTGTTGGTCTCGGATGCAAGCCTCGCAGGGATGACCGGCTCGGAGCTGGCGGATATCGCTCGCGGCTATCGGCCTGATTTGCCGGTGTTGTTGATCTTCGCTGAGGTGAATGCCGAATCGGCCATTCTGGGGCAGGGCGTAAGAACCATCGGCAAGCCCTTCTCCATACGTGAGTTGAGTGAAACCCTGCACGACCTTTTGCCAGGTAGGCGCTAGGCCCGGTGCAGTGCTTTCAGCCGTAAACGTTGATGGCGGCTTTGCCTTGGCGAAGCCGCCTGTCGCCCATCACTTTCCGGTTGTCAGGCTCCGTCTCGACCGCTCTGTTGCCAGGCTTGGCGGCCTCTCGGCAACTTTTTCCCAGGAAAGCATCGCCGCGCGGAATCAAAGCGTTGCTCCGTAGTCCTAAACCCTGACAACGAAAAGGCGGTAGCCCATATCGCCACCTCCAGCCTCTTGAAGTGCTGGTCTGGACGTCGATCCGTTTGCAGTACCAATGCCATTTTCCCTGCGTGCTCCCGGTGAGCGGGCAGAGGGGATCCGGTGATTGCGTCAGGGTAGGGATGCTTGCTGTATGCGCCAGCCATGATCGGCTTCTGGTGGCGTGCAGGCGCTTGCGGTTGGGCTGATAACTGCCTGCGTCTATCAATTCAATGTCGCCGTACCACTATGGCGATTGTGGGGGAGATATTAACCATTGAACGGTAATCACAGCCTATGAAAATGTTGAAGGAATCCCTCAAGAAGGTATTGCCCCGCGACAGCATCGATAACCTGAAAGGGTTGCAGAAGAAACTGTCCATGGGCTGGATCCGTGCGCTGTCACGGTCGGCCACACTGCGGCGCTTCCACTATTCGTTCTTCTCGTCGGCGTTCGATCGTGAAGCGTATGCCGTGGTGGTCGGGCACCTGCAGCACGAGGAAAATCTATCCGGTGCCGAGCCGGTCAACTACTTCCTGCGCCGTGCCGTGCACCGTATCGAGAAGGGCCTGATCATGCAGCCCCGGCGCGAAGTGTTCGCCCTGGACTACATCGGCGACACCGTGGACAGCTACATCGCCTCGCTCAACGGCAACGTGGATCGCGACGAAGTCAGCTGGGCTCACGATGTGCTCGCCGAGTACTTCACCGTGACCGGCGAACACCCGGTGATCAACCGGGCCCGCGAGAAATTCGCTCGCCTCGAGCGCCCGGTCAGCTCGCCAGGCAGCTTGCGCAATCCCGATACCGAGCGGGTACCTTTCGCCGCTGACGTGAGCACGCCGAGCGTCGATTACACCGCCATGCGTAAACTGTCGATGAAGCGCCGCTCGGTTCGCTGGTATCAGGATCGTCCGGTTCCGCGCGAGGTGATCGACAAGGCCGTGGAAGTCGCCGTGCAGTCGCCGAGTGCCTGTAACCGTCAGCCGTACCGCTTCCTGATCTTCGATGACGCCGCTTCCGTGGCGCAGGCGTCGCGTCTGCCGATGGGCGTTGCCGGTTTCGATCACAACTTCCCGGCCATCGTTGCCGTGGTGGGGCGTCTGCGTGCCTACCCGCACGTGCGTGATCGCCATGTGATCTACATCGACGGCGCGCTGGCCGCGATGTCCTTCATGTTCGCGCTGGAGACGCAGGGCGTGTCGTCCTGTTCGATCAACTGGCCGGACATTCCCGAGCGCGAGCAAGCGGCGGCCAAGCTGCTCAAGCTCGACCCGGACGAGCGCATCGTCATGTTCATCTCTCTGGGCTATGCGGCGGACACCGGTCTGGTGCCGTACTCGCAGAAGCTGTCGCTGGATGAAGCCCGCAGCTACGGGCACCTGGAGACGTCCAGCCGATGAGTGCCACGCGTGTCCAGGAGGGCATGAAGTACCTCCTCAACTCTGGCTGGATGCTGGCCGAGAAGTTCTTGATGCTGGCCATCGGCCTGGCGACCACCGTGGTACTGGCCCGTTACCTGGGGCCCGAAGATTTCGGTTACCTCAATTACGCACTCGCGCTGCTGGGGCTGCTCAGCATCGTGGTGCACCTGGGGTTGACCGGCCTGGTGGTCAAGGAACTGCGCAGCAACCCGGATAACGAAGACCAGATTCTCTCGACGGTATTCGTGATCAAGGTGGGCTGCTCGGTGATCGCCTTCGCGATCATGATGGGCACCTACCTGATCGGCAACGACCAGAATTTCCTGGTGCTGCTGTTCACCGCTCTGGCGCTGTTCTTCACGCCGTTCGAGATGCTCATCGACTGGTTCCAGGCGCGGGTTCAGGCCAAGTATGCAGCAGTGGCCGGCTTCGTCGGGCAGCTCGGTGGCAACGGCCTGAAGATGATCCTGGCCATCGCCGGTGCCGGTTTGGTGTATATCGCCCTGGCCCACGTGGTGGTGGTGATGGTCACCTCGGCGATCCTGGTCTGCTATGCGGTGATGCTCAAGCGCGAGTTCCGCTTCGACTTTTCCTGGACCCTGGGCAAGACCCTGCTCAAGAAAAGCCTGCTGATCTTCCTCGGTTCGCTGTCGGCGGTGATCTACCTCAAGGTCGATCAGATCATGCTGCAGTACATGCTCGGCGAGTACTCGGTGGGTGTGTATTCGGCGGCTTCGCGGCTGTCGGAAGCCTGGTACCTGATTCCGACCATCCTCATGGCGTCGGTCTTCCCGAAGATGATCGACCTCAGCAAGACCGATACGGCGGGCTACAACCGTTTCATGCAGGTGTCGCTGGATGTGTTGTTCTTCATGGCGTTCGGCCTGGCGGTCGTGGTGTTCTTTCTCTCCGACTGGATCATCCTGACGCTCTATGGCGAGCAGTACGCCGATGCCGGTCCGGTGCTGGCTATCCATATCTTCGCGGCGACCTTCGTGTTCATGCGCGCGCTGTTCAGCAAGTGGATCATCATCGAAGAGGCCTTCATCTTTTCCCTGGTCACCCAGGGCCTGGGAGCCGTGAGCAACATCGTGCTCAATTACTTCCTCATCCAGAGCCATGGTGTCGTCGGCTCGGCCTGGGCGACGCTGATTTCCTATTCCATCGCCGGTTACGTGAGCCTGCTGCTGTCACGCAAGACACGGCCGCTGTTCATCATGATGACCAAGAGTATTTTCCTGCACGTGTTCATTAGCGTGCCCCAGTTGATTCGTGAATTCAGGAGAACGTGATATGTACGTCGAGATTCGCAAAGCCGGTTTCGTCAACAAGGGGGCTGCACTGATGCTGCACGCTGCCCTGCAGCAGGTACAGAAGAACCTTCCCAGCGCCAAGGTGGTGATGGAGCCTGGCCGTGCCAAGAGCCCTTATCCCTACGTCAACCGTGCATCCCTGGGCCTGTATCAGAAAGCCTGGCTGTGGCGCGCCGGCATCCCCTTCGGCGACCTGGCGGCACTGGTGCCGGCCGGTATTCGCGAGCAGTACGGTGTGGTGCTCGACAAGGAAGTGAACGTGGTGCTCGATGCCGCTGGCTTCGCCTACAGCGATCAGTGGGGCCCGGACCTTTCCGAAGAGCTGGCGCGTTCCAGCAAGCGCTGGAAGAAGAACGGCAGCAAGGTGATTCTGCTGCCGCAGGCATTCGGCCCGTTCCGCGATCAGAAGAGCAAGGATGCGGTCAGGGCGTTCCTCGACAACTGCGATCTGGTTTTCGCCCGCGAACAGGTGTCCTACGACTACCTCACCGAGGTCGTTGGCGAGCGTGACAACATCAAGATAGCACCCGATTTCACCAATCTGATCAGTGGCACGCTACCGTCCTATTTCGATCCTGACGTTCATCAGGTCTGTGTGGTGCCCAACTGCCGCATGCTCGACAAGACCGGTGACAGCGTCGCCAAGGGCTATGTGCCCTTCCTGCAGCGCGCGACCAAGATGCTGGTCGAGCGCGGCGCCAAGCCGTTCCTGCTGATTCACGAAGGCGAGGGCGATGCCCGGGTCGCCGAGCAGGTGTCGCAGGCCGTGGGTGGGCTGCCGATCCTGCGCGAGACCGATCCGCTGGCGATCAAGGGCATTCTCGGCGCCTGTCGCGGCACCTTGGGTAGCCGTTTCCACGGTTTGGTCAGTTCGCTGTCGCAAGGTGTGCCATCGCTGGCCACGGGGTGGAGCCACAAGTACCAGATGCTGTTCGCCGACTACGGGTTTGCCGAAGGCGTGCTGAACATCAACCTGAGCGACGAGGAGCTTTCCAGTGCCCTCGATTACCTCACTGATCCGGCTCAGATGCAGGCGCTCTCCACTCGTCTGCACGCGCATTCCGCAGAACTCAAGACCCGCACTCAGGCCATGTGGGATGAGGTGTTCGCCTTGATCGCGCAGAGCCATGGCGTGCGCAGCGAGAAACCGCTGGCGGTGGCCACGGGGCGCTAGGATCGATAAGGGCCGGCCCGCTCTGCGTCGGGCCGCACCCTAAGCCCCGAACGTTGATGCGCTGCAACGAAAAACGCCCCGGCTGATCACTCAGTCGGGGCGTTTTCCGTTCTAACGCGAGGGCGTCAGGACTTGCGGTCGTAGGCGCCTTGCTCGGTAACCGCTACCTTGCGGTCTATACCGTTACGCATGATGTAGTAGAAGAACCGCGGGATACCGATGATGTAACGGCTGAACAGGCGACGCGGCTCCATCAGCAGGCGATACGCCCACTCCATACCGAACTTGCGAACTACCGCCGGCGCACGACTGAAGCGCTGCGCCGCGAAGTCGAGAATCGCGCCACCGCAGATCATCAGAGCAGGGCGGCCGAGGTCACGCTGCAGGCTCACAGCGACTTCTTCCTGGCGAGGCATGCCCATGCCCATGACGATCAAGGGGATCTTTTCCGGTTGCAGGTGCTCACGCACGAATTCGAGGTAGCGCTCGGTCGGCTGGAAGCCGTCGATCGCGTGAAACGTACGATCGCCGAATAGCGCGCTGGCACCCAGGTTGACCCAGGGCTCGCTGGTGCCCATGGCGAACAGCTGGTAGCTGTCGCTGTGTTCGCTTTCGAGCAGGTGACGGATCAGGCTGGGAATGAAATCGGTGCCGTTGAGGTTGGCACCTGGCGCCAGGCCATTGAGCGAGCAGGCCAGTTTTACACCGATGCCGTCGCGCAGCAGGTAATTGACCTTGAGGAAGTGACGGCGTGCTTCCGTATCGTTCTGGACGATGTTGTAGCCGTGCTGATTGAGGAAGCCGAGGATCGTTGGCTTCTTCGGCGTGCTCAGTTCGTCGAGCAGTGGAGTCACGTCGTCTTCTTCCAACAACTTCAGTTTATGGATCAAAGGATCGTGCAGTTTCAGTTGTGAAGTTTTCACAGGCGAGCCTCGTTGTCGGAAAGTGATGGAGTTATCCGGTATCTGTTCAAGTGGGCTTCGCGCTTTGCTTATTCTTGTAAATATCCATTTTCTCAGCGAAATGAAGGAGCTATCCGTCGCCCTGTTAGTCGTGATTGGTGATCCCAAAGGTCGCGAATCACACCTCCTGCTGGGCTCGACTCGGGCCCTTGCATGCGGCTGAAAAGAACTACCGGCGTTGTCGCTGCAGCGCTTACCTTTTTCAACAACTTGCTATCTTCGATGAGCCAGCGCCGCCCGCAACGGCGCGGCGCTGGAAGCCCATCAGGCTGCAGAAACCTTGAGTTCCTTCACCCGACCGTAGTTGTCGGAGAAGCGGATGATGTCGTCCTCGCCGAGGTAGGTCCCCGACTGCACCTCGATCAGCTCCAGCGGAATCATGCCCGGGTTTTCCAGGGCGTGAATCTGGCCGATGGGAATGTAGGTCGACTGGTTCTCGGTGACCATATAGGTCTCGTCACCATTGGTCACCTGCGCGGTGCCGCTGACCACGATCCAGTGCTCGGCACGGTGGTGGTGCATCTGCACCGACAGCTTGGCGCCCGGTTTCACGGTGATGCGTTTGACCTGATAGCGCGCACCGTGATCGATGGAGTCGTACATGCCCCACGGGCGATACACTTCACGATTGTTGAGATGCTCGCCACGCTCGTCGCGCTTGAGCTGCTCGACGATACGTTTGACCTCCTGGGCCTTGTCCCTGTGGGCGACCATGATCGTGTCCTTGGTTTCGACGATGATCAGGTTCTCGACGCCCACGGTAGTGACCAGGCGATAGTCGGCATGCACGTAGTTGTTGTGGCTATCGTGGCTGAGCACGTCGCCCTTGTGCACGTTGCCCTGTTCGTCCTTGTCGCTGACGTCCCACAGCGCTGACCAAGAGCCGATATCGCTCCAGCCGGCATCCAGTGGCACCATCACCGCGTCTTCGGTTCGTTCCATCACGGCGTAGTCGATGGAGTCTTCCGGGCAGGCGGCGAATGCCTCCTTGCCGATACGCACGAAGTGCATGTCCTGCTCGCTCTGCGCGGTAGCACGGCGGCAGGCGTCGAGGATTTCCGGCTGCCAGCGCTGCAGCTCTTCCAGGTAACGGCTGGCACGGAACATGAACATCCCGCTGTTCCAGAAGTGCTCGCCGGAAGCCAGGTAGCGCTCGGCGGTCTCGCTGTCCGGCTTCTCCACGAAGCTCTGTACGGTGAAGCCACCTTCACCAGCCGATGCACCCTTTTGCACATAGCCGTAGCCGGTTTCCGCATGGGTCGGCACGATGCCGAAGGTCACCAGCTTGCCGGCCTGGGCGAAGGGCAGGGCGGTTTCGACGGCGCGGTGGAAGGCGCTGACATCCTTGATCAGATGGTCGGCAGCCAGCACCAGCAGTACCGGGTCGTGCTCCTTTTCCAGCGCCTTGATAGCCGCCAGGGCGACCGCCGGCGCGGTGTTGCGACCGACCGGCTCGAGCAGGATGCTGGCGTTCTCGATGCCCAGGGCGCGCAGCTGTTCGGCGGCGAGGAAGCGATGTTCCTCGTTGCAGATCAGGCATGGCTGGCTGACCTGCAAGCCTTCCAGACGGCGAATGGTCGCCTGCAGCATGGACAACGAATCGTCGGCGATGGGCAGGAACTGCTTGGGGTTGAGTTGGCGCGAAAGCGGCCAGAGGCGCGAGCCGTTACCACCAGAAAGAATGACAGGAATCATCGTGGAGCTCCTCCCATGAAGAGTGATTGCCTAAGTTTGAATTCCCTGAGCAGGATCGGCAGGATGCGGAACGCGTCGTGCGCGTAGCGCCCTACCAGTCGACGAGGTTCGGTGAAAGCGCGGTGCAGCCACTCCAGCGAGTAGCGTTGCATCCACAGCGGAGCGCGACGAATTCTTCCGGACAGGAAGTTGATCGAGGCACCCACGCACAGACCGATGCCGACAGCCTGATCGGTTTCGAAGATTTTCTGCGCGAGGATTTCCTGGCGCGGGCAGCCCACCGAGAGCACCACCAGATTGGATGGGTGTTCGATGACGAAGGACAGGCACGCCTGGATCGCTTCTTCGCTGTTGATGAAACCCATCGGTGGGTTGTGATGGTGAAAGGTGATGTGTGGGTAGCGTGCTCGCAGATGCTGGATGTCTTCATCCTCGCAACCGATCACGGTGACGTTCCAGGCGCGCTGCTCGGCGATGTCGATCAGCTCTTCGGTGAGCGTGCTGCCGGGAATGGCATCTTCCACGGGAACTCTGAGCATGCGCAGCAGGGGCAGCAATACACGGCTGTCGCAGATGCGGTGGCGGGCCACCGCGTAAGAGCGTTTGAGGTCGTGGTCGGTTTCCAGCTGCACGATGTGATTCACGTTGGGTGTCACGACGTAGCTGTACCTGTCGGTGCTGTGCTCGACCAAGTCCTCGACCAGGCGATCCTTGGAGCCAGCGTAGAACTCGATGTCAAAGGCTTTCATCAACACCTCTTTGCGCCACTTGCGCGAATTGCGGATGGGCAACGGTTGTCGTTGCTCGTGATTCATTTGCCCAGTGCCGCTTTCAACAACTTGCTATGAGTGTGAACGTAGTGCAGGACATACAAAGAGATACTGTGCAGCGGCGATAGTTTCATGACCTCCCGACGGATGCGCATATCTTCTTTCAATGCATCGAAGCGACGGCTGGTGGAAACACCGGTGGTGTCGAAGATGCACAGCGGCGAGGCGATCTTCAGCACGTCGCGCTTGTGGTCCTGGCCCTGCAGGAATTCGACGATCATGCAGTAGTCCGCCGAGAGCTTGAAATCCTCACGGAAGCGCACGTTGCGCAGCCTTTCATTCTCGAAATACATCGCCTGGTGGCTGGACGGCATGCCCAGTACCAGGTGCTCGATCTTCTTGGCGTTCTGTGGCGTGAGGCGGCCTTCGGCGTTCTGCAGGTAGTAGTCGCCATAGACGTAACGCGGCTTGCTGGGCGCCTGCTCGATCGCATCGGCAACCTTCTGCAACACGTTCTCGTCGTAGAACGAATCACCGCTGTTCAGGAACAGGGTGTAGCCCTCGGTGGCCGAGCCCTTGATCAGGCCCTTGTTCATGGCGTCGTAGAGGCCCTTGTCGCGCTCCGAAGTGATCTCGGCGTAGGGCTCGTCGATGGTCGCCAGCCATTCGGCGCCACCGTCGTTGGAGGCACCGTCAACGACGATCCAGCGGAAATTCCGATAGGTCTGGGCAGCCACACTCTGGTAGGTCTGTTTGAGGCCTTCCAGATTATTCCAGTTGATGGTCACGATACTGAAGTTTGTCATGGCGTGTGCCTCTGAGCTCTCGAGTCGGGGATTTCTCCGTCGCGTAGGCGCGGGAGAAGTACAGGAAACAGGCGGCGCCGATGCCCAGCACATCACCGCCGTACATCAGCGAGTTGGACAGGAACATGTTGAGCATCTGGAACCAGAACACCAGCTGGAAGGCATTGAGCAGCGGGCCCTTTTGCGGGCAGCGTTTCATGATGCGCAGGTAGCCGGCATAGAAGATCAAGGCGATCAGCGGAGTCAGGAATCCGTAGCGGTAGTACACGCCGAAGATGCCCACGTCCGACAGGTAGAAGTGCGGGTTGTAGAGTGCTCCGAAGCCGCCTTTCCATTGCAGTGACAGCGAGCCCATGCCGATGTACCAGTTGTCGGCGACCGCGCCGATGATGATCGCCGTGGTGGTATCGCGCACGCCGGGGCCGGTGGTGGCCTCGTCGAGCAGGGCTTCGAACTTGGCGAACTGCTCGTAGTAGAACTCCGGAAAGATGAAGTACGACGCGACTAGGATGGTGGCCGCCAGCAGACCGAGCTTGATCAGCGAGTCGATGCGGTCACGGAAGATCCACAGGCCAGCCAGGCACCAGATGATCATGGTCTGACGGGTCTGCAGCACCAGCCACAGGTACGAGGCGAAGAACAGCAGGGTGACTACCTTGAGCAGCGAGATACGCTCTTTCATGCTGTACATGAGCATGAAGGCGCAGATGGTCACGTAGCTCGAACCGATACGGAAGCGGTTCGGGCGCAGCAGCACTTCGCCGGCGTCCTTGGCATCCACGGTGAACGACACGCCGGCGTTTTCCGGGATGATCCCGAAGTAGTAGCAGTAGCCGACGAAGGCGCACGCCAGGCCCGAATAGAGAAAGAAGGTCTCCAGGTGCTTTTGCGTCGGAGCGGTCTTGATCAGCAGGAACAGGGCCGGGAAGAACACCAGATAAGCGAAGCTGCGACGTTCTTCGAGCAGGCCATAGATGAACGGCTGATCGAAGTTGAGTTCCGCCATGATCGCCGAGGTGACCGGCAGCACCAGGCCCATGAAGATGATCCACAGGCTGGTCTTGGACTGGTAAACGCGCTTCCACACCAGGAACAGGGCCGCAGCGCTACCTACTACGCCGAGCAGATAAAGCTCGCGCAGGTAGGGGATGCCGGCCTTCTTGTCGTCGGTCAGAAAGAAACAGGCCGAGTTCAGGACAAACAGGATCAGCAGCAGGTTGCGGTATGCCAGGAATTGCTTGAACAAGCTCGCGTTCCCATATCGAAATTGTCGTGGCTCGCAAGCCGACGCCGCGTTGAGTGGCTTGCGAGAGGTCTAGTACAACGCCTGCAGGTAGTCCCGCGTATTGCGGTGGATGCGCGGTTCATCGCGCATCTGCTCGATCGGCCACCAGCGGTAGCGACCGTGTTGCACGCTTGGCGGTTGCAGGCTCTGCCGAGCGCCAAGCTCCAGTGCGTAGGCGATCACCACGTAGTGGGTATCCGGTGTTTCGCCAAACACGCTGTCGTCGTAAAAGTGCTCGTAGACGCCGAGCAGCCTGCCCTGGTCGCGCTCGAATGCCTGGCCCAGTTCTTCCCGGGTCAGGCGTTCGAAAGCGGCATCCAGGGTTTCATTCTTGAGAATGCGCCCACCTGGAGCGAACCAGCTGCCCTGGGCGGGGCGGTTGAGACGCTCGCCCAGCAGCAGCTCGCCCTCTGCATTGCGAACCAGCAGATCGATGGACACCAGCGGTGTGCTGGCGACCACGGTCTTGAAGGTCTCGGTCGGCAGAAACATCAACTGCGCACATCGTCGATGTGTTCGACGAACCAGCGGTAGGCGTCACGCAGGCCGGTTTCCAGATCGATGCTCGCCGTCCAGCCGAGCTTGGCCAGGCGCGATACGTCCATCAGCTTGCGTGGCGTACCGTCGGGCTTGCTGCTGTCGAACGTCAGGCGACCCTGGAACTCGGTGACCCGAGCGATGGTTTCGGCCAACTCGCGGATGGTGCAGTCCTGCCCGGTGCCGACGTTGATGTGCGAGAGCATCGGCTGGGTGTGCGCCTGGTAGGTGGCGTCATCCAGATTCATCACGTGCACGCTGGCGGCCGCCATGTCGTCGACATGCAGGAACTCGCGCATCGGCGTGCCGCTGCCCCAGATCACCACCTCATCGTCGCCACGCAGGGTCGCTTCGTGGAAGCGGCGCAGCAGGGCAGGGATGACGTGACTGTTTTCCGGGTGGTAGTTGTCGTGAGGGCCGTACAGGTTGGTCGGCATCACGCTGCGGTAGTCGCGACCGTGCTGGCGGTTGTAGCTTTCGCACAGCTTGATCCCGGCGATCTTGGCGATCGCGTAGGGCTCGTTGGTCGGCTCCAGTACGCCCGTCAGCAGCGCTTCTTCACGCATCGGCTGCTCGGCATGCTTGGGGTAGATGCACGAGCTGCCGAGCGACAGCAGGCGGTTCACGCCGGCATTGTGCGCGGCGTTGATGACGTTGGCTTCGATCATCAGGTTCTGATAGATGAAGTCGGCCGGGTACTGGTTGTTGGCGTGGATGCCGCCGACCTTGGCAGCGGCCAGGTAAACCTGGTCGATGCGCTGGTCGGCGAAGAAGCGCTGCACGCTGGCGGCGTCGACCAGGTCCACGCTTTCACGGGGCGCCGTGATGATGTTCTGGTGCCCCAGGCTCTGCAAGTGACGCACGATCGCCGAACCGACCATCCCGCGATGGCCGGCGACGAAAATGCGCTGATCGAGAGAAGTCGCTGTCATCCTCAGTTCTCCACGGATACCGGCAGATCGTGGCCGTGCTCACGCAGCAGCGCGTGGCGCTTGGCGACCTTGAGGTCCTCACGAACCATCTCGGCGCACATTTCCTGAACGGTGATTTCCGGCGTCCAGCCCAGCTTGGTCTTGGCCTTGGTAGGGTCGCCCAGCAGGGTTTCCACTTCGGCAGGGCGGAAGTAGCGCGGGTCGATGCGTACCACTACATCGCCAACCTTCAGGGCCGGCGCGTTGTTGCCTTCGATGCGCTCGACGATGCCTTGCTCGTCCACGCCCGTGCCTTCGAAGCGCAGGTGCACGCCCAGCTCGGCAGCGGACCAGGTGATGAATTCACGTACCGAGTACTGCACGCCGGTGGCGATCACGAAGTCGTCTGGCTGATCCTGTTGCAGCATCATCCACTGCATGCGGACGTAGTCCTTGGCATGGCCCCAGTCACGCAGCGAGTCGATGTTGCCCATGTACAGGCAAGGCTCGAGACCCTGGGCGATGTTGGCCATGCCGCGGGTGATCTTGCGGGTCACGAAGGTCTCGCCGCGACGTGGCGACTCGTGGTTGAAGAGGATGCCGTTGCACGCGTACATGCCATAGGCTTCGCGGTAGTTGACGGTGATCCAGTAGGCGTACAGCTTGGCGACCGCGTAGGGCGAACGCGGGTAGAAGGGAGTGGTTTCCTTCTGCGGGGTTTCCTGCACCAGGCCGTAGAGCTCGGAGGTCGAGGCCTGATAGAAACGGGTCTTCTTTTCCAGGCCCAGCAGGCGGATGGCTTCGAGGATGCGCAGGGTACCCATGGCGTCGACGTCGGCGGTGTATTCCGGTGCTTCGAAGCTCACCGCGACGTGGGATTGCGCGCCGAGGTTGTAGACCTCGTCAGGCTGCACTTCCTGAATGATGCGGGTCAGGTTGGACGAGTCGTTGAGGTCGCCGTAGTGCAGGATGAAGTTCTGGTTGTCGACGTGCGGATCCTGGTAGATGTGGTCCACGCGCTGGGTGTTGAACGACGAGGCACGACGCTTGATGCCATGCACCTGGTAACCCTTCTCGAGCAGGAACTCGGCCAGGTAGGAGCCGTCTTGACCCGTGATACCAGTGATGAGCGCTTTTTTCTGTTCCATTGCGATACCTGCGATGTTCAATTGATAGAGGGTCTGTGTTCGGTTGCTGAACGCGGTCCGTTAGGACGTACGCTTGAGCAGCAACTGGAGGCGTTCCATAACGCCAAAAAGAATGATCCGTACCGACGGAAACTTGTAAAAGAAACGGTAGATGTCGTACTCCGTTTTGGGCCGCGACAGGCTGGCGCCGTCTATGTCGGCCGAGTCGATCAGGGCTAGGCCCTCACCTTCGATGTTATGCAGGATGCTCAGTTCCATGGGCTTCATGGAAAGGCTGAAATTGTGTAACCCACGGGCTTCGGTACGGGTCAGTTGCAGGCCCTTTTTGCAGGTCTTGCAGCCATACAGGTTGACCGTGAAATCGTAGGGCTCGAGCACCGGGTTCTGGCGTTTTACGCAGGCCGGCAGCAGTTCGCAGAAGGCGTCGTAGACCGACACGCTTTCTTCGCGTTTTGCGAACTGGTAGTCGATCGGCTGTTGCTGGATCGGCACCTGGAAGCGCGACGAGGCGATGTTGAAATGCTGACCCGGATCGCCGAAGTTGGTGCTCAGCGAACGGAACGGGTACACGAAATACAGATCCCGGGAAATGATGTACGCGGTGAACAGCTTGAGCCACGAGGACTCGGGCCAGCCGCGGATATCCGCCGGGATGCCGTCGATATGACTGATGTCGGTGCCGTGGCTTTCCAGCCACTGGCGGAAGCTCTGCCAGTGGCGACGTGACCAGGCCTGCCCCCAGGACGCGGCCATCTGAATGAAATGCACGTCAGAGTCGCCGTCGTCGATCGGCGTGAAGGGCAGGTTGGCGGTCTGGTTGAACTGCACGCTGTACAGGCTGATACCGGCCACGCCGGCATCGTCGGCATAGGCCTGCAGCGCCCGCGAGGTGTACTCGTAGAAGAACGGCGAGACGAACAGATCGTCTTCGAGAATGATCACGTCGCCGTACTGTTCGGTCAGGTCGCCGCAGCTCAGCACGTGCTGGCGTAGGCCGAGGCGCTCGGGATGGGCGATGATGCGTTTCTCGCCGTGCGGCCAGTCGAAGGCTTCGGCGACCTGACGTGGCTGCGGGTTGCCGGAGTTGTCCAGGCTGATCACCAGGCGAACATCGCCTTGCGGATAGCGAGCCTTGATCAGTGAGCCGAGCAGGCGACTGAGGCTCTTCGGCCGGTTGTAGCCGATGACGACGATAGTGGGCAATTGTGCGGTCATAGGATCGAAGCCAGTCTCTGATGAAAGTGTTTAGGGGCGATCGCGGCGCGTCTGCCGATCAGCCTTGCCGTACCAGTGGCGTGCGGCGAGCAGCACGCTGGCGATCAGGCTCAGGTAGATCAGGATGCTGGCCGCGGTAAAGGCCATGACGGTCTGTTCGGCCTGTTCCAGAAACAGGGCGCCTGCCATCAGGGCCGCGATGCGCAGTACGGTGCTGAGCACCTCGAAAATCAGGAAACGGCCTTGCAGGGCGAGTGCCGGGACGGCGACCGTGCAGGGGCGGCTGACGAAAATCATGTACTCGGCCGAGGCCAGCCAGCGTGCATATTCACCCGCCACCGCCCACTGCTCACCGAATACCAGGGCGAACAATTGGGGGCCGAAACAGAACACTAGGGCGAAGGGCAGCAGGCCTACCAGCGCCAATGCCGCCGTCGCCTTGGCGAGCATGCCGGCGATCGGCTGGTGATCCTGTACTGCCGTGCTGATGCGCGGGTAATAGACATCCGCCACCGACTTGCCGACCAGTTGCGTTGGCACGTTCAGCGCCTGTTTGCAGAGGGCGAAGAAGCCGGCTGCCACCGGGCCGAAGAACACCGCGAGGACCAGTGTCGGCAGGTTCTGCGACACCGCGTTGATGAGCATCTGCGGTGCGCGAAACAGCGGAAAATCATGGTATTGCAAGGCCAGCTCGCGAGTGCTCAGTTGCACCGCGGGAGCCTCGCTCTGGGCGACTGCACCAGGGTTGCGGCGCAGCCCCCAGTTGAGCATCAGGGTATGCAGCAGCGGGCCGACAGCGGTGCTCAGCAGCAGTGCCGCAGGACTCGCATGCAGCAGGCCGACAGCGATGCGTAGACCGTTATGGGCGATGGCCTGCTGCACGGCCACGCCAGCGGTGAGGCGATAGCGCTGCTGGCGAATCAGCCATTGCTGGGTGACTTCGAGCGCAGCACCGGCCAGCAGCACGAGCGGCAGCAGCATCAGAAAAGGTGCGATCTGCGTGACGCCTGCCAGGTCGGCCAGTCTTTCGCCGAACAGGGCGATGACGGCAGCCGCGAGCGCTGCGAAGGCGCAGGCGATCAGCAGGGACAATCGAATCAGGCCGCGGGCATCGGCATCGCGCTTGGGCAGCACGATGGCGACTGGATAGGTGAGGGCAGCGACGGGGATGAGCATGAACGCCAGGCTCATGAATACCCCGAGTATCCCGTAGGTTTCCGGGCCGTAGATCCGGGTGATGACCGGCATCAGGGCCAGGGTGATGACCTGCGCGCCGGCTGTGCCAGACGCGACGGTCGCGATATTGCGCAGCACGGGGCTGCGCAGCGCCGCTCTGCCGGACACGCTCAAGCGGGTCCAGAGGGCGGCGGGGGCTGTGACTTCAGGTTCGATGACGTCCATTGTCAGGAGGGTCTCAGCCGTTCACTTGCTTGCGGCCGATGCCGTAGTAGTCGAAGCCTTCGCGATCTACCTGGTCGAGGTCGTACTGGTTGCGACCGTCGATGATCACCGGCTGTTTGAGGAGCTTCTTGAGGGCCTTGAAGTCAGGACGGCGGAATGGCTTCCACTCGGTGACCAGTACCAGCGCATCGGCATCGATGGCGGCTTCGTACTGGCCGTCGACGATCTGCAGACGACCTTCGCTGAACCAGTGCTCGGGGAACTCGCGCGCGGCGGTTTCACGGGCGATCGGGTCGAATGCCTTGACCTTGGCACCGGCGTTGATCAGGCTGTTGATCAGCACCACGCTCGGCGCTTCGCGCATGTCGTCGGTACCCGGCTTGAACGCCAGCCCCCAGACAGCGAAGGTGCGGCCCTTGATGTCACCCTCGAAATGCGCGGCCAGCTTGTTGAACAGCGACTGCTTCTGCTGCTCGTTGCGTGCCTCCACGGCTTGCAGCACCTTGGGTTCGAAATCGTTCTGGTGCGCGATGCTGATCAGCGCCTTGACGTCTTTCGGGAAGCACGAACCGCCGTAGCCACAGCCGGCGTAGATGAAGTGGTAGCCGATACGCTGGTCCGAGCCGATGCCCAGGCGCACGTTCTCGATGTCCACGTCGAGGCGGTCGCAGAGGCCGGCGATTTCGTTCATGAACGAGATCTTGGTGGCCAGCATGGCGTTGGCCGCGTACTTGGTCATTTCCGCGTCCCGCACGCCCATGAACTTGATGCGCGGGTTGTTGCGGATGAACGGGGCGTAGAGCTCGCTCATGGCCTTGCGAGCACGCTCACTGTCGGTACCGATGATGATCCGATCCGGGTGCATGAAGTCGTCGACTGCGGCACCTTCCTTGAGGAATTCCGGGTTGGAGACCACGTCGAAACTGATGTCCTTGCCGCGCAGTTCCAGCTGTTCGAGGATCTCGGCGCGAACCAGGTCGGCGGTGCCAACCGGCACCGTGGATTTGTTGATCACGGTGGTGTGGCGAGTCATCAGGCTGCCGATCTGGCGGGCCACCTCCACCACGTATCGCAGGTCGGCGGAACCGTCTTCACCGGGCGGCGTGCCGACGGCGATGAAGATGATGTCCGACTGCTCCATCGCTTCCGGCAGGGCAGTGGTGAACTGCAGGCGACCGGCCTCGAAGTTCTCTTCCACGACGGTCTCCAGACCCGGCTCGTAGATCGGCAGCACACCGCGCTTGAGGTTTTCGATCTTCTTCGGATCGACATCCACGCAGACAACCGTGTTGCCCATCTCGGCGATACAGGCGCCGGTGACGAGGCCGACGTAGCCGGTTCCAACGACAGTGATATTCATGGATAAAAATTCCTTGAGTGAGCGTTAATCGTTACGTGACGCCAAAGGGGCATCGTTCAATAAATGTCGCGCGAGAACAGGGTGAAGGGCGTCTTCACCAGAATCTTGATGTCCAGCCACAGCGACCAGTTGTTGATGTAGGCCAGATCCTGTTCCACGCGTTGCTGCATCTTTTCCAGGGTTTCGGTTTCACCGCGATGACCGGTCACCTGAGCCAGACCGGTGATACCCGGCTTGAGGCGATGACGGGCCATGTAGGCAAGAATCTTGTCGCTGTAGTAGTTGTTGTGGGCCACCGCGTGGGGGCGTGGACCAACCAGGGACATCTCGCCGCGCAGCACGTTGAGCAGCTGCGGCAGTTCGTCGATCGAGGTGCGTCGCAGGAAGCGGCCGACAGGCGTGATGCGTGGATCTTCACGGGTCGCCTGCTTGACCTTCTGGTCGTCGTGCATGCGCATGGAGCGGAATTTCCACACCAGGATCACGCCACCGTTCCAGCCGTGGCGCGGTTGCAGGAAGAACACCGGGCCGGGGGACGACAGCTTCACCGCGATGGCTGCGGTAATGAACACCGGGCTCAGGGCGACCAGGGCGAGGAAGGCCAGGGTGCGATCCATCAGCTCCTTGCTGAACACGGCAGCAGGGTGCGAACTGATCGGGCTTTCGTTGAGGTAGATGGCTGGCAACTGTTCGATCTGCGATATCGACTGGTTGAGCAGCGGCATGCTGCCGAAGTCCGGTACCCAGACCACGTCGACGCTCATGTCGAGCAGGTCGATGTAGAGCTTCTCGATGTGCGAGATCTCGTCCAGGGTCAGGGCGATGTACACCCGGCGTACGCCATGCTGCTCGGTCACTTCACGCAACTGATGCAGGGCGCCGAGAATCGGGAAGCGGCCGTCCTGGGTGTGCGCATCGTCGCTCGACGCGAGCATGCCGATCAGCGGAACGCGGTTGGAGGCAGCCAGGCGCTCGGCCAGTTCGTGAGCTTTCTCACCGGAACCGATGATCAGCGAGACGCGATCGTTGCGCAGCTTTTCCGAATGAAGCCTGGCGAAATAGCGCAGCGGTATGAAGGCGATCGCCTGGGCGAGGAAGCCAAGCAGCGCCCACTCACGCATGATTTCGAAGGAGAAACGCTCCAGGCTCTGGCTGAAGTAGGCGACGAACAGCAGGCCGGCGAGGAGGGTCAGCCACCCTGCCAGCAAATGCGCCAGACCGGTCAGGTAGCTGAAGCGTTTGTGGTAAACGCGCAGCAGACCATAGGCAGGCACCGAACCCAGTACCGTGAGTACGATCAGCAGACGGTACTCGGTCGGCACATCGCCATAACGCTGGATGACCAGATAGCAGAGCAGCATGCTGACCAGAGTAATGGCACAGGTCCATTGACCCCAGAACGTCAGCCCCCTGCGGTTTTCGGCAGGATTGATCCGTTTGGAAATCATTTGCGGCGATCCTCGTGCAAATCTTCGATGAAGTGTGATGCCCCCGGAAACGACACGAGAGGCGACCTGTTCGTATGCGATACGTATGACGAGCCACTGGGCGAACCCACTGCCTCACCGCGCTTTCGCGCCAGTCGGTAGCTGCGGTGCGTCTTGTTGCTGAGTTCTCGACGCATGGTTTTCCAACCTCCAACAAATACGAATCCAGCGGCCTGAACCGACAGGCACGCGTTATCAGGCAGTCAACTAAGCGAAATGCTGGTGTGCGATGCGCCAGGGCGTGTCGATGACCAGACGTTCGGCCTCTCTCTCGCCCAGGATCCGGGCGGCTTGCAGGAGACCTTCTTGTAATTGGGGGGGGCGGTGATCCAGGTTGTGAGCATCAGTCGCCATAATGCTGACCACGCGATGTCTCAGCAGTTCGTGAGCCAGGTGCATTGCTCGTTCACCAAAGCGACCAGCGGCAGACGCGGCGGTCACCTGAAGCAGGCAGCCCTGCTCGATGAAGGGCTTGAGCTTGCTCGGCGTGTGCATCAGCGCCTTGTTGCGTTCCGGGTGCGCGATGATCGGTACCACGCCGTTTTCCAGCAGCCATTGGGTCAGCCGCTCGGCGCCGAAGGGCATTTCCCCGTGAGGAAATTCCAGCAGCAGCGCCTTCTTGCCTTCCCACTGACCGAGAAACGGAATGCTGCCGTCCTTCACGCGGGTCATCAGCTCGCCAGAGAAACGAACTTCTGCGGCCGCGCCGACCTTGAGGTCGATACCGGCCGCCTGCAGCGCCTCGTTGAAGCTGGCGCAGGCTGCGCGAATGCTCTCGCTGTCGTTCTCGTAGCGGCCGGCATGGATGTGCGGCGTGCAGACGATGTGGCTGATGCCGTTGGCCACGGCCATGCGGGCCATTTCCAGCGCGGTTGGCAGGTCTGCCGGACCGTCGTCGATGCCCGGCAGCAAGTGGTTATGCAGATCGATCATCAGATACCTCCCGCTGTCATGCGCTGGATTTTCATGGTTGCATCAGGCCTTGCGGTCGCTGTAACCGTAGTGGTCGTAGTAGCCGCTGTAATCGCCGGAGCGGGCCGCTTTTTCCACGTCCACCTGGTTGAGTACCACGCCCATCACCGAGGCACCGCTCTGCAGCAGGTGGCCCACGCCACGCTGTGCCAGCGGGATCGAGGTCGCCTCGGACTTGATCACGTAGATGACCGAGTCGGCGAAGGTCGACAGCAGCGAAGCATCGCTGACCGCCTGGCTTGGCGGCGAATCGATGATGATGTGGTCGTAGCGCTCCTTGATCATTTCCAGGAACTTGGCGAAACGTGGCGATGCCAGCAGTTCCAGCGGGTTCGGCGGTACCGCACCGGCTGGCAGCATGTCCAGGTTGTTGCCCATGTTGTGGATGCAGTCTTCGACCTTGGCGCTCCCGGTGATCAGGTTGGCCAGGCCAGGCGTACCTACCGGGAAGTCGAAGCTCTTGGCCAAGGTAGGGCGGCGCAGGTCGGCATCGATCAGCAGCACGCGTTGCAGCTGGCTGAGGGCGAATGCCATGTTGGCCACCAGGGTGCTCTTGCCCTCGCCAGGCGACGAGGAGGTGACCACCAGAACCTTCTGCGAGCGCGAGGTATCGGCCAGCATCAGGCTGGTGCGAATGGTGCGGATCGACTCGCAGAAGCGCGCGTCCTCACCATGCTCGAAGAGGTGCGCTGCGGTGTACTTGGTGTTGGTGGAAATCAGCGGGACGATGCCGAGCACCGGCAGGTTCAGCTTGTTCTCGACGTCGTCGGCGCTCTTGAAGGTGTTGTTGAGGATGTCGCGGATCACCGCCAGGGCGATACCGAAAATCAGAGCCAGGCCGGCAGCCAGGACGATCAGCAACTTCTTGTTCGGCGCAGCGGCCTGAATGGGCGCGATGGCCTGATCGATGATCCGCGCGTTGCTGGAATTGACGTCCTGAGTGGCTGCGGTTTCGCGCAGACGGGTCATGAAGGTTTCGTACAGCGAGCGATTGCTTTCCACGTCGCGGGTCAGCTCACGTACCTTGAACTCCTTGCGCGAGATGTCCTGGATCTGTTCCTTGTTCTTGTTGAACGAGGCATTCAGGGAGTTCTCGTTGGCGACAGCCAGCTGGTAGTTGCGCTCGATGCTCGCCACGACCTGCTCGACCTGAGCACGCAGGCTAGCCGAGGCAGCACTGAGGTCGGACTTGGCAGCGGCCATGGCCGGGTGGCGCTCGCCGTAACGGCGCGACAGCTCTTCGACCTTGGCGCGAGCGCGGGCTTCTTCCGCCTTGAATTGCTGGATCAGCGGGTTGCCCAGCACGGCAGGCACGCTGGACAGACGGCGCCAGTCGGTGGAGCCCATGGACTCGACCTGACGGAACTGGCTTTCGGCTTCGGCGCGCTGGCGACGGGCGTCGATCATGCGGTCACCGGTCAGCGACAGTTCGTTGTTGCTGATGGTCGCCACGCCGTTCACATCGACCAGGCCTTCGGCCTCGCGATAGGCTTGCAGGCGGTTCTCGGCTTCCTGCAGCGAGCTGCGCAGCTCGGTCAGGCGAGTGTTCATCCAGGTGGTAGCGGACAGCGACATTTCCATCTGCGCTTCGAGCTGGCTATCGATGTAGTTGCTGGCCAGGGAGTTGGCGATCTGCGCTGCGGTCAGGCGGTCCGGCAGTTCGACGGAAATGCTCACCAGTTGGCTCTTGCCTTCTACCCAGATGCTGGTGCGGTCCATCAGCATCTTGGTGACGATATCCAGCAGCTCGGCTTCGGTCATCGGTGTGGCCGGCTCGGGCTCATCGACCAGCCCGGTCACCGACAGCATGCCCTGCACGCTACGCACGAACCCACCGACGTTGATCAGCGGCTTGGGCTGCTGGCGCGGGTCGAAGTCCGGGTGCTCGGTGAGGTTGAGTTCGCGAACCACTTTCTCTGCAACGCCGCGGCTCTTGATCAGGCCGAGCTGGGTTTGCAGGTATTCGTTCACTGCGCCGGTGGTGTCGTAGACCTGCTGAAAGGACACCAGTTGGGTGCCTTTGGTCTCGATCATCACCGTCGATACCGCTCTGTAGACGGGCGTCATACGGGACACGGCGAGGGCGGTGACCAGCGTGATCACGACCACGAACAGCACGATGGCCCACTTGCGCATCCAGATGGCGTTCCAGATACGCCGCAGGTCGATGTAATCGCTATCTGCTTCCGACGGCGATGGCTGCCACTGTCGGATCGTTCGTGCAGGACTGTTCATATTCAGAAGAACCCTTGATCGATGGTGATGGTGTCACCCGGCTTGACCAGGGTGTCGAGCGCGGCCTTCTCCGAAGCTCGGGCTTCGCCTGAACCGCGCGCGATGGTGATGCGTTTGGTGGAAGCGCGTTCGGTCAGGCCGCCGGCCAGCGCGATGGCGCGGTCCAGGGTCAGGCCGGGTTGATACGGATAGCCGCCGGGCGCCTTCACTTCGCCGCTGATGTAGAACTCGCGGTAGGTGGTCACGCTCACGGAGACGCGGGGATCGACCAGATAGCCGTCGGCCTTCAATCTGTCGGTGATGATGCGTTCGATGTCGCCGGCAGTCTTGTCACTGGCTTCGATCGACCCCAGGAAGGGGTAGGAGAAAGTGCCTGCGTCATTGAGGCGGATTTCCTCGAACGACAGATCCGGCTCGCCGAAGACACTGATCTTGATCACGTCGCCAGAGCTCAGCCGATACTGTGGATTGGCCTGGGCAGTCGCTGCGAATGCGAGCATCAGCAGCAGCGAGAAGGCTTTGAACAGATGGTGGACTGACATCCGCTTACTCCTTGTGGTTGATTCGTCTGTGGCGCGGAAAAAAGGGCGCCACCGCTCGCCTGCAGAGGCGAACGGGAAAAGGTTGATAGGGTTGGTGACGTTGGTCGTCACCCTGTTGAGGAGGGCCCCGGTGCTAGAGGCTCAAACTCAACGACAGCTGATAGATGTTCCGGTCATAGGATTTCTCCCGCACGCTCGAATCGTTTTCGGTGTGGCGATAACCCAGTGATACATCGACCCAGCGATCCGGGGAGTAGGTGACTCCCAGGCCGTAACTGGTGCGCTCGTCCTTGCGCTCGATCGCCTTGTAGTCGCGATCGGAGAAGCGGTAGTCAAGATCCGTACGGATGAAGGCCGACCATTCGTGTTCCCAGCTCAGGCGGGTGGTGGTGTCCTGAACCGTGCTCGCACCGTCGTCGCCTTCGTCGAAGGCACGGCGTGTGTTGAGTTTGACGACAGAGTAGGTGCGCGGTTCCCAGGCCACACCGACTTCCCACATCGGGCTGGTGTAATCCTCACGCGTGTTGCTGTCGAAGTTCTTGCGTTCGGCACCGAGGCGCAGGGTGCCGGAGGTCTTGGCGGTGGCTTCCCAGGTGGCGCCGAACAGTGCGGCGTCATTGGTACTGTCGCGGTTGCTGCCGCTGCGGATGTAGTCATGATCGGTGTGGCGCAGTTCGACCAGCGATCGCGTGCTGCCACCGAGGCGGTGGTACCACACGGTGTTGAACATGGTGCTGTCGCGTTCTTCGTCGGCGTTGAGTTCGCCGCTGTTGCGGTAGCGGATACCCTCGCGATTGACGCCGAAGTCCAGCTGGTTCAATCCGCTGAGCGTACCGTAGCTGTAGGTGGCGCCAGCGACGGTGCGGTCGTACTTGTCGTTTTCATTGTCATCGGGATCCGCCAGGTCGATGGTCTCCTCGACGCGGTGATAGCCGAGGTTCCAGCGCAGGCGATTGCGCGAGTTGAATTCGAGAATGCTGCGAAAGCGCAGGTGATGGTCGGTATGACTGGCCCGATCGTCAGAGTGGTAGGTCTGGTCGTCGAATTCGTATTCGAGCTGGTAACCGCTGTTGCGCGTCTCGGCGCTGAGCAGAAACTTCGGGTTGATGCTGGTGATCCAGGAAGAACCGGCGCCGTCACGCAGGCCGCGGTAGTTGTCGTCGTAGCTCTCGGTAACGTCGAGGGTAGGCGTGAACTCGAAACCAGCCAGGTCGATGCTCGCCGGGTCGGTTGCCCAGCTGGTCGTAGACAGCGTACCTGCTAGCGAAGCCGTCAATATCTTGGTGAGTTTCATCGTGCCAAATCCCTTCCCGGGGTCGATCGCTTGAGTGGAGTGGCCGGGTGACTACGCTGCGGGACGATGGCCCGGCAGCCTCTGTTCAGTCACCTATCGCGTTGACTTGCGGCCATTTTTCATGAGTCATTGGTTGTCGGCTCAGGGAAGAAGTTCCCCGTTGGCCGTGAAACTCATCACAGGCGCATCGATAAAAAAACACGGAACTTTTCATGCGCTTTAATGGTTCGCTCCTGCCGCCAGTGCTGCAATCGGGGGCAGCGTGCTCGGTTCTGAAAAATACGCTACCGCCCCAAGGCCATCGTTCTTGAGGGCAATGATGCGATGTCGGATGGGTTGCAGTGGCTGAGGCTCTGGGTTCAGCCCGGATAGTAGAAGTTTTGCGTTACAGGCATGTTAAGAGGTTGAGCAATATTCATGCCTGTAAAATTGAAAGTTGAGAGAGCGGGACTTTTATGCGCTTTTCTCGATTAAGTAAGCGAAGCAGCAGCATCACTCGCTGTTCGCCGTCCATGGCCAGGAAGATCGCATCCATATCGGCCAGTGGACCACTGTTTATATGCACTCTGTCTCCGGCAGTCAGTGCTTTCGCTTGCACGCTCTGCAGGCTGCGCGCTTTCAATTGCTCGATAATTGAATCATCTATTCGGCAAGGAACTCCGCAGAAGGCAACGACCCTGCTGACGCCTCGTGTCGAGCGCAACGCTGCCCAGTTACCCTGTTCCTGCATATGCAGAAACAGGTAGCCGGGAAAGAGTGGTTGGGTGATTTGGACGCGTTTGCCTGCCCTGGTCGCCTGCGTTCTGGTGCGCGGGCAAAAGCACTCGAAACCCTGTCTGTTCAGGTGTTCCCAGGCCTTGTCGTCGTGTCGGGGCTTGCACTGGATCAGGTACCAGGCGGCTTCCGAAAACTTCACGTCGATGCTCATAGGCCTCAGCTTTCCATGCTTGCGAAGTGCCATCAATCGCTGTTCTGGCAGAGCGTCGATAGTAGGCCTTCCACACTTCATTAGGTGTAATTGCGCGACGAGTGGCGAGTTAGTTCATACGCTGATCAATCCGAAAGGTTGTTACCGTAATTGTGCTGTCATTTTGATTTCATTTGCATGTTGACTGGGCGTCAGCTGTATCAGGGAAAGTTCCGCTGGAAGTTGTAGTCGATTTTATGGCTCCTGTTTTTTGATGATTCAGCCTCGTCTATATAGGCGTTGTTGGAAGCGTTGGACCCAGCCGGTGATCACGCATCTTCACAACGGATTAGCCGAAGAGAAAAGATTGGGCTGTGATGGCCAATGAATATCAAGTCTGATCAAGGGTGATGAATCATGGCTTACATATATGCAGCGGTTCTTACGTAATAACAGCAAGGATTTTCTTGAGTGCGGTTTGGATGCCGTTTACTCACAAACGAGATCCTGTGATTCGCCATAGCGCCCTGAGCGTTTCGCCGATGTTCACATTGCTGACCCAATTGCAGGACGTCAGCCTGAACGGTTCGTTGAACAGCAGAGGCATTGCACATTTGAGGCGCCCGCCGGCCATCGATTCGACGCTGATATCGAGAACGCTAACGCGCCAGACTTCGCTGAGCACCTCGGCGGCGAGCTCATTGAGTGCCAGGTTCAGGCGCAACTGGTCGGACATGCCGAAGGCCGTGGAGGAACCGGCTGGTATCACTCTGTGGGCAGCGAAGTCGCAGAGCACATCTTCACTGCGGATCTCGGGGCGAGCGCGAGCGGTCATGGTCGAAACGGTATCGGTTTCCGTGCGCGTGCCGCTCCGGGCTGCACCTGAAGGCGAGGGCGAGGTTGCGTTCGGTTGACAGTATTCTTTTCGCCAGAATGCTTGTCCGTCTGATTTTTAATTGATCCAACTAATTGATTTTAAATTATTAATAAATATCTTTTGGTTTATGGTCAGGTTTTTGTGATCGAGAAGGCCCGGCCAGTTCCTGCTCGAAACGACTCCAGCACCGCTGGAGCCCGCGCGAATCGACGCGTTGAACCCTCTGGCGCGGGCTTTGTGGCGTATTTCACAATGTTGAAGAATTTCTGTCATTCCCTTGGCGGTCGTACCTCGGGATTGGCCAGTACGCATTCTTCTCCGTTGAAAAACGCCCGGGCATTGGCGAAGGCATCGCCGAAATACAGCTCGTAACCTGCTCGCTCCACATAACCGAGGTGCGGGGTGCAGAGCACGGCAGGGTGATTCAAAAGCGGGTGCGCAGGGTCGAAGATGGGTTCCTGCTCGAACACATCCAGCGCTGCAGCGCCCGGCCTGCCAAGGTTCAGTGCCTCGAGTAGGGCGCCGGGGGCGATCAGTTCCGCTCGGCTGGTATTGACCAGCAATGCGTTGGTTTTCATGAGTGACAGATCTTTGGCGGTGACCAGATGCCGAGTGCTCTCGGCGAGACGCAGGTGCAGGGTCAACACGTCGGATTCGGCGAAGAACGCTTCCCGTGATGGCGCCGCACGGTGCCCATCGGCGACCGCGGCCTGGCGCGACGCATCGCTGCCCCAGACCATTACGGGCATCTCGAACGCCTGGGCATAACGGGCCAGGCGCTGGCCGATCTTGCCGTAGCCCCAGATGCCCAGCGTCTGCCCGGCCAGGCGTTGCCCGAGGTTGACCTGCCACAACCCGTCGTACATGCCCTGCATGGCCGGGAACAACTGCCGCCTGGCATTGATGATCAGTGCCCAGGTGAGTTCGGCCGGTGCGATGGGTGAGCCGCGCCCCTCCATCACCGCCACACCATGACGGGTACAGGCATCCACATCGATATGGCTGGATACCTTGCCGGTCTGGCTGATCAATTTGAGCTTCGGTAAATGGGCGAGCAGTGCGTCGTCGATGCGCGTGCGCTCTCGGGTCAGCACCAGTGCATCGGCATCGGCGAAGCGCTCGGCCAGCAGTCGAATGTCGTCGACGGCATCGTGATAAATGCTGACCTGATGGCCTTTCAAGGTGGCGAAACAATCGAGGGTGAGGATGACGTTCTGGTAGTCATCCGGAATGACGATATGCATGGCAGGCTCCCAGGCGGTTCAGGCTCCATGGGGAGCCTGATTCGGTAATGTATCAGCCGACGCTCTGGGCCGCTGCCCTGCGGCGAGCCCGCCAGATACGCCAGTTGGGCAAGGCTATCATCAATGCCAGCAGTGCCCATACGACCGGCTGATCGAGGCGTTCCACAGGATGCTCAGGTCACCGTTGGAGAGCGACAGGGCGCGGCGCAGGTTCTGTTCCATCAGGTCGCCAATGTTAGGGCGAGACCAAGCAGACGCCCGCGAAGATAGGGTCTTGCATGGGGGCCATGGGGAGAGCCTAACGGCGCCCCCCGGAAGGAGGTTATTCGACCAGCCCGAATTCGCGGCCCAGCTCGCGGTACTGCCGCACCTGCTTGTGTACCAGGGCTTGCAGGTCCGCACCGGCGACATACATCGGCAGCACGTCACGGTCGACCATGTAGCGCTCGAACTCGGGGGACGACTCCAGTTTGGCGAAGGCCTCGCGCCACCATTGCACGTGTTCTTCGGGAACGTCCGGGCCGAGGAAGTAGCCGCGGATCAATGGCCACTGGATCTCGTAGCCCTGTTCGCGGGCGGTGGGAATGGAAGCCAGGTCACCGGGCAGACGCTCTTCGCTGAATACCGCCAGGGTGCGGATGTCGTTGCCCTTCTGGGAGGCGATCTCGCTGGCGCTGCCGGTGACCAGATCGACGTGTTTGCCCATCAGCGCCATGTAGTGCTCGGAGCCGCCTTCGAAGGCCGCATAGCGCAGTTCGCTGGGGTCGATGCCTGCTGCCTTGGCGAGTAGCGCGATCTTCATCCAGCCCTGGCCGCCGATGCTGCCGCCACCGCCTACGACGACGCTCTTCGGGTCTTTCTTGAGCGCCTGCACGACATCGTCGAGGTTCTTGTAGGGCGAGTCGTCACGCACTGCCAGGGTGCCGTAATCGGTACCGATGGTGGTCAGCCACTGCACGGCGTTTTCGTCGAACTGGCCGTACTTGCCCAAGGCCAGGTTCAACAGCGAAGCACCGGAAAATGCGATCAGCGTGCCTGGCTCGTTACGCCGATTGGCGGCCACCGAGTTGTAGGCGACCGCGCCGATACCGCCTGGCATGTAGGTGACGCGCATCGGCGACTTGAGCACGGCATTGTCTTTCAGGCCCGCCTGGGCAAGCTTGCAGGTGAGGTCGAAGCCGCCGCCCGGTTTGCTTGGCGCGATGCATTCTGGCCGGTGCGGCTGTTCGGCGCTGGCCTGCAGGGTGGTCAGCAGCAGTGCACCGGCGAGGGGGAGAAGAAGGCAGTTCTTGAAAGCTTTCATGGTGTTTACCTGTATTGGATTTATTGGCAGGTTTTTCACGTGGCGCCGTCTCACCAGATCGGCAGGGCGTAACTCAGGATCAGGCGGTTTTCATCCATGCCGCGGGTGAAATTGGCGCGGTAGGCGGCATTGCGCCAGGTGACTTTGAGGTTCTTCAGCGGTCCTTCGGCGAATTCATAGGCCAGGTCGGTGTTGCGTTCCCACTCGCTGCCGCTGTCGCCATTCGCCAGGTCGATGCCGTTACCGCGCACGTAGCGCGTCATGAAGGTCAGGCCGGGGATGCCCACTTTGTTGAAGTCATAGTCATAGCGAACCTGCCAGGAGCGCTCATCGGGCCCGGCAAAGTCGTTGATCTGCAGAAAATTGGTCAGGTAGGGCGTTGCGCCGTCGACATAGGCGAAGCCGTCGTCACCATGCATGCGCTGGTAGGCCACGCCCAGCGCGTGGCCAGCCAGGCTGTAGGTGAACATGGCGTTGAATACCTGGTTGTCGATATCACCGACGCGTGCCTGACCTGTCTCGCTGTTGTTGAAGTAGCGCAGGTCGCTTTTCAGCTTGCCCGGGCCCAGAGCCAGGGTGTGCTGCAGGCCGAGGAAGTGCTGGCGGTAGATGTCCCTCAGCTCCCCCTGGTGGTAACTCACCTGAGTGGTCGGCGTCAGGGCATAGTCGAGGCTGGCGAAGCGCAGATGATCACTGCTCGGGCTGGCGCCGAAGCGACCGTTCTTGTTGTTCAGTGCCAGCTTGCTGGAGCCCGAGACATCGCGCTGCACCACCCGTGATATTTCGCCGAACGAGGCCGTCAGTCGGTCGATGTCCTTGCTCTGCAGCTGCCAGCCCTCGAAGGTCTGAGGCAGCAGGCGGCTGTTGCTGAACTGCAGGGTCGGCATCTTCGGCAGCAGGGTGCCTGCCTTGAGGACGCTGTCGGCGAAACGCACCTTGGCGGTCAGGCCAAGCTTGCTGTAGTCGTCCTCGGCGCGCCGATCGCCGTTGCGTGGCAGCAGGTCGGTACCCGAGCGATCCGGGGATGAATCGAGCTTGAGGCCAAGCATGGCCAGGGCGTCCACGCCAAAACCGACGGTGCCCGGGGTGTAGCCGGATTCCATGTCGAGGATGAAACCCTGGGCCCATTCCTCACGCTTGTTCTGCCCTGGGCCGTCACGAAAATCGCGATTGAGGTAGAAGTTGCGCAGTTCCAGGTTGGCCTTGCTGTCTTCGATGAATCCGGCCGCCTGGGCGTTGCCCGCCGCCAACGGCAGGCCTGTCAGGAAAGCGGGGGCGAGGGATACATAGAGCAGATTCTTTCTTGTCATTATTGTGTTCTCTCGGGGGCGCGGGTGACGTCAGTTTTTCTGTGTGCCTCTTGCCGTCAGCGGCACGTAGACATCGCCGGCGAAAAGGCGCCGCGCGGTGCGTATCAGGGAGGCCTGCATGTGGTGCGGCTGGCTGTCTTCGCCAGGCTCGAGTGAGACTTCTATCTGCCCGCCCGGATGTTCCAGGCGTACCAGGGCCGCACCGGTTATCGGGGCAATGTCGAACGCGACGCTTCCCGGCAGGGCACAGGCACTGGCCAGGCCGATGGCGCCGGTAGCGGCGATGGATCGATGGCAGCTGTGGGGCATGAAATAGCGGGTCGACAGAGTGCCGCCAGTGCGAGGTGGTGCAAGCAGCACCGGTTTGGGGATCACCATCTGGCTGACGTCACCCAGGCCCATGGCCTTTCCTGCCTGCAGGCGGATGCGCTCCAGGCGCTCCAGCAACGCGCTGTCGGCGTCCAGTTGCGCAGCTGTCTCGTGGCCCGTCTTGCCCAGCGCTTCGGCGTGCATGATGACCATGGGCATGGCCATGTCGATGCAGGTGGTGTCGACGCCGTCGAAGCGGTCGCGAACATTGCCGGTAGGCAACAGTGTTCCGGTCTTCGCCCCCGCGGCATCGAGAAAGGTCAGCTTGATTGGCGCAGCGCTGCCGGGAACACCATCGATGCTGGTTTCTCCCTCGTAGCGAACCTTGCCCTTGGGCGTCTGCACTTCCGAGTCGATCAACGTGTTGGTGTTGAGGTTGCGAATGCGTACCCGGGTCACTGGTGCGCAGGCGTTGACCAGGCCGTGTTCGATGGCGAATGGGCCGACGGCGCAGAGCATGTTGCCGCAGTTGGGGGCCGTGTCGACCCGGCGCTGGGCGACCATGACTTGCACGAACAGGTAGTCGACATCGGCATCCGGGTGAGGGGAGGTGCTCACGATGGCGACCTTGCTGGTCTGCGGATTGCCGCCGCCGATACCGTCTATCTCCAGCTCGTGACCCGAGCCCATGATTTTAAGCAGCAGCTCGTCTCGTTGGGCAATATCGGAAGGCAGGTGATTGGCCAGAAAAACCGGACCACGAGAAGTGCCGCCGCGCATCAGGACGCAGGGAATGGCTTGCATGATGTCTCCAGTGCAATAAATTCGCTTATTGTTGCTTTCCTTAAATGGTGGTCAGTGTGTTTTGTTTTGTAAATTGCATATATTTCAAGAACTAATGCTTTTAGTGCATTAATGCGCTGGCTAGAGGCTTCGGACGGGGCATTTTCACGGGTGGTCGCCGCGTTCTGATTAATGGACTAATCTGCCTCCCATAATAAAAGTCGTCATTGATAGGTTTTATGCATGAATTACGAGCTTCAGGATCTTCGTGCCTTCGTCAAAATTGCTGAGTTTGGCAATTTTCACGAGGCGGCCAACGCCATTCATCTGTCCCAGCCGGCGCTCACCCGACGCATGCAGAAGCTGGAGGAGGGCTTGGGCACCCAGCTGCTCGATCGCACCACGCGGCGGGTCAGCCTGACCGCCGTGGGCCGTGACTTCCTGCCCAAGGCTCGGCGCTTGCTGGATGATTTCGAGCGTTCGATTCTGGGCATTCGAGAACTGGCCGAGCGTCAGTCCGGGCAGGTCACCCTGGCGTGCATTCCAACTGCGGCGTTCTACTTTCTGCCCACGGTGATCCGTGAGTTCAATCGGCAGTACCCGAAAATTCGCATCCGTATCCTCGACCTGAGCGCCCATGAAGGCCTCGAAGCCGTGCTGCGCGGCGAGGCGGATTTCGGCATCAACATGCTCAGCGGGCAGAACGCGGAGATCGATTTCACCCCGCTGGTCAACGAGCCCTTCGTGCTTGCCTGTCGACGTGACCATCCCCTGGCGGAGCAGCCTCAGGTGGCGTGGCGGGAGTTGAGTGATTACCGCCTGATCGGCGTGGGGCGCTTGAGCGGCAACCGCGTGCTGCTCGACCATGGCCTGGCTCACCTCGACTGGCGGCCCAGCTGGTTCTACGAGGTTCAGCACCTGTCCACGTCTCTGGGGATGGTCGAGGCAGGCCTGGGCATCGCCGCCATGCCCAGCCTGGCGATGCCTGCCGAAGATCACCCTACGCTGGTGCAGCGCCCCCTGGTGGACCCGGTGATCAGCCGCACCCTGGGCCTGGTACGGCGCCATGGCTCGTCGCTGTCGCCGGCTGCGGAGCAATTCGTCGATACCTTGCTGCGACAGTGGCCGGGCTATACCGCGTTGGGCGGTGACAAGCCGGCGTAACCTCACACGGCGATGTTGCGTTTTTCAGCCATCCGGAAATGCCATGCTTAATGATGCGTCAAACGCATCAATCGCTTAAATCTTTGCATTTGATGGAATTGTCGGTGCGTGTAACTCTTTTGCTCAAGACATCAATCGGCCTGATTGATCAGTACAAGAGTAAGAATCATGCAGCGAATTCCCTGTGTGCTCATGCGCGGAGGCACCTCCAAAGGCCCGGTTTTTCTCGCCAGCGACTTGCCTGAGTCGGTAGAGGAGAGAAATGAAGTCCTGCTGTCGGTCATGGGCGCAGGGCATGAGCTGGAGATCGACGGCATAGGCGGTGGCAGCCCGCAGACCAGCAAGGTCGCCATCGTCAGCCCGTCCAGCCACCCGGATGCAGACGTCGACTACCTGTTCGTGCAGGTCATGGTCTCCCAGCGGCGGGTCGACACGGCGCCCAATTGCGGCAACATGCTCTGCGCCGTGGGGCCGTTCGCGGTCGAGCAGGGCCTGGTCAAGGCGGGGCCCGCTACCACTGAGGTGCGCATCAGGAATCTCAATACCGGCACTTTCGTCAGTTCCAAGGTGCAGACGCCGGGCGGTGCAGTCACCTATGCGGGCGCGACCCGCATCGATGGCGTACCAGGTGTCGCCGCGCCTATCGAGCTGACCTTTCTGGATGCTGCCGGCAGCAAGACCGGCAAGCTGTTTCCCACTGGCAATACCCGCGACCGCTTCGATGGCGTAGAAACCACCTGTATCGACATGGCCATGCCGATGGTACTGATCGATGCCGCCAGCCTGGGCAAGACCGGCCGCGAGTCACCTGCCGAGCTTGATGCCGACCTCGACTTTCTCGCCCGGCTCGACGCCATTCGTCTGCAGGCGGGCCTGGCCATGGGGCTGGGTGATGTCAGCCAGAAAGTCATTCCGAAACCGGTGCTGCTGGCACCGGCCTCATCCGGCGGAACGATTCAGGTCAGGTATTTCATGCCCCACAACTGCCACCGCGCATTGGCCATCACCGGCTCCATCGGTCTGGCCACCGCGTGCGTCAGTCAGGGAACCGTGGCGGCGCAAATGCTCGGTCTCGATGCCAGCGAAGAGCGCATGACTCAGGTACGCATCGAACATCCAAGCGGTTCGATCGAGGTGGCGCTGGCTTACGTGGGCGAGCAGGGCGAGACCATTCGCGCGTCCGTGGTACGCACCGCCAGGCGGCTGTTTTCCGGTGAGGTGCACGCTCCGGAGGAGCGCCTGCTGGCCGGGTGAGATTGCCGTCCAGTGAGGCACTGGTCTCCTGGCAAAGGTTCTACGCAGAGAGCCGTCACTGCAGCAAACGAAGCATGTAACTTGGGCAAATCCGCTTGTCGCGGATCGCCACGAGATGCTCGTCTCCAAAAACAAAAAGAGAGAACTCTATGCTCGCTTTACTCGGGTTGGCGATGGTGGTCGTGTTCACCTACATGATCATGTCGAAGCGCATGTCGCCCATCGTGGCGCTCACCTTCATTCCGATCGTTTTCGCTGTCGCAGGAGGCTTCGGCGATTCGACCGGCAAGATGATTCTCGACGGCCTGAAGATGGTCGCGCCCTCGGCGGCATTGCTGCTATTCGCGATCCTGTTCTTCGGGCTGATGATCGACACGGGGCTGTTCGATCCGCTGATTCGCAAGATCCTGCGCAAGGTCAACGGAGATCCCGTGAAGATCGCCGTGGGCACGGCGCTGCTGTCCCTGACCGTTGCCCTGGACGGCGATGGCACCACCACCTACATGATCACCTGCGCGGCGATGTTGCCGCTGTACCGGCGCATCGGCATGAACCCCATGGTGCTCGCCACGGTTTCCATGCTGTCGCTCAGTATCATGAGTGGCATGACGCCCTGGGGCGGACCGGCGACGCGCGCCATCGCCGCGCTGGGTCTCGATGCCTCCGAATACTTCATTCCCTTGCTGCCGACCATGGTGGCCGGCGCTGCCTTCGTGGTGCTGATCGCCTACGTGCTTGGCCGCAAGGAGCGCAGCCGCATCGGCAACACCGAACTGCAGACCGGCGGCGGCAACTGCTATATCGAGGAGATTCTCGGCGACCAGCCCTACAAGCGTCCTCGCTTCGTCTGGGTGAACCTGTTTCTGGTGATCGCCGTGATGACGGCGCTGGTGATGGGCGTCGCGCATGCCGCCGTGCTTTTTTTGATCGGTTTCGTGGTCGCCCTGATGATCAATTACCCGCAGCTCGACATTCAGAAGGAACGGATACTTTCCCACTCGGGAAATGCCATGACGGTGGTGCTGCTGGTCTTCGCGGCCGGCGTGTTCGCGGGGATCTTCTCGGGCACCAAGATGGTCGACGCCCTGGCGCAAAGCATCGTCAACATGATCCCGCCGTCCTGGGGCCACCTGTTCCCGCTGGTGGTGGCAGTTACCAGCATGCCGCTGACCTTCGTGCTGTCTAACGATGCCTACTATTTCGGTGTGGTACCCATTCTCGCCAAGGCTGCAGCGGCCTATGGCATCGACCCGGTGGAAATCGCCCGGGCTTCGATCCTCGGGCAGCCGGTTCACCTGATGAGCCCCCTGGTGGCTTCGACCCTGTTGCTGGTCGGCATGGTGGACAAGGACATCGGCGACTTTCAGAAATCCACGGTGAAGTGGGCCGTGCTGCTGTCGCTGGGAATCACCCTGGTGGCGGTATTGACCGGGGCCATTTCATTTCTGGTCTGAGTGCATGAAGGCGCGCTGGGACGGGTGTTCCCAGCCGCCCGCTGCTGGTGGGAGAGGGTTGATGCTCGTATGGACGATGGGGCTGGGCTGGTAGTTAAGGTTTGTTATATCATAACCATTCGCTGTGCCCGGTAGACCCTCTGTCTGCCCGGCTTTCTGTCCTGGATATGCTATGACCACTGCCGCCACCACCCATCCCGTTACCTCACGCCTTACTTCCATCGACGCCCTGCGCGGGCTCGTCATCCTGTTCATGCTGCTCGACCATGTGCGCGAGACGTTTTTCCTGCACCGACAGGTACTCGACCCCATGGATGTGAGCAGTACCGAGCCTTCTCTGTTCTTCAGTCGCACCCTGGCTCACCTCTGTGCGCCGGTATTCATCTTCCTGACCGGCCTGTCGGCATTCCTGTATGGCGAGAAGGCCAATGGCCGGGCCGCGGTCAGCGCTTTCCTGTTCAAGCGCGGGCTGTTTCTGGTCGTACTGGAATTCACGCTGGTGAACTTCGCCTGGACCTTTCAGGTGCCGCCGACGGTGATCTACCTGCAGGTGATCTGGGCCATCGGCCTGAGCATGCTGGCACTGTCGCTGCTGGTATGGCTGCCGCGCGGCGTACTGATCGTGCTGGGGCTGGTGCTGGTATGCGGTCACAACCTGCTCGATGGCCTGCACTTCGCGGCCGATTCGGCGATGCACGTGCCATGGGCCATCCTGCATGATCGCGGCTGGCTGCAGGTCTCCGAAAACCTGCGTCTGCGCACCTCGTATCCGCTGTTGCCGTGGATCGGCGTGATCGCCCTGGGTTATGCCGCTGGTTCGTGGTTCGGCCGTGCTGCAGACGCCGCCGGCCGGCAGCGCCTGTTGCTCGGTTGGGGATTAGCTTCCCTGCTGGTGTTCATCGTGGTTCGTGCAGGCAACGGCTACGGCGAGAAGAGCTGGATCATGGGCAGCAACTGGCTGGAAACCCTGATGAGCATTCTCAATATCACCAAGTACCCACCGTCGCTGGCCTTCCTGTCGCTGACCCTGGGGCTGGGGCTGCTGCTGTTGCTGGCCTTCGAGCGGGCCCAAGGCAACCGCTGGCTGAAGGTGCTGACCGTTTACGGTGGCGCGCCGATGTTCTTCTACCTGCTGCACCTCTACGTGCTCAAGCTGCTGTACCTGGCGGCGGTGGCCATCTGGGGCACCAACCAGGGCGATTACTTCGGTTTCGACTCGATCGGTCCGGTGTGGCTCTGCTCGATTCTGCTCGCCGTGGTGCTCTTTCCTCCGGTGCGCTGGTTCGCGGCACTCAAGGCCCGTCGCCGCGACCTGACCTGGCTGCGTTATCTCTGAATGCCGCTCATCCGCTTGTCGGAGTGGTCGAACATCGGCTGCTTCCGGCCTGTCCGTTGTGAATCACAGACAGACTGGAGCTAGCGATATGTCCACATTCGATAAGCAAGGCGGCAGTAACGTGCAGGGTTGGGAGCGTGCGCTTTCCATCGGCAGTGGTATCGCCATGGCCCGTGGCGGCCTGAAGCGCGGCGGTGTACTCGGCCTTGCTCGCGCAGCGTTCGGTGGCCTGCTGGTTGCCCGTGGCCTGAGCGGCCATTGCCGACTCAAAGGCTTCGTGGAAGACGCCCGTTCCATGCGCCCCGCCGTGGATCGCATCGCAGAAACCGTCACCCGGCTGGAAAGCGAAATCGCTGAGCGGGTAAAGCCCGTCGTCAAGAAAGTCACTGACGGCGTCTGATACGCTGAGAACACGAATCGGCCCGCCATGCGCGGGCCGGTTGCGTTTGGCTCACGAGCGGAGATATAGCATGAGCAGCGAATACAGCAGCACGGCGCCGACAGCCGCCGAAGTACGGGCCAAGCCTGGTATGACCCTCATCGAATTCGGCACCGACTGGTGCGGCCATTGCCAGGCGGCGCAGCCGTTGCTGGCCAAGGTGATGCCGGACTATCCCGAAGTCACCCACCTGAAGATCGAGGACGGCAGCGGTCGACCACTGGGGCGCGCCTTCAACGTCAAGCTGTGGCCGACCCTGGTGTTCTTGCGCGACGGCGTGGAGGTCACCCGACTGATTCGCCCCACCAGCGTCAGCCCGCTGGAAGAAGCCCTTGAACAGTTGGTGGGGGAGGGCTGAACTGCACACCGCAACCCGTCACTTTCCCTGAATTTTCCCGGTAGGGGTCGAGTCAACCGAACAGACCCATACTGGAGAACGTCATGAGCACACCCAAGCAGCCAGCCACCCCTCGTGAGATCGACGATACCGAGGATCGCATGGGCTCGATCGAGCAACTGGATTTCAGCGATAGCAAGGATGAGCGCGAGGGGCGCATCGGCGACCGCCGTCCAGCGGACGAGGTGCAGCACGAATACCCGGATGAGCGCGTGCGCGACGCAGGGCAGAGTGGCGGTGAAACGCTGAAAGAGGGCCGTCATGAAGACGGTGTCAGCCTCGACGACCTGAGCCCCGAGAACCTGATCGACGATACCGGCGCACGCTCGCCGCGGGAGCGTGGCGGTGACGAGCCCGCTGACCGCGATCTGAGCGTCGTCGGCGAAGGCGATATCGGCGGCGGTTCAGGGCTAGACGAAGCCGAACTGGCCAGAAAACGTCCGCTGGATGGCGAGCCGTGGGACGGCAAGCCGAACACCTGATGCCTCGTTGACGTGCATGGCCGCAACGGCCATGCACATACCCCACACAATGCGCTGCGGCTTTCTCGTCAATTTGACAGCTGTGTAATTACAGGCTTACGTTTACGTAAAGGTAATCTTCGCAGGCCGCTCGCACCATGAGTCATTCCTACAGCATTTCCCAGCTGGCCCACGAACTCGGCGTCACCACCCGCACCATTCGTTTCTATGAAGAGCAGGGCATGCTCATGCCTGAGCGCAAGGGGCAGGAGCGTATCTACAGCGCCCGCGATCGGGTGACGCTGATGCTCATCCTGCGTGGCAAGCGCATCGGTTTTTCCCTCGCCGAGTGCAAGGAATTGATCGACCTCTATGACCCCGCTGGCGGCAATCGCAAGCAGCTCGACCATTTTCTGGAAAAGATCGCCGAGCGCCGCGAGCATCTCGCCCGCCAGTTGCTCGACATCCAGCAGATGCAACGTGAGCTGGACACCGCCGAACAGCGCTGCCTGATCGCCATGCAGGAGATGCCCGCCGCTTCTTGATCTGCCGCTGCCCCATCGTTTAGCGCATCCAACAACTACAACAATGGAGAGTCGTTACATGAGCATCACGCTGCCAGGTCTGAATTTCTTCCTCGGCGAGGAAATCGACATGCTTCGCGACGCGGTCGCCGGTTTTGCCGCCAAGGAAATCGCCCCACGGGCTGCCGAAGCCGATCGCAGTGACCAGTTCCCCATGGACCTGTGGCGCAAGTTCGGGGACATGGGCCTGCTCGGCCTGACCGTCAGCGAGGAATACGGTGGCGCCGGCATGGGCTACCTGGCGCACATGATCGCCATGGAGGAAATCTCCCGGGCAGCGGGCGGTATCGGCCTGTCCTATGGCGCCCATTCCAACCTGTGCGTGAACCAGATCAACCGCAATGGCAGCGAGGCCCAGAAGCGCCGCTTTCTGCCGAGGCTGATCAGTGGTGAACACATTGGGGCACTGGCCATGAGCGAGCCCAATGCCGGATCCGACGTGGTGTCGATGAAGATGCGCGCCGATCGCAAGGGCGACCGTTACCTGCTCAACGGCACCAAGATGTGGATCACCAACGGCCCGGATTGCGACGTGCTGGTGGTCTATGCAAAGACCGACTCGAGCGCGGGCGCCAAGGGCATGACCGCGTTCATCGTCGAGAAGGGCGCGCCAGGCTTCAGCGTCGCCCAGAAGCTCGACAAGCTCGGCATGCGCGGTTCGCACACCGGCGAGCTGGTATTCCAGGATGTCGAAGTGGCGCAGGAGAACGTACTGGGCGGCGTCGGTGAAGGCGCACGAGTGCTGATGAGCGGCCTGGATTACGAGCGTGCGGTGCTTTCTGGCGGCCCGCTGGGGCTGATGCAGGCGGCGATGGACGTGGTGGTGCCCTACATCCACGACCGCAAGCAGTTCGGCCAGAGCATCGGCGAGTTCCAGCTGATCCAGGGCAAGCTGGCCGACATGTACACCACCCAGCAGGCCTGCCGCGCGTACCTCTACGCGGTCGGCCGGCAGCTCGACGCCCTGGGCAGCGGCCATGTGCGTCAGGTCCGCAAGGACTGCGCCGGGGTCATCCTCTATGCAGCGGAAAAAGCCACCTGGCTGGCCGGTGAGGCGATCCAGATTCTCGGCGGCAATGGCTACATCAACGAGTATCCGGTCGGGCGTCTGTGGCGCGACGCCAAACTCTACGAGATCGGCGCCGGCACCAGTGAAATTCGCCGCATGCTGATCGGTCGCGAGCTGTTCAACGAAACGGCGTGATCAGAGTCCCACGCTGCCAGTCGGAGCCAATGTCATGGCCATTGTGTGTACAAAACTGAACACCCGTTCCCCCGAGTACGCCGTCAACCGAGAAGCGATGCTGGCCCAGGTCGATGAGTTGCACGGCGTGCTCGCCCGTACCCGCGAAGGCGGAGGTGCCAAGGCGCAGGAACGGCACCGCTCGCGCGGCAAGCTGCTGCCTCGCGAGCGCATCGACTGGCTGCTCGATCCGGGCTCGCCGTTTCTGGAAATCGGTCAGCTCGCCGCTTATCAGGTCTACGACGAAGAGGTTGCCGCCGCCGGGGTGATCGCCGGAATTGGCCGTGTCGAAGGCGTCGAATGCATGATCATCGCCAACGACGCCACGGTGAAGGGCGGTAGTTATTATCCGCTGACCGTGAAGAAACACCTGCGCGCCCAGGCCATCGCCAGTCAGAACCGCCTGCCATGCATCTACCTGGTGGATTCCGGTGGTGCCAACCTGCCGCGTCAGGACGAGGTGTTTCCCGATCGCGAGCACTTCGGCCGGATCTTCTTCAACCAGGCCACCATGAGCGCCCAGGGCATCCCCCAGATCGCCGTGGTGATGGGCTCGTGCACCGCCGGCGGCGCCTATGTGCCGGCGATGAGCGACGAGACCATCATGGTGCGTGAGCAGGCGACCATCTTTCTCGCCGGCCCGCCGCTGGTGAAGGCCGCCACCGGTGAAGTGGTCAGCGCCGAGGAGCTTGGTGGCGCCGACGTGCACTGCAAGACCAGTGGCGTGGCCGACCACTATGCGGAAAACGACCGGCACGCCCTGGCCCTGGCGCGCCGCTGCATTGCCAACCTCAACTGGCGCAAGCTCGGTGACGTGCAAGCGCGCCAGCCCATCGCGCCGCGTTACTGCGCCGATGAGCTGTACGGCATCATTCCCGCCGATTCCAAGCAGCCGTTCGATGTGCGGGAGGTGATCGCGCGGATCGTCGATGACTCGCAGCTCGACGAGTTCAAGGCGCTGTTCGGTACCACCCTGGTCTGCGGTTTCGCGCACCTCAATGGTTATCCGGTCGCCATCCTGGCCAACAACGGCATCCTCTTCGCGGAAGCCGCGCAGAAGGGCGCGCACTTCATCGAGCTGGCCTGCCAGCGCGGCATTCCGTTGCTGTTCCTGCAGAACATCACCGGCTTCATGGTCGGCAAGAAATACGAAGAGGGCGGTATCGCCAAGCACGGCGCCAAGCTGGTCACCGCGGTGGCCTGCGCCCGTGTGCCCAAGTTCACGGTGATCATCGGCGGCAGCTTCGGCGCGGGCAACTACGGCATGTGCGGGCGAGCCTTCGATCCGCGCTTTCTGTGGATGTGGCCCAACGCGCGCATTGGCGTGATGGGCGCGCAGCAGGCTGCCGGGGTGCTGGTGCAGGTCAAGCACGAGCAGGCGCAGCGCGCCGGCCAGGTGTTTTCCGCCGAGGACGAGCAGCGCCTCAAGCAGCCTATCGTCGAGCAGTACGAGCGCCAGGCCCACGCCTTCTATTCCAGTGCGCGACTCTGGGACGATGGCGTGATCGACCCGGCACAGACCCGCGAGGTGCTGGCCCTGGCAATTTCCGCCAGCCTCAACGCGCCCATCGAGCCGACACGCTTCGGCGTGTTCCGCATGTAGCCTGGCCGAGGACATACCGATGACCGATTTCAGCACCCTCCAATTGCACACCGACCCGCGCGGGGTCGCCACCCTGTGGCTGAACCGCCCGGACAAGCACAACGCCTTCAACGCCGAGATGATCGAGGAGCTGATCCAGGCATTGCGCCAGGTCGCGGCTGACGACAGCCTGCGGTTTCTCGTCCTGCGCGGCCAGGGGCGGCACTTCTGCGCCGGTGCCGATCTGGCCTGGATGCAGGCTTCGGCGCAGCTCGACTACGCCAGCAACCTGCGCGACGCCCACCAACTCGGCGAGTTGATGAGCCTGCTCTACCACTTGCCGTGCCCGACATTGGCAGTGGTGCAGGGCGCCGCGTTCGGCGGTGCGGTCGGGCTGACGGCCTGCTGCGACATCGCCATCGGTGCCAGCGAGGCATCGTTCAGCCTGTCCGAGGTGCGCATCGGCCTGGTTCCCGCGGTGATCAGCCCCTACGTGGTACAGGCCATCGGCGAGCGCGCCACCCGACGCTACGCGCTCAGTGCCGAGCGCTTCAGTGGTGAGCGAGCGCGGGAACTGGGGCTGCTCGCCGAGTGCTATCCCGCGGCCGAGCTGGAGGGCGAGGTCGAGCAGTGGATTGCCAATCTGCTGCTCAACAGCCCGCAGGCCATGCGCGAGAGCAAGGCGTTGCTGCACGGCGTCGGTAGCGGTGTACTCAGCGACGCCCTGCGCCAGCGTACCGAAAGCGTGATCGCCGGTATTCGCGTCAGCGAAGAAGGGCAGGAAGGCCTCGCTGCCTTTCTGCAGAAACGTCCCTCCGCCTGGCAGGCACAGCCATGAAAACCATCGATACCCTTCTGATCGCCAACCGCGGCGAGATCGCCTGCCGGGTGATGCGCACCGCCAAGGCCCTCGGACTGACCACGGTGGCTGTCCACAGCACCATCGACCGCAGTGCCCGGCACGTGCGCGAGGCGGATATCGCCATCGATCTCGGCGGCGCCAAACCAGGCGACAGCTACCTGCTGATGGACAGGATCATCGAGGCTGCGCAGGCCAGCGGCGCCCAGGCCATTCATCCCGGTTATGGATTCCTCTCCGAAAACGCCACCTTTGCCCGCAAACTCGAGGCGGCCGGGCTGATCTTTCTCGGTCCTCCCGCCAGTGCCATCGATGCCATGGGCAGCAAGTCCGCGGCCAAGGCGCTGATGGAGGCGGCCGGCGTGCCGCTGGTACCGGGTTACCACGGCGAGGCTCAGGATCTGCAAACCTTCCGCAGCGCAGCCGCAGGGATCGGTTATCCGGTGCTGCTCAAGGCGACTGCCGGTGGTGGTGGCAAGGGCATGAAGGTGGTCGAGAGCGAAAGCCAACTGGCTGAAGCCCTGGCGTCGGCGCAGCGTGAAGCGCAGTCGGCGTTCGGCGACGGGCGCATGCTGGTGGAGAAATACCTGTTGCAGCCGCGCCACGTGGAGATCCAGGTCTTCGCCGATCAGCACGGCAACTGCCTGTACCTCAACGAGCGTGACTGTTCGATCCAGCGCCGTCATCAGAAAGTGGTCGAAGAAGCCCCGGCGCCGGGCCTGTCGCCGGAGCTGCGGCGTGCGATGGGAGAGTCCGCGGTGCGCGCTGCCCAGGCCATCGGCTATGTCGGCGCCGGAACCGTGGAGTTTCTCCTCGATGCCCGGGGCGAGTTCTTCTTCATGGAGATGAATACCCGTCTGCAGGTCGAGCACCCGGTGACCGAGGCGATCACCAATCTCGACCTGGTGGCCTGGCAGGTTCGCGTGGCGCGCGGTGAGCCGCTGCCGATTCGTCAGGATCAGGTGCCCCTCGTCGGTCATGCCATCGAAGTGCGTCTGTACGCCGAAGATCCTGAAGGCGGCTTCCTGCCCGCCAGTGGCCACCTCGACCTGTACCGCGAGCCGGCAGCCGGGCCGGGACGTCGGGTCGACAGCGGGGTGGAGCAGGGCGATGACGTGTCGCCGTTCTATGATCCGATGCTGGCCAAGCTGATCGCCTGGGGCGAGAACCGTGAGGAGGCCCGTCAGCGCCTTCTGGCCATGCTGGGAGAGACCGTGGTCGGCGGTTTCAAGACCAATCTGGCGTTCCTGCAGCGAATTCTGGCCAACCCGGCGTTCGCTGCCGCACAGCTGGACACCGGCTTCATCGACCGTCACCAGGCGCAGCTGCTGCCACCGGTCACGGAGCTGCCGGAGGCGTTCTGGCTGCAGGCTGGCGCGGCATTCCTAGCCACCGATGGCGAGCAGCAGCGGCAGGACGATCCGTACTCGCCCTGGGCGTCACGCAGTGCCTGGCGGAGTGGTTTGCCCGCTGAGGTGAGTATGGCGCTGGTGTGCGGCGACGCCAGCCACAGCCTGGTGCTTCAGACGCGCCCCGCCAGCGCGGTACGCCAGTCACAGGTCGTGCGCCAGGGCGACACCCTTTATCTGCGCTGGGGCGTGGAGTGGCTGGCCGTGCGCCGCTTCGACCCGATTGCCGCTGCCGAAGCGGGCAACGTTCATCAGGGTGGGCTCACCGCGCCCATGAACGGTAGCATCGTACGTGTCCTGGTCGAGCCGGGGCAGCAGGTGGAGGCCGGTGCCGCGCTGGTGGTGCTGGAGGCCATGAAGATGGAACACAGCATCCGGGCGCCGCAGGCGGGCACGGTCAAGGCGATCCACTGCGCCGAGGGCGAGCTGATCGGCGAAGGCGGGGTGCTGGTCGAATTGGAGACGCAGCCATGAGCCTGCCCCGTTACGTGCGCCTGGTGGAAGTCGGCCCACGGGACGGTCTGCAGAACGAGAAGCAGCCGATCAGCGTGACCGACAAGGTGCGTCTGGTGAATGACCTGAGTGCCGCCGGGCTGGCCTACATAGAAGTCGGCAGTTTCGTATCGCCCAAATGGGTGCCGCAGATGGCCGGCAGCACCGAGGTGTTTGCTGGTATCGAGCGGCACCCCGGTGTCACTTACGCGGCGTTGACTCCCAATCTGAAAGGGCTGCAGGCGGCAATCGATGCCGGTGTGAAGGAAGTCGCCGTGTTCGCAGCCGCGTCGGAATCCTTCTCGCAGCGCAACATCAACTGCTCCATCGCCGACAGCCTGTTGCGCTTTCAGCCGGTGCTGGAGATGGCCCAGCAGCGCGGTATCCGCGTGCGCGGCTACGTCTCCTGCGTGCTGGGCTGTCCCTATGATGGCGCTGTCTCGCCCCATCAGGTCGCCGCCGTCTGCCGGGAGCTGCATGCCATGGGCTGCCATGAAATCTCCCTGGGCGACACCATCGGCGTCGGTACCGCTGGCGGCGTGCGGCAACTGATCGAGGTGGTAGGCCGTGACGTGCCACGGGAGCAACTGGCCGGGCACTACCACGATACCTACGGCCAGGCGCTGGCCAATATCTACGCCAGCCTGCTGGAGGGCGTCGCGGTGTTCGACAGTTCGGTCGCCGGGCTGGGCGGCTGCCCTTACGCCAGGGGCGCGACCGGTAACGTCGCCAGTGAGGACGTGCTCTACCTGTTGCAGGGGTTGGGCATCGAAACCGGCGTCGATCTGGCGCGTTTGATCGACGCCGGGTCGCATATCAGCAAGGTGCTGGGACGCGAGTCGGCTTCACGGGTGGCGAGAGCGCGGGCAGCGCTTCGGTGATGCCCGCTCACCCGGTCACCACTGAACTTCTTCGTGCAAAAAAACTCATACCGGCTAGTCAGTTACGCGGCTGCCTTGGCAAATCGGCGCGGCGAACTGAGCGATCCGGTCAGCTTTCTGCTTCATCTCGCCATTTCCCGCAGAGCATGCGTGATCTGCCTGGACAATTCACAGCAACGCGGCTTGCGTTGACACACCCACACCCCCTAAGCTCGCGCCTTCACTCGATTGCCCTAGGGCGCAGCGGACAAGGAATCAGCATGAAACAGCATCGTTTGGCAGCAGCGATCGCCCTGGTGGGCCTGGTGCTCGCCGGTTGTGATTCGCAAACCAGCGAAGTGAAACTGGAAACCCCGGCTCAGAAGGCTTCCTACGGTATCGGCCTGAACATGGGCAAAAGCCTGGCTCAGGAAGGCATGGACGATCTGGATCCGAATGCTGTCGCTCAAGGTATCGAGGACGCCATCGGCAAGAAAGAGCAGCGCCTGAAAGACGAAGAGCTGATCGAAGCCTTCTCTTCGCTGCAAAAGCGTGCCGAAGAGCGCATGACCAAAGCCAACGAAGAAGCGGCCCAGGCCGGCAAGAAGTTCCTGGAAGAGAACGGCAAGCGTGACGGCGTCACCACTACCGCCTCGGGTCTGCAGTATGAAGTGGTCAAGAAGGCCGACGGCCCTCAGCCCAAGGCTGATGACGTGGTCACCGTTCACTACGAAGGCAAGCTCACCGACGGCACCGTATTCGACAGCTCCGTCGAGCGTGGCACCCCGATCGACCTGCCGGTTGGCGGCGTGATCCCGGGTTGGGTCGAAGGCCTGCAACTGATGCACGTTGGCGAGAAGTACAAGCTGTACATCCCCGCCGAACTCGCTTACGGCGCCCAGAGCCCGAGCCCGGCCATTCCGGCCAACTCGGTACTGGTGTTCGATCTGGAACTGATCGCGATCAAGGATCAGGCCGCTCAGGAACAAGCAGCACCTGAGGCCGCTCCGGCTCAGTAAGCGCTGTTCGTTTCGAAACAACGCCCCGTTCTACGGGGCGTTGTCGTTTCTGGAGCTTTTGCCTAGCCGCAAAGCGCTCTGAATGCAACCACCGCGTTACGGTTATGCACACTGCGACAAAGGTTCTTATTTACTTGGTCAGGTTTTTTACGAAATCTTTTGATTTTTTTAACTAATTGATTTAGCAGGATTTTATCCGCTGGATAAAAAATGTCCGATCTGTGGCAAGGCCGCATGGCAAGGGCGTTTGGTAAGCTAATCCCATAACTGTTCACAAGGTTATCCACAGCTATGGTGGATAACCACAGACAGCCCAGCGAACACGCGGGCTGACGAGGAGTGGTCATGAAAGCACCGTGGAATTTTGCCCGTTACCTGCCCATCGCGCAGCGTTTCCTGAAGCGCGGTCGCTTGCCGGCATTGCTGCTGGCAGTGACACGCAAGAGCAGCGGTGGCGGCCGCAGCCTGTCCTCGCTGAGGGGCGATCTGAGCCTGCTGCAGGAACTGTGCGTGGCCTGGTGGCGGGGCAGCTATCGGGCGATCAACCCGCAGGCGCTGCTCGCCATCGTGGCCGGCCTGCTGTACTTCGTGTCGCCGCTGGACGCCATCCCGGACTTCATTCCCGGCCTGGGCCTGGTGGACGATCTGGCCGTGCTCGCCTGGGTCATGAAAACCTGGGGCGGCGAACTGGACGCCTTTCGTACCTGGCGCGATGCCCAGGACCGCGAAACCCGCGATGCCATCGCCAAGCTGCCGGTGGCCGAGCGGGTGACCTGAGCGAGCAGTCACCCGAACAGGCACCGAATGGCGCCAGTGACCGTCAGGCCGAGAAACCACCGTCGATGGTCAGCGCCGTTCCGGTCACCAGCCGGGCTTCGGCACCCGCCAGCCAGGCCACCATGCTGGCGATCTCATCGCTGCGGGCGTGCCGCTTGATCGCCATGAAACTGTGCATCAGCTCGTTCAGCGGGCCGTCGGCCGGGTTCATCTCGGTATCGGTCGGGCCTGGTTGCACGACGTTGACGGTGATGCCACGCGCGCCGAAATCCCTTGCCAGTCCCTTGACCATGCCACTCAATGCCGCCTTGCTGGCGCCATAGGCGGCCATGCCCGGCATCGCTGCGCGGTCGGCGATGTTCGAGCCGATCAGGATGATCCGGCCGCCGGCTGGCATCTGCCGCGCCGCACTGACCGCTGCATGGTAGGGCGCGTTGATATTGATGGTGAAGAGCTGGTCGATGCTATCGGCATCCAGCCCCAGCGGGTCACCCGCGACGAACACGCCGGCATTGACCACCAGCACGTCGATGGCGCCGAGGCTGTCGATCAGGGTAGTCAGGGCGGCACGATCAGCGCTGTCAACTTGCACGGCGCGGCTACTCGTTTCTTCTGCCAACTGCCGTGCCGGTGCCGCCGAGTTGGCGTAAGTGAAGGTTACCTGCGCGCCATCGCTGGCGAAGCGGCGCACGATGGCGGCACCGATACCGCGGCTGCCGCCGAGGACCAGAACGGATTTGCGATCTGAATGGGACATGATGGTTATCTCCTGATTGGCGAAGGTGGGTGATCAGTGTCCGGCGACGACCACGTCGCTGCGTCGTTGCCCGGACGGGAAACCGTGGCGGCTGGCCGCCGAGGCGATCCACAGGGCGATCAGCAGCAGGGCCAGCATCACCCAAGGGAAGGCGCCGACGCCGAACTGGCCGAGCAGCACGCCGCCGGTCAGCCCCGCACCGGCGATGGCGCTGTTCCAGATCACCACGTTCATCGACATCGCCACGTCGGCGCCAGGGCCGGCGGCGTCGGCCAGAGCCGTTTGCAGCAGGGTGGCCGCACCCCCGAAGGTCAGCCCCCAGACGAACACACCGACGTACAGCACGGCGACCGAATCGGCGTGCAGGCCGAACAGCAGGGCGACCAGGGCGAAGGTGGCAAGGCTGGTGAGCACTGCCTGGCGCAGATGGCGGTCGACCAGGCGACCGGTAATCCAGATGCCCGCCAGGGCGGCGACGCCAAAGGTCAGCAGGACGACATCGATCTGATTGCCCAGCCCGGCAGGGGCGACGAAGGGGGCGATGTAGGTGTAGAGCATGTTGTGGGCGAGCATCCAGGTCAGCACCACGGCGAGAACGGGGCGTACGCCTGGCGTCAGCAGCACCGAACGCAAGGCAATGCGCTGGGTTCGCGATTGCCCGGGGTAGTCCGGCACCTTGGCGAGCACCCAGACGATCAGCCCGACGCTGAGCAGGGACATCAGCCCGAAGGCGGTGCGCCAACCCACCATACCGCCGAGCCAGGTGCCGATCGGCACGCCCAGGGAAAGGGCGATTGGGGTGCCCACCATGGCCAGCGCCAGGGCTCGGCCCTGCTGATGCGGAGCGACCATGCGCCGGGCGTAACCGGCGATCAGGCTCCATGCCAGACCCGCCGCCATACCGGCGAAGAAGCGGGCGGCCAGCGTCAGGACATAGTTCGACGACCAGGCGGTGATCGAGTTGAACAGCAGAAAACCGACTATCGACAGCAGCAGGACGTTGCGCCGCCGCCAGCCCTGGGTGGCGATGGTCAGCGGGATCGCGGCCAGCAGCGAGCCCAGGGCATAGAGCGTGACCAGTTGCCCTGCCAGTGCGGGGGAAACGTCGAGCCCGGCGCTGATTTCCGGGAGCAGGCCAGCCGGCAGGGTTTCGGTGAGGATGCAGATGAAGCCCGTCATCGCCAGTGCCAGTAGCGCTGAAACGGGAAGTGAATCGGTTTTCGCGGAGTCGGTCATGGGTGCGTCTCATATATGTATCGATTGGTACAAATGTAAGGCGACGCAGAGCCATGGTCAACGACTTTTGTATCGACTAGTATTTATGTCATCAGGAGGGAGGACGGACATGGCACAGATGGGGCGCCCACGCACATTCGACCGCGATGCGGCAATCGTCCAGGCGATGCACCTGTTCTGGGAGCATGGCTATCAGGCTACATCCCTGAGCCAGCTCAAGGCCGGGATCGGTGGTGGAATCTCAGCACCCAGTTTCTATGCAGCCTTCGGTTCCAAGGAGGCGTTGTTCGATGAGGTCGTGGAGCACTACATGAGCACTCACGGTCGGGTGACCGAGAGCCTCTTCGATGGCGGCCTTGCGCCGCGCGACGCCGTCGAGCTGACGCTGCGCCGCTCGGCCAGCATGCAATGCGAGACGGGGCATCCGCGAGGCTGCATGGTGGCCCTCGGGGTGATCGGCGTCTGCACCCCGGAGCAGGGGACCACGGTGCTGAGCGAAGTCCGCGATCGCACGCGCAAGGGAATACGTGCCTGTATCGAGCGGGCAATCAGCGAAGGTGAGCTGGCGGCCGATACCGACGTACAGGCACTGACGTCGGCGTTCGACAGCTTCCTGCTGGGGCTGTCCACCCTGGCCCGCGACGGCATCGAGCACGCGGCGCTGGATGCCGCAGTCGGGCAGATCATGAAACTGTGGGACGGCTGCCGCCGCTAGCTGCAGGCCTCGCCGCGTCCTGCGACAGCGGCCATCAACCTGAGCCGCTACTCGATGGTGCGGTCTATGCGGGCGATCTCTCGGGCCGACAGCGCTCGCCAGTCATCCTCTGCAATGCCGTGATCCTCCAGGGCGGAATGCATCGCTTCCTCCAGCGACAGCCAGAGGTGATCACCTTCGAACTGGCCGCTGGCGTAGTCGGTGTAGCGGATTTCCAGGTACACCACGTCGTCATCCTCGCAGAGCAGGGCGAAGAGCACGATGGCCGTGACTTCCGGGCGCTGCGGGCAGGTTTTGCGGCATTCGGCGAACAGATAGTGGAGGGTTGGGAGATCGTTCATGGGGAGCTTCGTTGGGATGGAGCCTGATCGTATCGCGAACTGGCCCCGAAATGGCAGGCCCGGCAGTAGACCGGCCTCGCCGTTCAATCCCGCTCGAGCAGCAGCGCCACGCCCTGACCGCCGCCGATGCACAGGGTGGCCAGGCCTTTCCTGGCGTCACGCTTGAGCATCTCGTGCAGCAGGGTGACCAGCACGCGGCAACCGGAGGCGCCGATCGGGTGGCCGAGGGCGATGGCACCGCCGTTGACGTTGACCTTTGCAGCATCCCAGCCCAACTCCTGGCCGACCGACAGGGCCTGGGCGGCGAAGGCTTCGTTGGCTTCGATCAGGTCGAGCTGATCGAGAGACCAGCCGGCCTTGTCCAGGCTGCGGCGGGTGGCCGATACCGGGCCGATGCCCATGATCGCCGGGTCGACGCCGGCGTTGGCGTACGCCTTTATTCGCGCCAGCACCGGTAGCCCCAGACTCTGCGCTTTGCTCGCGCTCATCAGCAGCACCGCAGCTGCGCCGTCGTTGAGGCTCGAGGCATTGCCGGCGGTGACGCTGCCGTCTTTCTTGAAGGCCAGTTTCAGCTTGGCCAGGGTTTCTGCCGTGGTGCCCGCGCGGGGTTGTTCGTCGGTGGTGAAGGCGATGGGCTCGCCCTTGCGCTGGGGAATCAGGATCGGCGTGATCTCGTCGGCGAAACGCCCGGACGCGATGGCTGCCACGGCTTTCTGCTGGGAGGCTGCCGCGAAGGCATCCTGGGCCTCACGGCTGATGGCGTAGCTGTCCACCAGGTTCTCGGCGGTGATGCCCATGTGGTAATCGTTGAAGGCATCCCAGAGGCCATCGCTGATCATGCTGTCGATCAGTTGGCCATGGCCCATGCGCAGCCCGGTGCGTGCCTTGGGCAGCACGTAGGGCGCCAGGCTCATGTTTTCCATGCCGCCGGCAATGATCACCTCGGCATCGCCACAGCGAATCGCCTGGGCACCGAGATGCAGCGCCTTGAGGCCGGAGCCGCAGACCTTGTTGAGAGTCAGGGCCGGTACGGCATGGGGCAGGCCGGCAGTGATAGCCGCCTGGCGGGCGGTGTTCTGCCCGGCGCCAGCGGTGAGCACGTGGCCGAGGATCACCTCATCGACCTGATTGCCATCCAGACCGGTCTGCTCGAGCAGGCGACGGATCACCGCCGCGCCCAGTTCGGTGGCCGGAACATCCGCCAGCGCCCCCTGGAAACTGCCAATGGCGGTACGAGTGGCGGCGACGATGACGACATCTTGCATGGGGTTCTCCTGGCCGTGACGGGGCGGGTATTGTTATTGGCTGGGTACGATCCTGACGCCGGGTCGACCGGCATGCAAGTCCAGGCTTTTCGATCGTATGGATCAACAATGCCGCATGCCGAGCAGCGAGGCGGCATGCTAGATTTCCCGCCTCGCCAACAGCCTATCGATCAGGAGCCCTGCCATGCCCGAATCCCGTGCGACGGTTACCACCGAACATGCCGTGCGCTGCGTGACCCGTTTGTGTCGGCACTGGAGCCACAAGTTTCAGGTGAGCGTCGACGAAACCCGTGGCGAGATCTTCTTCGACCCGGCGCGTTGCACCCTGACGGTGGTGGAGGGCGGCCTGGACGTGCTCATCGAGGCACCGGACGCGGCCACGCTGGAGCAGCTGGAGCCCGTGGTGGCCGATCACATGCAGCGCATGGTCGCCGGAGAAACACTGCAGATCAGCTGGCGGCGTTGAATGGCAGTGGGGCACCATCGCCGAGCGAGCTGTTAGACTAAGCGGCTTTGAACGCTGTCCAGGATCGTCAATGGATCGTCCAGTATTTCGTCGCTCCTTCCTTCACCCACGCTTCTGGCCGTTGTGGCTGGGGCTTGGGCTGTTATGGCTGATCGTGCAATTGCCCTATGGCGCCTTGCTGCGTCTGGGCCGTGGCCTGGGCTGGTTGATGTACCGGGTGGCCGGTTCCCGGCGGCGTATCGCCACGCGTAACCTGCAACTGTGCTTTCCACAGATGTCCGCCGCCGAGCGCGAGCGACTGCTGAAGGAAAATTTCGCCTCCACCGGTATCGCCTTTTTCGAGATGGCCATGAGCTGGTGGTGGCCGCGGGAGAAGCTCGCGCGGCTGGCGCACATCGAAGGCATCGAACACCTGCAGCAGGCCCAGGCCCAAGGGCAGGGCGTGATCCTCATGGCGATACATTTCACCACCCTGGAGATCGGCGCAGCCTTGCTGGGCCAGGTGCATACCATCGACGGCATGTACCGTGAGCATCGCAATCCGCTGTTCGACTTCGTGCAGCGACGCGGGCGTGAGCGTCACAACCTGGATGCCACCGCCATCGAGCGTGAAGACGTGCGCGCCATGATCAAGGTGCTGCGTGGCGGCCGGGCGATCTGGTATGCGCCGGATCAGGACTACGGCCCCAAGCAGAGCCTGTTCGCGCCGCTGTTCGGCGTGCAGGCCGCGACGGTCACCGCGACCACCAAGTTCGCCCGCCTGGGACGCGCCATCGTGCTGCCGTTCACTCAGCAGCGCCTGCCCGATGGCCAGGGCTATCGCCTGACCATTCACCCGCCGCTCGCCGACTTTCCCGGCGAGACCGAGTTGGCCGATTGCCTGCGCGTCAACGCCTGGGTCGAGGAGGCCATCGCCACCTGTCCTGCGCAGTATCTGTGGGCGCACCGCCGTTTCAAGACCCGTCCACCAGGCGAGCCCAAGCTCTACTGACAACCTCGAATTGGAATCGACCCGATGACGCAGGATGCCCGCAGCGAACCGTCCACCACTGGCCTCATCCTTTCCGGCGGTGGCGCCCGCGCGGCCTATCAGGTCGGCGTGCTGTCGGCGATCGCCGATCTGCTGCCCGATTCATCGGGCAACCCGTTTCCGGTGATCGTCGGTACATCGGCCGGCGCCATCAATGCCGTCAGCCTGGCCTGCGGAGCCCTGCATTTTCGCGAAGCGGTGCGTCGACTGAGCACCGTATGGCGCAGCTTCCACACCGATCAGGTATACCGTAGCGACTGGCCCGGCGTACTGCGCCAGGCCAGCCGTTTCGTCGGCCACAGCATGCTCGGCCTGGGCAAGCAGGTGCCGGTGGCGCTGCTCGACAGTTCGCCGCTGGCCGGTTTGCTCGAACGCGAGCTGGATTTTTCGGGGATCGCGGCCGCGATACGTCATCGGCAATTGCGTGCGGTGGCCGTCACCGCCTTCGGTTACGAGTCGGCCCAGGCGGTGACCTTCTATCAGGGGCGGGCGGCTATCGATCCCTGGTTCCGCCATCGTCGTGTCGGCGTACCGACCCGTCTGGCGCTGCCCCATCTGCTGGCCAGTACCGCCATTCCGCTGATCTTCGAGCCCGTGAAGATCAACCGCGAGTATTTCGGTGATGGCGCCGTGCGGCAGATGGCGCCGATCAGCCCGGCGCTGCACCTTGGCGCCACCCGGGTGCTGGTGGTGGGGGTGAGCGGCAATCCGGTAGGCGATCAGAACAGCGCCAGCGCCGCGGCTCCACGGCCGGCCGGCAGCATGCCGAGCCTGGCGCAGATCGCCGGGCACATGCTCAACAGCACCTTCATCGATAACGTCGAGAGCGACATCGAGCTGCTGGCACGCCTCAATCAGCTGGGCCGGCTGGTGCCTGCCGAGCAGCGCAGCCGCACCTATGGCCTGACGCCGGTCGAGGTGCTGGTGATCTCCCCCAGTCAGCCCCTGGACGTGATCGCCGCCCGCCATCGCCGCGAAATGCCTGCCGCGTTGCGCCTGTTCCTGCGCGGCCCCGGCGCGACCCGCGATGGCGGTGGTGGGGTGCTGAGCTACCTGCTGTTCGAACCCGGCTACTGCAGCGAACTGATCGAGCTGGGCTACCAGGACGCCATGGCCAAGAAGGCCGAGCTGTGTACTTTCCTCGGCATCGAGCCAACGGCCGCGCAGGGATAGGGCACGGAGCACCCTGGCCCGAACTCCCATGCTGGAGCCTGGGAGCTAGCGACCGGGTGGGGTAAGGCGGATCGCCGCCCGGCCCAGCCTGCAACCTACCAAGTCAGTATCTGGCGCACCCGCGGTCACCCGAAGCGCTGCATCTGCATTTCCTGCAGCCGGCTCAGGGTGCGGCGGAACGCGAAGGACAGATAGCCTTCGGTGTACAGCGCTTCAAGCGCCACTTCGGCTTCCAGATACAGCGGCACGCGGCGGTCGTAGCACTCGTCCACCAGGGCGATGAAGCGCCGCACGGCGTTGTCGTGGATCGACAGGGCGGGCAGATGACGGTCACCGGCCACCACCCGCTCGGCGGCATCTTCGGTGCCGCGGGCGATCTTCGAGGGGCGTTGCTGCGCACTGAGGGCCGGCACGTCTCCGAGCAGGATGGCCGTGAAACGGTCGCACAGCAGGATGAAATCCTGGGCGCAGAGAGGCTCCACGCAAAGTTGATCGAAGCTGCAATGCAGCACCTTGTCGCTGTGACGTTGTACGCCAATCAATCGGTGGTTGAGGGCCAACGCTTCGTGGCTGGCGGTTTCGCCGCCACTCAGCGAATCGAACAGCGCGGGCAGGGCGCTGGGCTGGCCCGGCTCGCGAACCCAGTAGCGCTGGCAGTGCTGGCCTGGGTGCTGACGATGATCCTGATTGCCATCCACGGCGACCACCTGCATGTGTCGCTGCAGCGCGGCTATCGCCGGGAGAAAGCGCTCGCGATTGTGGCCACCGGCGTACAACTGATCCGGTGGCTGGTTGGACGTGGCAACCAGTACCACGCCTTCATCGAACAGCGAGCCGAACAGGCGACCGAGCAGGATCGCGTCGCCGATGTCGCTGACGAACAGCTCATCGAAGCACAGCACACGAATCTCCGTACCCAGCTCGCGAGCCAGCATCGCGAGGGGCTCGGCGGTGCCCGTCAATTCGAACAGGCGCCGGTGCACCCAGCGCATGAAATGGTGGAAGTGCTGACGCCGAGCTGGAACCTGCAGCGAGTGGTAGAAACTGTCCATCAGCCAGGTCTTGCCACGCCCCACCGGGCCCCACAGATAAACCCCTGGTGGCGTTCGCGCTGGTGCTGCATGCAGGGCTTCATGGCAGGCCTGGAGCAGGTGCGCGGCCTGCAACTGGGCAGCGTCGGCAGCGAAGCCCTGGTGCTCGACGGCATGCAGATAACGCTGCAGGGGCGAGTGTTCCGCTGTCGGCATGCTCACTCCTCGGGTGCCTGGAACAGGTCTTCGATGCGTGACTCGAACAGCCGGGCGATCTTGAAGGCGAGGGGCAGGCTGGGGTCGTAGCGGCCGGTCTCGATGGCGTTGATGGTCTGCCGCGAGACGCCCAGTTGCGCGCCGAGGTCAGCCTGTGACCAGCCCCGCTCGGTGCGCCGTTCACGTACATGGTTGATCACCGGTAGCGTCTCCAGGCGATCACCGAACCCAGTGCCCACAGGCAGGCCAGTACTGGCCACACGAAGAACATCGACAGGCGCGGGAAGCCGGCAGTCTCCAGAAAGCCGTAGCTGAAGGTGATCAGGGCTGTACCCACGAAGGCCATGGCCAACGCTTCCAGATGGATGGCGCGGGCCAGTTCATCGAGCTGACGAACCTGGCGAATCACCGTGATGGCGACGGCGATCAGCGGGGCAATGGGAATCAGCGCGCACAGGGTACGCAGCGCGCCGTGCGCAACCGTGCCGAGCAACAGGCTGCTGATGATCACCGCGATTACATAGGCAACCATCGCCAGGGCGAAGTGGACGAGAAAACGGTTCTGGCTCATAACGCATCCCTTCTATGGAAAGTTTGCTTTACATTAGAGAGAGACCTTTCGTTAGTCAAGTTGGCTTTACATTGCTCTGGTTACGCGGAGGCGCTCTGGAGTAGCATGGGCGACGATTTTCAGGATGACCCGGGCATGCAGCCGCGCAAGATCCGCATGGACGACCTCGACGCCTTTCATGAGCTGTTCGGCCAGGTGGCAGCGGAAGGGCTGTACTCGACTCGCCCCCAGGCACCGCCCAAAGCCGTCATCGCCCGTGCGCTGGAGCGGGCGGACGACAACGGTTGGGCGGTCTATGTGATCGAGCATGCAGGACGCATCGTCGCTACCGCCGAAGCCTACCCGGACAGCTACTGCCGGCCCGAGGGCGATGCGACCGTAGGCATCCTTGGCATGCAGGTGCATGCCAGCTGGCGACGCCAGGGATTGGGCCGGCGCTTGCTGGAAAAGGTCATCGAGCATTGCCGCGAGCAGGGCATGCGCTGCATCGAATTGAACGTGTTCAAGTCCAATCGGGCAGCCCTGGCCCTTTATCGGCTATACGGCTTCGTCTGGGTCGACGACTTGCCGGTCTGCCAGCTACCGGCCGGGCACCGCGATCAGCCGCAAAGAATGCGCCTTGTACTGAAGGAGCCTTTGCTGGGCTGAAGCTCCGAACCGCATGCCTGGAACGTCCAGCCACCGTCGGGTTGAATGGTTTTGGTGGGCTAAAGCCCACCCTACGGTTCATGCCCCCGAGTAGGGTGGGCTTCAGCCCACCAGCGGTCACCATTCTACGGCTCATGCCTCTGGGGAGTAGGGTGGGCTTCAGCCCACCAGCGGTAACCATTCTACGGTTCATGCCTCTGGGGGTAGGG
>NZ_JBQWIF010000021.1:0-98120 GCF_052958135.1 Pseudomonas sp. SZ40 | reverse complement strand
CATTCTACTCGAATTCGCCGTCCGTGCAACCTTTATTTTCGTCTAACTTCTTGTTTAATAAGGAGTTTTCAGATCAGGCCGCGCCGGAAGTGGTGCGCATTATAGGCCCCCACGAAATCAGGTCAAGGGCTTATTTCAGGTTTATTCGGATTTCAGCGTAATACGCGCGAAAGCCTTCTTGCCGGCCTGACAGACATGCGTCGCACCCAGCTTGAACACGAAGGCTCGATCGACAACCTGACCATCCACTCGCACACCACCTGAACCCAGCAGGTCGCGAGCGACTGCCGCATTCTTCACCAAACCTGCCTTATTAAGGAGAGCGGCGATCGGCATGTCTTCGGCAGAAGCCAGCTCAACCTCTGGCAGGTCCTCCGGCAGCTCGCCGTCCTTCATACGGTTACCGGCAGAGCGGTGCGCGGTTGCAGCGGCTTCTTCGCCGTGAAAGCGCGCGACGATCTCTTCGGCCAGCTTGATTTTGATATCACGAGGGTTGGCGCCATTCTCGACATCCGTCTTGAACTGCCCGATCTCGTCCATGGAGCGGAAGCTCAGCAGTTCGAAGTAGCGCCACATCAGCGCATCCGGCATGGACACCAGCTTGTTGTACATGACGCCGGGCGCTTCCTGGATACCTATATAGTTGCCCAACGACTTGGACATCTTCTTGACGCCATCCAGACCTTCGAGCAGCGGCATGGTGACCACGCACTGAGAGGCCTGGCCATAGGCGCGCTGCAGCTCACGCCCCATCAGCAGGTTGAATTTCTGATCGGTGCCACCCAGCTCGACATCGGCACGCAAGGCAACGGAGTCGTACCCCTGCACCAGCGGGTAAAGGAACTCATGAATGGCGATCGGCTGATTGCCGGAGTAGCGCTTGTCGAAGTCGTCGCGCTCGAGCATCCGCGCCACGGTGTACTGCGAAGCCAGACGAATGAAATCGGCAGGCGTCAGCTCGTTGATCCACGTGGAGTTGAAGGCAACCTCGGTCTTCGCCGGATCGAGGATCTTGAACACTTGCTGCTTATAGGTCTCGGCGTTCTCGAGAACCTGCTCGCGGGTAAGCGGCGGGCGAGTGGCGCTCTTGCCGCTAGGGTCGCCGATCATTCCGGTGAAGTCGCCAATCAGGAAGATCACCTGGTGACCCAGATCCTGAAACTGGCGCAGCTTATTAATAAGCACGGTGTGGCCCAGATGCAGATCCGGCGCGGTCGGGTCGAAGCCAGCCTTGATACGCAGCGGCTCGCCACGCTTGAGCTTGTCGATCAGCTCCGCCTCAACCAGGACTTCTTCCGCACCGCGCTTGATCAGCGCGAGCTGCTCTTCAACCGACTTCATAAGGACTCACAATCACCAAATTCAAAAGGGAACCAACCATACAAGATCACGGACAAATGACAAGTTTTGCCCAGCGTAAAGCCACAGGCTTACCAGCCATCACCTTCAGGGTTGCCTCAAGGTGGATTTGGTTATATTTTATACAGTTACTGCATATTCATCAGTATCTTCTTTTCCTCTTCATCTTTTCACTTCAAAAAAAGCAGCCCTATGACCTCGACAACTAAAGCGCCGCCGCTCTATCCCAAAACCCACATCATTGCAGCGAGCGGCGTAGCCGCACTGCTCAGCCTGGCCCTCCTGGTGTTCCCTTCCCGGGAAGTAGAAGCGAAAAAGACCTTTCTCAATCTCGACATGGACAACGGCTCGGAGCAGGTACAGCAGAACCTGCCGACGCCTCCGGCAGACGTGGCACAGGATCAACCTGCCGATGAATCACCCTTCGCGCAAATTGAAGGCAACGAAGACACCCAGAACGCCGAGCTGGAAGCCGAGCCCCAGGTAGCCGAACAGCCGCCGGAAGATCCTCTCAGCAAAACCGTTGCTGTGGCCAATGGCGATACGCTTTCCACGGTATTCAGCAAGGTCGGCCTGTCGGCCAACACCCTGCATGACGTGATAAACAGCAGCAAGGACGCCAAGCAGTTGAGCCGCCTCAAGGTCGGCCAGGAGCTGCAGTTCAAGCTCAGCGAAGACGGTCAGCTGGAAAGCCTGCACAGCAAGCTCAGCGACCTGGAAAGCGTCAGCCTGAACAAGACGGAAAAGGGCTACGACTTCAAGCGCGAGCTGGTCAAGCCGGATGTACGTGATTCCTACGCTCACGGGGTAATCAACAGCTCGTTGTTCGTGTCCGCGAAGCGCGCCGGTCTGTCGCACAATCTGACCATGGATCTGGCCAACATTTTTGGCTACGACATCGACTTCGCCATGGATATTCGGCAGGGCGACGAATTCGAAGTCATCTACCAGGAGAAGGTCGTTGCCGACAAGTCCGTTGGTACCGGCAACATTCTTTCCGCGCGCTTCACCAACCGCGGCAAGACTTACACTGCCGTGCGTTACACCGACAAGCAGGGCAACGTCAGCTACTACGATGCCGATGGCAACAGCATGCGCAAGGCATTCATCCGTACCCCGGTGGACTTCGCCCGCATCAGCTCGCGCTTCTCCAACGGCCGCAAGCACCCGATCCTCAACAAGATTCGCGCCCACAAAGGCGTGGATTACGCAGCCCCGCGCGGCACTCCGATCAAAGCGGCCGGTGACGGCAAGGTGATCCTCGCAGGCCGCAAGGGCGGTTACGGCAACACCGTCGTACTGCAGCACGGTAGCCGTTACCGTACCCTCTATGCCCACATGCAGGGTTTCGCCAAAGGCGTACGTACCGGCGGCAGCGTCAAGCAGGGCCAGATCATCGGCTACATCGGTACGACCGGCCTGTCCACCGGGCCGCACCTGCACTATGAGTTTCAGGTCAACGGCACTCACGTGGACCCGCTGAGCCAGAAGCTGCCCATGTCCGACCCGATCGCTCGCCAGGAAAAACAACGTTTCCTGCAGATGAGCAAGCCACTGATGGCGCGCATGGATCAGGAAAAAGCCACCATGCTCGCGCTGAACAAGCGTTAAGCCGATGCTCTACCTTGGCGTGATGTCCGGCACCAGTCTTGACGGGCTGGACATCGCCCTTATCGAACAAAGCGAGCACACCAGGCTGCTCGCTCATCATTACCAGCCCCTCCCCGACGCGCTCCGCGAACAATTGCTGGCACTCTGCAGCTCTGGCCCGGACGAGCTCGCGCGTGCAGCCGTCGCCGAGCAGCAATGGGCGCATCTGGTCGCCGAAGGCGTGCATAGCCTGTTGGCCGAACAGAATCTGCAACCGCAAGCCATCCGCGCGATTGGCAGCCATGGCCAGACCGTGCGCCATGAGCCGGCACGGGGTTTCACCATCCAGATCAGCAATGCCGCACTGCTCGCCGAACTGACCGGAATCAGCGTGGTGGCGGACTTCCGTCGCCGCGATGTCGCGGCGGGCGGCCAGGGTGCACCGCTGGTGCCGGCATTCCACGAGGCGCTGTTCGCCAGCCGTGACGCGGCAAGGGCGATCCTCAACGTGGGCGGTTTCAGTAACCTGAGCCTGCTGGAAGAAGGAAAGCCAGCGCTGGGTTTCGATTGCGGCCCTGGCAACGTATTGATGGACGCCTGGATTCAGCAACATCAAGGGCATGCCTATGACCGCGACGGCGCATGGGCGGCCAGCGGCCAGGTGCAGGATGGCTTGCTCAGCGCGCTGCTCGGCGATCCCTTCTTCCAGGCCACAGGCCCGAAAAGCACCGGCCGCGAGCTGTTCAACCTGCCATGGTTGATGGAACAGCTGGCAAGACAGCCCATATACAAGGCAGAAGACGTGCAGGCCACGCTGCTCGAGCTGACCGCAACGAGCATCGCCTCTTCACTGCAACAGGCTCAGCCACATTGCAGCGAACTGCTGGTGTGCGGCGGCGGCGCTCACAACAGGACATTGATCGAGCGCTTGCAGGCGCTGCTGCCGGGCGCTCGGGTCAGCAGCACGGACGATCACGGCGTGCCGGCTGACTGGGTAGAGGCCATGGCATTCGCCTGGCTGGCCCACTGCTGCCTCAATGGGATCCCGGCCAATCGTCCAGAGGTTACTGGCGCCCGTGGGCCAAGAATCCTTGGCGCCATCTACCCGGCCTAGAACCAACGCCCAGAACGAAAAACGCCGCGCAAATGCGCGGCGTTTTCGTGTATGGCAAGGCGGGTCAGATCGAGAACGAAGACCCGCAGCCACAGGTGGTGGTCGCATTGGGGTTCTTGATCACGAAACGCGATCCTTCCAGGCCTTCCTGATAATCAACTTCGGCGCCTACCAGATACTGAAAACTCATCGGATCGACGACCAGAGCGACACCTTCGCGCTCGATGATGGTGTCATCATCGGCAACGTCTTCATCGAAGGTAAAACCGTACTGGAAACCGGAGCAGCCGCCACCAGTGACGAATACGCGCAGCTTCAGACGCGGGTTGCCCTCTTCATCAACCAGGTTCTTAACCTTGCTTGCCGCCCCTTGCGTGAACTGCATCGCTGCGGTGGGGGTGAAGGTTTCGACGCTCATGTTTCTCTCCCGGCGCCAGGCGCCATACTGCGTTGTAGCGCTACATTATCCGCTTACCCTAGAAAAGCGGTCAACTATTCTACGTCGTCCACGCTCTCCGGTAGCTCCAACGGTCTACCCTGTTCCTTGATCGGCCGCAAACCACCCTCGACCTGCGCCCCCATGGCCATTTCCATCAGGCCGTAGTAGAGGTTGCCGCGCACCCGAGCCTTAGGCCCCAACTCGACGTGCTGAGTGGCGTAGACATCACCGATGATCTCGCCATCGATCACTATATGGGGGGCTCGCACTTCACCTTCAACCTGGCCATCGACACTGACCCGCACCAGGCCTTCCTCGGTGCGAATATCGCCAAGCACCCTGCCATCGATCTGCACGGCCCCCTGAAACTCCAGATCACCGCGAAATGCCGCGCCTGCGGCGATCAGGCTGGTCTTGCCAGTGAAACGCTGCATGTCTGCCTTGCCTTTGCCTTTATTCCACATCGCGAACCATCACTTATCAGTCAGTCCATTCGATTTGACGCTCGACGGGCTTGCCACCCTCGACATCGGCCTTGATACGTATCTGCTTCGGCTCGAACCCCTCGGGGAGCTGCAGCTCGCCGAGACGTCCGCCTTCCGGAATCGCCTGCAGGTGCTTGAAGGCGAACGGAATCGACTGGTCGGTCGACCCCTCTGGCAAATCTCCGCTCAATTGCCCTAACTGCAGGCTTTTCGCCTTGCCTGCCTGGCGGCCATCCACCTGCACATGCAAACGCCCTTGCAAGGGTTTGTCATCCTTGCCGACCCGACTGAGCATGATCTTGAAGCGGAACAACCCCGCCTGCTCAGTGGGATGGATGTCGACACTGCGGATGAGCAGCCCATCGACGCGGCTGTCCGGAGCCAATACACCCTTATAGAAGGCTAGCTCCTGTTGCTGCTTGAAGTTCTGTTCTTCGAGCAACTTGATATTCAGACGACTCTGCTCATTGGACTGCTGAGCCAGTTGCTCGCCGCTGCTGAGCACCGCCATGCGCTGACGCAGCTCGTCGAGCTCCCGCGCCTGTTCGTCCAGGCGAACCTGCATCGCCTGCGCTTCGACGCCCTGCTCCTGCGTCGCCCTGGCCTGCCACCAGCTTCCCAGATAGAAAGCGCTGGGCACGGCCATCAGCAGGAGGACCAACGCAACACGAAGACGCCGTTCATGGGCGCGATTACTGGGGCGGACTTCCCAACCCGACATCAGGCAAGCCGCCCGCGCAGGCTGCGACGGCGAACAGGCAGTATTGTCGGAGTGAAGGCGGATGCGGGCATCGGGTGCCTCGAGAATGCTAAGAGATGACGATCATAAAGGCCGATCTGCCTGCGGCCAACCGTCTTGATGACTATTGAGACCATGGGCACTAGTATCGAAGCACTTATTACCGAGAGGAACGGCAATGCTCTACCTGTGGATCAAAGCTCTGCATATCGTCGCCATGGTCTGCTGGTTTGCCGGTCTGTTCTACCTGCCACGTCTGTTCGTGTACCACGCCATGAGCGAGGACGCGCCAAGCCGTGAACGCTTCAGCACCATGCAGCGCAAACTGTATCGCGGGATCATGACCCCGGCGATGATCGCCACTCTCGCACTCGGCATCGGCCTGCTGGTGATGGTGCCGGGCTGGATGAGCCAGGGCTGGATGCACGCCAAACTGACACTGGTGTTGCTGCTGGTGGGCTACCACCATGTTTGCGGCGCCATGTACAAGCGCCTGGCCCGTGGCGAGAACAAGCGTAGTCACGTGTTCTATCGCTGGTTCAACGAAGTACCGGTATTGCTGCTGATCGCCATCGTCATTCTGGTGGTGGTCAAACCGTTCTGAACAGGATCTGCCAAGGAGCCTTCAATGTCCCTGCCTCCCCTGCTGGAAAACCGCCTGCGCCTTCCGCTGGTCGCCGCGCCGATGTTCCTGGTCTCCAACCCTGCACTGGTAACCGCCTGCTGCAACAACGGTATCGTTGGCAGTTTTCCCGCCCTGAACCAGCGTGACAGTAAAGGCTTCGAGAGCTGGCTCGAGGAAATCGAAGCGGGCCTGCAGCAGGATGGCGCCCCCTTCGCTGTCAACCTGATCGCCCATGCCAGCAACCCGCGCCTGGAGCAGGACCTGGCCATCTGCGCAGCCCACCGGGTACCGATCATCATCACCAGCCTCGGTGCGGTGAAAGAGGTCGTCGATGCCGTACATGCCTATGGTGGCCTGGTCTTTCATGACGTCACCACGCGCCGGCATGCGGAAAAGGCCGCCGAGGCGGGTGTCGACGGGCTCATCGCGGTCGCTGCGGGCGCCGGGGGCCATGCGGGGACCTGGAGTCCCTTTGCGTTGATCGCGGAGATCCGCCAGTTCTTCGACAAGACCGTACTGCTGGCAGGTGCTCTCAACAGCGGCCATGAAATGCTCGCTGCGCAGATACTCGGGGCCGACCTGGCGTATATGGGCACTCGTTTCGTCGCCACCCAGGAGAGCGCCGCCGCGCAGGACTACAAGCAGATGATCATCGAGGCGCGGGCCAGCGACATCATTCACACGCCTGCGGTGTCCGGCGTACCGGCCAGCTTCATGCGCCAGAGCCTGGAACGAGCGGGTTTCGATCTGCGCACCCTGCGGGGCGCTCCCCCAGATGCCAAGCTCAAGCCGCTCGACGAGGAAGCCAAGGCGTGGAAGACCGTCTGGTCGGCGGGTCAGGGCGTCGGCGGAATCAGTGACCTGCCGTCAGCAGGTGAGCTGATCGCTCGCCTGGATGACGAATACCGACGGGCCATGCGGTCGAAGCTTTCGGCAAGCTGAGAACCACCGCTCAGCAACATGCGAAAGTAGCCCTTGGCCACTTGCCGAAGATCTGAGGGAGCGATAGGGTCTGCCCATTCTCTCCCGTGCAGACAAGGACGCTCGCATGAGCCAGCTCCGCTACAAGATCGTCTTCGATGGCAGCCTGATGCCCGACACCTCGATGGACACGGTCAAGGCAAATCTGGCCAGCCTGTTCAAGAGCGACCGCGCGCGCATCGACACCCTGTTCGGCCGTGGGCCCATCGCCCTGAAGCGCGACCTGGCTGAAGATGAAGCCGACCAGTATCTGACCGTGCTGCAGCGTGCCGGCGCACGAGCACGCAAGGAGCCCGACCTGGCCGCCGCACTGAGCCTGGTTGAAACCGATGAGGAAAAGGCCGCCAGCGCACCGCCTGCCGAACAGTCTCAGCAACCCATGGACTGCCCGAAATGCGGCCATCAACAAATGACCGCCCCCGAGTGCTCCGCGTGCGGCGTGATCATCGAGAAGTATCTGGCTCGGCAGGCGGCTCTGGCCGAAAGCACCCCGGCGCAGCCGGCTCAGAGCGCATCGCCAGCACAGCACACGCCCTACACCCCACCTCGTGCCAATATCGACACTCAGGCCGGCCAGGTCGGCGAACTGAAGGTCGCTTCGTTCAATGGCCGTATCGGCCGCATGCGATACCTGGCGTGGTCGCTGGTGCTGATGTTCGCCTTCGCGGCGGTCGTTGCCGCGCTGTCGGCCGTGGCGCTGCTCTCGGAAACCCTGAGCGGCATTCTCGTCATCGGTGCCAGTATCGGCATGCTGGTGATCAGTGTGCAGATCGGCGTGCAGCGCCTGCACGACATGGGCTGGACGGGCTGGCTGTGGCTGCTCAACTTGGTGCCGATCGTCAATAGCGTATTCTGGATCATCATGCTGGTGGTACCAGGCACCGTCGGCAGCAATCGCTTCGGCCCGGAACCGCCACCCAACAGCCTGGCAGTCAATCTGCTGGCCGGCCTGTTCATCGTTCTGATGGTCGGCGGGTTGCTGACGCTGTTCCTGAGCGGTTTTGCCATCCTGGCGGTGTTCGGTATGTTCTTCGACCAGGTGGTGAGCGGGTCCTGATCGATACCGCTGCATTTATTTTCCCTGCCGGCGTTGCCAGTGCAGCGCTGACAGGCCTGTTGCGGATAGGCTATACGCCCGTCACGGACAGCATCAGGAGAACCCCATGTCCCGCTATGCCCTGGTCACCGGTGCCTCCAGTGGTATCGGCCTTGCCCTGGCCGAAGCATTGGCACGCCGCGGGCGTAACCTGATTCTGATCGCTCGCCAGCGCGATGCCCTGGAAAGCATCGCCTACGAGCTGACACAGCGTTTCTCCGTCGAAGTCCTGTTCCGTGTTTGCGACCTCAGTGAACCCCTGCAGTTATCCGGGCTGATGCACGAACTCGAGCAGAACGGTCTCGTCATCGAGCTGCTGGTGAACAATGCGGGCCTCGGCAGCGCCGGCTCATTCGTTGCCCAGGACTGGAGTCGCGAACAGGAACTGCTGGAAGTGAACGTGCTGGCACTCGCGCGCCTGTGCCACTCAATCGGCACGGTGATGGCAGGGCGTGGCAGCGGGCAGATCCTCAACGTGGCGTCGATAGCCGCTTTCCAGCCGGGGCCATGGATGAGCAATTACTACGCGAGCAAGGCGTACGTGCTGCATTTTTCCGAAGGCTTGCGCGAAGAGCTGCGACCTTACGGTGTGAAGGTGTCGGTACTCTGCCCTGGGCCGACGCGCAGTGCGTTCTTTCGCAACGCTCAGCTCGATGCCAGCGCGCTGGAGAACGGCAAGCTGATGCTCAGCGCCGAGGAAGTTGCCCTGATAGCCGTGCGTGGCCTGGACAAGAACCACGCGATCATCGTCCCCGGCTGGCGCAACCGCCTGCTGACCCTGGCCCCAAGGTTTTTCCCACGACTGCTGGTGCGCCGATTCGCGGCGCGGCTCAACCGACGTTTCGGCCGCGCCTGATCGACCTCAATTTGCGCTGACCGTCCGCCCCCGCGCCCATTCCCGCAACTCGGCCAGCGGCTCGGCCATGATCACCGACAATGGCGACGTGGCCTGGATGCCACGCAACAGCATGCCATGGTCGACGGACTGCTGCTGCGCCTGAGAGGCGTACAGCGCGCTGACCACCACCTGCTCGATCTCGGCACCGGAAAAACCGCTGCTTGCCGCCGCCAACTGCGGCAGGTCGTAGGCCGTGGCATCCAGCTCGCGGCGTTGCAGATGGATACGGAAGATCTCGGCGCGGGTTTCCAGGTCCGGCAGGTCGACGAAGAACAACTCGTCGAAGCGCCCCTTGCGCACCAGCTCGGGCGGCAGGCGACCGATTACGTTGGCGGTAGCGACCATGAACACCGATGATTTGCGCTCGGCCATCCAGGTCAGCAGCGTACCGAGCACGCGCTGGCTGACGCCGCCGTCCTGATCGCCGCTTGCCAGGCCCTTCTCGATCTCGTCGACCCACAGCACGCAGGGCGACATCTGCTCGGCCAGCTTCAGTGCCTCGCGCAGATTGCGCTCGGTTTCCCCGAAGAACTTGTTGTACAGGCAGGCGAAATCCAGGCGCAGCAGCGGCAAGCCCCACAACCCGGCTACCGCCTTGGCTGCCAGGCTCTTGCCCGAGCCTTGTACGCCGACCAGCAGCACGCCCTTGGGCAGGTCGACACCGGTGCCGTCGAAGAAGATTCGCTGCCGCTCGCCGAGCCAGCGCTTGAGGTTGCTCAGGCCACCCACATCGGCGAAACGCGCGGTGTCGTACTCGTAACTGAGTACGCCATCGAGGTCGAGCAGCTCGAACTTGGCCTTGTTGAGTTCCGGCAGGTCTTCCTGGGTGATGGCGCCGTCATCGCAGATCAGGTTGCGCGCCAGCAGCCGTGCTTCCGCGTGGCTCATGCCACGCAAGTTCTTCACCACCTGCTGCAGGGTGCGGTTATCGGTGCGGACACGACGATTGCGGTTGCGCTCGCTCCAGCGCGTGGCCTCATCACGGACGATCCCCAGCAGTTCGTCCTCCCCAGGCAACGCCAGGTTGAAACGCGCCGCGTAGCGTTGCACTTCTGGCGGTAACTTGCAGGCATGGGATACCAGCACCACCGTCGGCGCCTGGCTGCCATCGGCCATGGCGATTTCCTTGAGCAGGCGCACCAGCTTGGGGTTATCGACCAGAAAGGGATGCAGGTCGCACAACACGTAGAGGTTTGCCTGAGGGTCGGCCTTGATCAGCCGCAACGCAGCTTCCGGTTCGCTGCTGCCGCTTTCCGCGAAAGCCTCACCGGCAAAGCCGGCGCGCTGCAGCCCTTCGGTAACCGACCAGGTGAGCAAGCCAAGGCCGCGGCGTACCGCCAGACCGGTCAGCGTCTCCAGTACCCGCCGTTCATCCCATGATTCGATGAGCACCAGCGTGACCTTGGAATCGAGTACCAATCCCAGGTCGTGAATATCGTTCTTCACAGCAACTCCTTATGCCCCAGAGGCAAGCCCATACTCCCGCCAACCGACAGCGTCGGGCAAGTGCCGGATGCACGACTGGAGAGGCACGACACGTTTGCACTCGGTGCCGATGCAGGCCGCCGAACACGACGGACCATTTACGGTAGACTGGCTGCTCATGTCCTCGCCGGAGAACCCTCATGGCCAACGACCGCCATTATTCGCCCGCCGACCGCCTGCTGCTGCAAGCCGACATGGCGCTGCGCACGCTGCTGCCTTTCAGTGGCCAGCCGAGCCGTCCATCGCCAGCCATCGTCGAACCCGAGGCGCAGCTCGACGCGAAACAGACTCGCCACATCGCCGGCCTGATGCGCATCAACCACACTGGGGAAGTCTGCGCGCAGGCGCTGTATCAGGGTCAGGCACTGACCGCCAAGCTACCACGCGTGCGTGCGGCCATGGAGCATGCGGCGGATGAAGAAATCGATCACCTGGCCTGGTGCGAGCAACGCATTCGACAGCTGGGCAGCCACCCGAGCGTCTTGAATCCGCTGTTCTATGGATTGTCGTTCGGCGTTGGTGCCGTAGCCGGCCTGGTCAGCGACCGGGTCAGCCTGGGTTTCGTCGCGGCAACCGAAGACCAGGTGGTCAAACACCTCGACGAACACCTCGAACAGATCCCCGAAGAAGATGGCAAATCCAGAGCCATCCTCGAACAGATGCGCCGCGACGAGCAGGAGCATGCCAACAGTGCGCTGGATGCCGGCGGTGCGCGCTTCCCGGCGCCGGTCAAACTGGGCATGACACTGCTTTCGAAGGTCATGACCAAGACTACCTATCGGATCTGACCAGTAGCAGAAGGGCGATAAATGATCACCCTTCTGCTTCAAGCACCCAGTTCGACGATTTCGTAATCGTGGGTGATTTCCACACCGGCACGGCCAAGCATGATCGAAGCCGAGCAATACTTCTCGGCAGACAGCTCGACCGCCCGCTTGACCTGAGCCTCTTTCAAACCACGGCCCTTCACCACGAAGTGCAGATGGATCTTGGTGAACACCTTGGGATCCTCGCTGGCGCGCTCGGCTTCGAGAAAGGCTTCGCAGCTTTCCACCGGCTGGCGAGATTTCTTCAGAATGCTCACCACATCGAAATTGCTGCAGCCGCCCAGGCCGATCAGCAACATCTCCATCGGGCGCACGCCCAGATTACGGCCACCATTCTCCGGCGGACCGTCCATCACTACAGCATGGCCACTACCCGACTCGCCTAGAAACAGCGCTTCGCCTGCCCATTGAACGCGAGCTTTCATCGTTGCCGCCCCTCCTTCAAAAGGCCGGAAGCTTATCACAGGGCGACTTTTACGACGGGTGCCACAGATGCTGCTAGAGTTCACAAGCGGAACGTGCAATACCTCACAAAACAGTTCCTCTGGAAGTATCACTGTTCATGATGATGCCGTTTTAGTGGCACAATCCCTTTATCGAAGCGCGACACATCGTTATCAGTCGATAAGAACAAGATATTGACCAGGGCGCTATCGATCACAACGCATTGCATGCAACGCCATATTCCGCTGCAAAAATGTGGGCATCCACTGTTTGCGAAACGATTCGGACATCGTTTCACGCACTGGAGAGCCGGCATCTGCCTTGCGAGATAGTCAAGCACTTGGGTCTGAGCGGCTTCATCTAACACGTCTGCCAGGCTTATCTTTCTATATTCGGGACTCAGGCATGGTCGCAATCACTCTTACACCCAAAGTAAAAAACTTCGACAAACTGCTCGCCCATTGCCACCGCCGTCGTTATACGGCCAAGAGCACGATCATTTATGCAGGTGACCGCAGCGAAACGCTGTATTTCATCGTCAAGGGTTCGGTCACCATCCTGATCGAAGACGACGACGGCCGCGAAATGATCATCGCCTACCTCAACCCCGGAGACTTCTTCGGCGAGATGGGACTGTTCGGCAAGGACGGTGCGGAGAAAGAGCGCAGTGCCTGGGTTCGCGCCAAGACCGAATGCGAAGTTGCCGAACTGAGCTACGCCAAGTTCCGCGAGTTGACCCTGCAGGATCCAGACATTCTCTTCGCGCTGGGTACGCAGATGGCCGAGCGGCTGCGCAACACCACCCGCAAGGTGGGTGACCTGGCGTTTCTCGACGTTACCGGTCGCGTTGCTCGCACCCTGCTCGACCTGTGCAAACAACCGGATGCGATGACTCACCCGGACGGCATGCAGATCAAGATCACTCGTCAGGAGATCGGCCGTATCGTCGGTTGCTCGCGGGAGATGGTCGGGCGCGTGCTCAAGGCCCTGGAAGAACAGGGCCTGGTGCACGTCAAAGGCAAGACCATGGTGGTCTTCGGCACACGCTGAACCACGGGCAGGGCATCCGCGGATGCCCTGCGCCATTTTCAAGCCTTGGCAGCCACCGTCAGGGCTTCGACCTCAGGGCGCTTGATCAGCGCGTAGACCACCCCGGTCACCAGGCTGCCCGCCACGATCGCCAGCAGATACAGCAACGCATGGTTGATCGCGTTGGGGATCAGCAGCACGAACAAGCCACCGTGTGGCGCCATCAGCTTGCAGCCGAAGTACATCGACAGCGCACCGGTCAGTGCGCCACCGGCGATGCTGGCGGGGATGACCCGCAATGGGTCCTTCGCGGCGAAGGGAATCGCCCCTTCGGAAATGAAGCACAACCCCAGCACACCGGCTGCCTTGCCGGCTTCGCGCTCGGTCTGGCTGAACTTGCGGCGGGCCAGAACCGTGGCGATGGCCATGCCGATGGGCGGCACCATACCGGCAGCCATGGTCGCGGCCATCGGCGCATAACTCTGCGATGCCAGCAGGCCGACGGAAAACGCGTAGGCCGCCTTGTTGATCGGTCCACCGAGGTCCACGCACATCATGCCGCCGAGCAGCAGTCCGAGCAGGATTGCATTGGTGGTGCCCATGTTCTGCAGGAACACCTCCAAGGCAGCCATGATTCCGGCGACCGGCGTACCGATCACATAGATCATCGCCAGGCCCGTGGCCAGGCTGGCCAGCAGTGGTATCAGCAGAATCGGCTTCAGTGCCTCGATGCTCTGCGGCAGGCGTAACCAGCGATTCAGCGCCAGGGCCAGATAACCCGCAAGGAAGCCGGCGATGATGCCCCCCAGGAAACCGGTACCCAAGGCGCTGGCCAACATACCGCCAATCATCCCTGGCGCCAGCCCGGGACGGTCCGCGATGGAGTACGCGATGTAACCGGCCAGTACCGGGATCATCAGCGCGAAGGCCGCTTCACCACCGATTTTCATCAACGCAGCAGGCAGGGTGCCTTCCTGCTTGAACGCCTCGATACCGAACACGAAGGACAGGGCGATCAACAGACCACCGGCCACGACCATCGGCAGCATGAACGACACGCCGGTGAGCAGATGCTTGTATGGCCCGCTCTTGCTACCCGGCTTGCCGGCATCGGCGGTTTGCGGTTGCCCTACCCCCTGCTGCTGCACGCCCTCGGCCAGCGCCTTCTGCAAGGTCTGCTTGGGCTGCTTCAAGGCGACGCCGGTGCCGCAGCGATAGACCTTCTTGCCAGCGAAACGCTCGGTCTCGACCTCGATATCCGTGGCCAGCAACACCACATCGGCCGCGGCGATGCTGGCGTCGTCGAGCAGGTTGCGCGCGCCCACCGAACCGCGGGTTTCTACCTTCAGGTCATAACCCAGTTGCTCCGCAGCCTGTTGCAGCGCTTCGGCAGCCATGAAGGTGTGGGCGACACCCGTTGGGCAAGCGGTAATCGCCACCAGCTTCGGCTTGCCGCCGGAAGAGGCCGTGGCCACGGGCGCAGCCTTCTCGAGCACCTGCGCCTGTTCGGCAGCGATCAGCAGAAACTGCTTCGGGTCAGCCAGCGCTTCGGACGGCGTGGATTGCACCACGCGCTTGCCAACGAAACGCTGCAGATCCAGCTCGCCGGTTTTCACCACCAGCACCAGTTCGGCTGCGGCGATATCGGTTTCGCTCAGCGGCGAGCCGATCGCCTTGGGGTCATGCACCTCAACCTGGGTGGACCAACCCAGACGCTCGGCAGCGGCCTGCAACAGGCGCGAACACAGAACGCTGGTGACCTGGCCGTTGGGGCAGGCGGTAATGATCAGCACATTCATTGCAACGACCTCTTGTTATTGTTTCGACGTCACAGCCACCGCCGCTTCCAGGCGGGCGAGCTGTTGCCGATCGTGAATTCCGAATCCGATTTGCGTGACCGCCTGGGCGGCCACCGCCGTCGCCAGGCGCAGCGTGCGCTCGGCAGGCCATTCACTGAGCAGGCCGTGCAAGGTGGCGGCGAGCAGCGAGTCGCCAGCACCGACAGTGCTGACCACCTCGACCTGTGGCGGCTGCGCATGCAGCACACCATGGGGACCGAACCAGTCAGCACCCTGGGCGCCGCGCGACAGCAGCACATGCTCGATGCCGCCTTGCTGCAGCTGGCGGATGGCGTCGTCCAGGCGCTCGGGAGATGCCGACGCCAGGTCGCAAGCCTCGGCCAGTTCTTCTTCATTGGGCTTGATCAACCAGGGTCCCGCCGTCAAGCCGGCACGCAAGGCTGCACCACTGGTATCCAGCGCCAGCGGCAAGCCGAGGCTCACCAGGCGACGCAACAGCGCAGCGAACCATTCGATCGTCACACCGCGCGGCAGGCTACCAGCAACGACCACAGCGTCGTGCCCCACGGCGATCTGCTCCAGCTGCTCCAGCAGTTGCTGCTGATGCGCCGCGTCGACTTCCGGCCCGGGGCCGTTGAGATCGGTGACGCAGCCATCACGCTCGGCGAGCTTGATGTTGCTGCGGGTCTCGCCGGGCACTCGCACGAATGCGTCGATGAAACCACGACGCTGGAACAGCAGCTCGAACGGCGCGGCATTGGCCTGGCCGAGAAAACCGCTGACGGTGACCTTGTGGCCGAGATCGGCGAGGACCTGGGAGACATTGAGCCCCTTGCCCGCCGCATGACTGGTCATCCCCAGGCTGCGATTGACCGCCCCGGGCTGCAGGGTATCGAGGCTGACGGTGAGATCCAGCGCCGGGTTCAGGGTCAGGGTGAGAATACGCGCCATCAGTGTGTCTCCTCGACCAGCGCACGCACCGCGGCAGCGCTGCTCAGAGTCAGGGCCTGCTGTGCCTGCACCTGGCTGTGATGAAGGTCCAGCTCGCGGACCCGCGCCTTGACCAGCGGGATGCTGCGTGCGGCGACGCTCAGTTCGTCGACGCCCAGACCGACCAACAGCGGGATGGCGAGCATGTCCGCGGCCAGCTCGCCACAGACACCGACCCACTTGCCTTCGGCGTGGGCAGCCTCGACGGTCATGCCAATCAGGCGCAGCACCGAGGGATGCAGGCCATCGGCCTGGGCCGACAGGGTGGGATGGCCGCGGTCGATGGCCAGGGTGTACTGGGTCAGGTCATTGGTGCCGATACTGAAGAAGTCCACCTCACGGGCCAGCACCGGCGCCATCAGCGCAGCGGATGGCACCTCGATCATGATGCCCAGTTGCAGATCGTCCAGCGGAATCTCCTGACGCAGCGTCTCGACCATCGCGCGCGCCGCGCGCCATTCTTCGATTTGCCCGACCATCGGGAACATGATGCGCAAGGGGCGCCCATCGGCAGCCTGCAGCAAGGCGCGCAGTTGGGTTTCCATGATGTCCGGGCGTTGCAGGGTCAGACGTATGCCGCGCACACCGAGGAAGGGGTTTTCCTCCTCCGGCATCGGCCAGTAAGGCAAGGGCTTGTCACCACCGACATCCAGCGTACGCACGACCAGCGGCCGGCCTTGCAGGGCATCGAGCACACGCCGGTACTCGGCCTCCTGGGTCGCCACGTCCGGCGCCTGGGAGTGATCCATGAACACCAGCTCGGTGCGCAGCAAACCCACTGCCTCGGCGCCCAGCTCGACCGCAGCGGCAGCCTCACCACTGGCGCCGATGTTCACGGCGACCTCGACTGCATGACCATCACGGGTACGCGCCGGGTGCATACGCTCGCCATGGGCACGTTCGCGGCGCTGCTCGCTGGCCTGTCGCTCGCGCTCGGCCTGGGCCAGGGTGGCATCGTCCGGAGCGACCCAGACCTGACCACGGTCACCGTCGAGCAGCAATCGAGTGCCCTGCTGCAAGGCCAGCAGGCCTTCACCAGCACCGACCACGCTGGGAATCCCCAGGGCACGGGCGATGATCGCACTGTGCGCGGTAGCGCCACCACGAGCGGTGACGATACCGGCGACGCGTTGACGGTCGAGGCTGGCGACGTCCGAAGGGCCGACCTCGCCCATCACCAGAATGTAGGGCTCAGCGGGTTCCTGAGGCGCCTCGACACCACAGAGGTGCGCCAGCACGCGGCGGCCTATATCACGCAGGTCGGCAGCGCGCTCGGCCAGCAGCGCGTCACGCAGCGACTCCTGCTGGGTCGCGGCCGCCTCGATCTCGCCGATCCACGCAGCCTGCGCACTGGCACCCGCAGCCAGGCGGGCATCGACGTCCTCACGCAGAGCCGGATCACGCAGCATCGCCTGATGAGTGACGAAAATGTCGCGCACACTGGCTTCCTGGCTACGCTCGACCAGCCGCTGAATCTCGCCGTCGATATGCTGCAGAGCGGCATCCAGGCGCTCCCGTTCCACGCTGACGCCCTCACCTTCGGCGGGATAATCGAGGCGCGGCACACGGCGCACGAAGGCCGGGCCGCTGGCGATACCTGGTGACGCGGCGACTGCTTGCAGGCGAGTGCCGGCAGACGGCGCGCTGGGCGCCGCATCAGCTTCAGGCAAGGGCGGCGAATCGACGACCAGCTCGGCTGACTCAGGGGGTAGCGGCTCGACCTCTTCACCGAGACCGGCACGAACAGCCGCCTCGATGGCCGGCAATGCGTCGTCAGCGATCGCGGGCTCGGCGCTGAACTCCAGCACCTGGCCGCGGCGGGCGCCGAGCGCCAGCAGTTTGCTCAAACTCTTGGCCGATACGCCGACCGCAGCCCCCTCGGCCAGACGTACGCGGATGTCACCATTGAAACCTTGCGCGAGCTCACTCAGCGCCTTGGCCGGACGGGCATGCAAACCATGGGCGTTGGCCAGGGTGATGCGCAGCGCTGGCCAGTCGGGAGGCAGCTCGGCGCCCAGCGCCTCGAGCACGCCACGGCTGGTGGTCGCGTGCGCCAGGGCATCACCCTGCCCGGCGATCAGCAGATCGCAGAGACGCTCGAGCACCTTGCGATGCCCCTCGCCCAGACAGGCGAGACAGAACAGTCCGGCTACCGGCTGACCAGCCTGCTGCAGCGGCCGTGCCGGGGTGACGAAGGCCAGACCCGGGCGCTCGACGCCCTGCTCGCTGCTCAGCCACCACAGCCCGTTACCCAAGGGCAACGGCTCGCCCTGAACCAGGCTGCCGGAAAAGCCGGATGCCGTGCAGCCGGCCTTCTTCAGCAGGCGGGCGCCTTGCCAGGCCAACTCGTCCAGATCTTCTGCGTTGACGCCGAGCCCAACCAACTGGCTATCGAGAGCCAACTCCTGAGGGGCGCCCTGCAGCAGGGCAAGGATGGCATCTGCATCCTGAGCCTCGCGCAACGCCTGGCTGAGGTCACCTTCGCCAAGCGCCCGGGTGAGCAGTTGCAGCAGACGCAGGTGCTCGTCGGAGCGTGCGGCAATCGCGATGGCCAGGTACACACGCTGGCCATTGCCCCAGTCCACGCCTTCGGGGTACTGGATCAGACGCATGCCGGTCTGGAACACCTGATCGCGGGTTTCCGGCGTGCCATGCGGAATGGCGATGCCCTGCCCCAGATAAGTCGAGCCCTGCCGTTCGCGGGCCTGCATGCCATCCAGATAGCCGGACGCGACCAGGCCGTCGGTGACCAGGCTGTCGGCCAGATCGGCCAGCGCCTGTTGCTTGTCCGCGGCCTGCCGGCCCATCTGGATCTGCGAAGGGTGTAGTTCGAGCATGACGTTTCTCCTCGAGCAAGACCGGCGCGGTGCACGGGCTTGGCGGACATTCTTGTTAGCTTAGTCGACTCGTTTGCTGAATCGTTTCATCTAGCGCTGGCACGTTACCTGATAATCGGTAATCCTTGAAGTCCGCCAGAGGAGACGTACCTTGAAACTGACCGACATCGCCCGCCTGGCTGGCGTATCGCTGACCACCGCCAGCTACGTGATCAATGGCCAGGCTGCCAAGCGCCGGATCAGTGCGGCGACCGTTCAGCGGGTGCTGGAAGTGGTGGAGAAGCACGACTATCGTCCCAACCCACAGGCCGCCGGCCTGCGGCGCGGGGAAAGTCGCTGCCTCGGGTTCATCCTCCCGGATCTGGAAAACCCCAGTTACGCGCGCCTGGCCAAACTGCTCGAACAACGCGCCCGAGATGCCGGTTATCAGTTGCTGATCGCCAGCTCCGATGATCGGCCGGACAGCGAGCGACAACTGCTCGAGCTGTTCCGCTCGCGCCGTTGCGACGCGCTGATCGTCGCCAGTTGCCTGCCTCAAGACGCCCCCGAATACCGTCAGCTGATCGCGGCCGGCACCCCGGTGATTGCCGTGGACCGCGCGCTGGACCCCATGCACCTGTATTCGGTCATCAGCGATGATCGTCAGGCTGGCGAGTTGCTGACCAAAAGCCTGCTACAGCCGATGCCACGCCAGGCCGCCCTGATCGGCGCCCGCCCGGAACTGCCGATCAGCCTGGCCCGCGAACAGGGCTTTCGCGACGCACTGGCGGATTTCGATGGATTGGTCAGCGTCAGTCATGGCGAGCAGTTCAGCCGTCAGTGGGGCCACCGGCAGATGCGCGAGCTGATGGCGCAGGGCACCCTGCCTGACGTACTGGTGACCACCGCCTACGTGCTGCTCGAAGGTGTGCTGGACGCACTCTACGAACACCCGGAAATGGATACCAGCCGCCTACGCCTCGGCACCTTCGGCGATGCCCAGCTACTGGACTTTCTGCCCATGCGGGTCAACGCCATCTCGCAGCAGCATGAGCGGATAGCCGACCGGGTGTTCCAACGCCTGCTCGACGCCCTGGACGGAGCCTATCAACCCGGCCTGGACGCTATCGAGCGGCACCTGAAAACCCGCTTCAACGGTTAGCCCCCTGACGCATCTGCTCCAGGAGCGGCGCGCATTCGTTGGGTTGGTCGCCGCTCGGCGCTACCAGCGCCACCAGCCCCGCAGCGGGTGCCACCAACGCGCCCAGCGCCAGCATACCGGCGCCGCGCAGCACCAGCGGGCCGGCCTTCACGCCCGGTCGAGGCTCCTTGAAGGTGCCGCGCACGTACAGCGGCGAGCGCAGCGAGAAAACCCGGAAGCCCTTGGACTCCGGGGTGATGGTCAGGTCGAGCTGTTCGTTGCCGAAATTCACCGTACCGTCGATACCGATCAAAGCATTCTCGGTGTCGATCACCATCAACTCCGGCTTCAACACGCCTTGTCTGATGTTCAGGTTGGCGGCCGCGCAGTTGATCTCCACATCGTCATCACCGAACAAGCGACCGACCACATAGTTGCCGACGTTCAACCCTGCGATCTCCATCAGGTTGCGACTGACCCGCCCATCGTTGATCAGCAGCTTGACCCGACCGTTCGAACTGCCCAGCAGGGTCGCCACTGAGTTACCGGTGCCACTGATCGTCGCATCGCCATTGAGCGCCCCCAGGCTGCTCTGCATCACTTCCACACTGGGGAACAGCTGGCGCAGACGGAAATTACGGGCGCGCAACTGCGCCTCAGCCTTGAGCGGCGTACCACGACCATCCAGACGCAGCGTGGAATCCAGGCGCCCGCCGGCCACACCGAAACGCAGGGGCTCGAGGCTGAGCATGCCTGCATTGAGCACCACGTGGGTGAACAGGTCGGTGAATGGCAGCTCCTCGCTGTGCACGATGCGTTTGCCAGTGAAACTGACGTCGGCATCCATGTCGCGCCAGCGCTCGGTCTGGAACGCCTCGACCGGCAACACCTTGTTGCCCGGCTGGACGCTGGCGGCACCACGCTCTTTCTTCTCGGCATTCGAGTCGGCACCAATCAGCGGCGCCAGATCGGCGAAACGCAGTTGATTGGAGACCAGCGTACCGGACAGCTTGGGCCGCGGCTCGCGAGCCACGAATGTGAGGTCGCCGTGAATGTCACTGTCACCGATACGCCCATTGAATTTCTCGTAGCGGAACAGCGGACCATCGGGGTCCTGCAACTGCGCGACCAGACGGCCATCAGTGGAGTAAGCCGGGGTATCCGGCAGCGTCACGCCGGTCAGGGGATAGAGATTGCCGAGGCTGGCGCCGGAGAGCCGCAGGCGCAGATCGAGCGCACCGAGGTTCTTCGGATCGGTCAACGTACCGGCGACCTGCACACGGGTGGTGCCAGCACGCACATCCGCCTGAACCGGGAACGGCTGGCGGGCATCCTGCAGCGCCAGCAGGCCGCCGATCTTGCCGTTGCCGGTCAGCGCCTGCCCCTTGTAACGCCCCTTGGCCTGCCAGGCGAAGGCGTAATCCTGGGGCGTCACGACGGCTTCGTCCCGTTGACTGGCGGTCTTGCCGACGATTTCGTCGAACGCGATGGGCTCGCCGAGCGGCTGCACCAGCAAACTCACGCTGGCCTGCAAGGTCTGATCGTCGTAACGCAGCTGTGCCTTGTCGAGACCTATGGTGCCGATGTCCATCATCCAGGGGGCTGCGGGCTCCTCGTCCGGCTGCTCCTGCTCGCCGAGATCGAAGGTCCAGTTGTCACGCCCGTCGGCGAGCCGCTCCAAGGCCGCGTCGGCGCCGGTCAGGTGAATGCGCGGGATGGATACGGTTTTCCACAACAGCGGCAACGGCGACAGACTGGCCTCGACACGCTGCAGGCTGACGAAGTGATCACCCTTGGCCCACTCGGGATTACCCAGGCTAAGCTGCTCGGCAGACACGTGCGGCCAGGGAATCCAGGCACGCAACCCCGGCTCGTCGCGCTCACGCTGCCAGGTCACCGCCAGGTTGCCTTCGATGGCGAAGGGGCGGTTGAGTGCTTCGGACACTCGCGAATTGATCGTTGGCTTGAGCAGGTTCCAGTCGAACAGCACCAGAAACAACATCAGAGCTGCGATCAACAACAACAGGCTGGCCAGGCACCAGCCAAGTATCTTGCGAAGACGCATCATGCGGCCGCCCTTTGCTTTCGGCGATCCCCACAACCGCCGTCCCTGTGAGGTTCGACTGGCCAACGGCGTGAATGACTCACAGAATGTTGCAGCCGCTGTGTATGCAAACCCTGTTCAATCCTCTGTTCACCTGCCCGGCAGAACGCTATGCAACTGATCGACACCCACACCCATCTCGACTTTCCCGACTTCGACGACGACCGCAACGAGGTACTGGCGCAGGCTCGCACGCTCGGCGTCGAGCGGCTTGTGGTACTGGGCGTCGAGCATGGCAACTGGCAACGCCTGTGGGATCAGGTGCAGCAACATGAGGGGCTGTACGCGGCTTTCGGCCTGCATCCGGTCTATCTGAACCAGCACCGTGCCGAGGATCTTCAGTCATTGCAGGACTGGCTGCAGCGCCTGCACGGCCATGAAAAGCTCTGCGCCATCGGCGAGTTCGGCCTGGATTACTACCTGGAGGATCTGGACCGTGATCGCCAACAGTCACTTTTCGAGGCGCAACTGGTTCTGGCCGCGCGCTTCGAGCTGCCTGTACTGCTGCACGTGCGTCGTGCCCATGCGCCGGTGATCGCCGCCTTGAAGCGCTTCAGACTGCCCCGTGCGGGGATCATCCACGCCTTCGCCGGCAGCTACGAGGAAGCCAGGGAGTACCTGAAGCTGGGCTTCAAGCTCGGCCTGGGCGGAGCGCCGACCTGGCCCCAGGCCAACCGCCTGCGCCAGGTGATCGCGCGGCTGCCGCTGGATGCCATCGTGCTCGAGACCGACTCACCGGACATGGCGCCGGCCATGCACCCGAACCGACGCAACAGTCCCGCTCACCTGCCGGACATCTGCCGTGAACTGGCGCCGCTGCTCGGGGTTGGCCCGGAGGCGCTGGCGGCGGCCAGCAGCCGTAACGCCATGCAACTGTTCGGCTGGCAGCCTTAGAACAGTAGTGTCCACAGGGCGATTGCAGCGAACCAGAGGATTGCCGTGCGCACCAGTAATTGCCATAGGCTATCCAGGGTTGCCACACCGGCTTCGCCCAATAGCGGCTCTGGCGTTTCGGCGGCAGCGCGAGCGGCCCCGGAAGCGAGCTGGGCAGCCGAGATATCCCAGCTCAGGGCTTCATGGAGCAGAGCACGGCTCACGGCGATGAAATTGCCGACCAGCGCGAAGCTGGCAGCCAGCACACGCACCGGCAGCCAGTCGAAGGCATGCCGCAACTGTGCCGCACGCTCACGCAGGGCATCGGACTGAGCATGCTCGACGAGCAACGCCAGCAACCGATAAGCCAGCGCAGCCAAAGGCCCTAGCAGGACATACCAGAAGATCACCGCAAAAAAGCTCTGGTACGCCTGCCAGACCATGAACGTCTGCACGTTGGGCAGCAGCGTGGCTTCGCCCTCGCCGTCGACCCCCAGATCACGCTGCGCGACCAGGTAGGCCGCCTCGCCATCGCCGCGCCGCCAGCTGTCACGAAAAGGCCCTAGAGCGGCCAGCAGGTCGCCACGGCCAAGGCTGTAGAGCACCACCAGCAGGTGCACGGGCAGCAGCAGCCAGCCGTAGGCCAGTGGCGCCAGCAGCGTGAGGACCAGCGCGACGACAAGCAGCGGGACACCGACCAGCAGCACGATCGCCAGCCACGGCGAATCGCTGCTGGTGCCGCTGCGCTCCAGGCGCCCGAGGGCGCGCAGCCAAGGCTCGTCGTGCTGAACACGTTGGCGCCATGAAGAAAACTTTTCGATCCACAGCACCAGCAGCAACACCAGGAAACTCATGATGCCTCCTTATCAGTCATCAATGCGCGGCGCAGCCGTGCCCAATCGAATGCAGGGCCCGGATCGGTCTTGCGTCCAGGCGCGATATCGCTGTGCCCGCAGATACGCTCGACGGTGATCGCCGGGTACGCGCTCTGCAGCACGCGGGTCAGTTCCGTCAGCACAGCGTACTGCGCATCCGTGAACGGCAGGTGATCGGTTCCTTCGAGCTCGATCCCCACGGAGAAATCGTTGCAGTTTTCCCGGCCATCGAAACAGGAGACGCCGGCGTGCCAGGCACGATCCAGGCACGACACGAACTGGACGAGGGTACCGTCACGCTCGATCAGAAAGTGGGCTGACACCGTCATGCTGGCGATGCCCGCGAAGTACGGATGGGCATCGGCTTGCAGGCAATTGCTGAAGAACGCCTGCACCTGCCCGGTGCCGAACTGGCCAGGCGGCAAGCTGATGTTATGAATCACCAACAGGGAAATCTCAGCCTGCGGGCGCTCATTGAAATTGGGCGAAGGACAGTGCTGAATCCCTTGATACCAGCCGTCTTCGAGTTGCTTGTGCATACGTGCTCCCCGAACGAGCGCACACTCTAGGGGCTGTTAACGCTGCAGCGCAAGTTAAGGAGGATCGGACGCCAGAAACGACTCGCGGCCTGACAAGGCCGCGAGAGGGAGATCCGCGCTGGGAACGCGAAAAACGATGCGCCAGGGTCAGGCGTTCTTGAGTCGGCGCAAGTTGCCGATCACCGATTCAAGAGCCCGGTCGAACAACAGTGCATCATCCAGCAGGCGCACGGCATTGCGGCGGAACTCGACAGCCAGGCCCATGCGGGATTTCTCGAGCACCTTCATACCGGTCCGGTTGACGAAGATGTACTTGCCGGTCGGCTTGATGATCGCCGCCAGCTTGCAGCGAACCTTGTGCTCTTCGTCTTCCTGAAACTCGACCCAGCTGCCGACACGCAGCGCATCGACATGCAGCAGCGCCTCGTCATCGTCGGCGAGCATCGGCTCTTCTTCCTCGACACGAGTTTGCCCCGGCGCCAGCAACACGATCTCTTCGACCACCTCGACCATGGCCGACACGCCCTCTTCGCTCTCGGGCGGCAGTTCCAGCAGAGGCAACTCGATGCCAACGGCGGAGAGTGCGGTGCGCTGCACGTCATCGGATTCGGTTGGCGCACTGCGCTCGACATCCGGCATGGCCCGCTTGAATCGCTGGAAAGCCTGTACGTGCAGCGCTTCGAGCTGACCGAAGAACTCACTGGTAGAGAAAGGATCGAACGCCGCACTGGCCATCCCTTCACGCAACGCCTTGAGCAAGCCGGGCACCAGCTCGAGCAAACGCAGGCGCGCTTCCGGATTCTCGTGGGGCTCCACGCTCCAGATCAGGTCGTCCATGGTGGCCAGGGACGCATGCCATTGCTCGGAGTCGGTGCCGTGCTTGAGGCAGGTCAGCATCATCACCTTGCTCCAGGCTTCACGCAGCAGACGCACCACCACTTCTGGCAGCGTCTTGCCCAACAGCCGCTCGTTCAGCGCGTGCTCGACCTCGCGACGCGCCAGCTCGGCACGGGCGCTGCCTTCTTCGGCATCACGGGTACGCTGCTCGAGCAGCTCGCTACGGCGACGCTCGTCACCGGTAAAGGCGAGGAAGTCGGCCAGCAGTTCGGAGAAGATCGCAGGATCATCGGTAAAGTCGTTGAGCAGCCGCTGCACGACCTGTTCGATCTTCTGATAGAGGCTGTCACGCTGGCTGTGGTCGTGCTCACCCCAGCCGAGGGCGGCAGTGGCGATTTCGTTGAGCAGGCGGCGCGCCGGATGGCTGCCGCGACTGAAGAACGTCTTGTCGAGGACCGCGACCTTGAGCATGGGGATCTGCAGGCGCGCGATCAGCGCTTTCAGCGAATCCGGCAGGCTGCGGTCATCGAGGATGAATTCGAAGAGCATCGACACCAGGTTGATGACGTCTTCATCGACCTCGCCGACTACCCGCACGCGGCCACTCTTGGCACTGGCGCGAGTCAACAGATGCTCGAGCTGAGCACGCAGATCGACATCCATCGGGGCCTGGATCGGCGCGCGCTGTTGCATGTGCGACAGCAGGCGCATCAAGTCGTTGGTGGAGATCGGCATGGCATTGGCCGGGGCCTGACGACGCACCGAAACGCTCTCCCGGGACTGCGACAGCAATTCCTGCAATGCACTGAAAACTTCACGCACTTCGTCGTCGCCATAACCGGCGCAGGACAGGTCGACGCTTTCCGCCTGGTCGTGGCGGCTCGGTCGATTATGGCTGGCGGCACGACGAGGCGGCGCGGACTTCAACTCGGGCAATACGCCTGCCTCGACCAGAATGCCGTTTGCATCGCCATAGAGCTGCTCCAGACCACTGAGCACGTACTTCTCGAACAGTTTGAGGATGATCAGCTTGACCTTGATCTCGACACCCAGCCCGCTGCACGAGTCGAGGAACAGCTCGCTGAGCGAAACCGGTCCGAGGGGGTTGGACTTGTCGTCGAGCTTCTTGCTGACGACCGCATTGAGGCGCGTGGTGAGGTGAGTGAGGGCGACGTGGTCGCGGCTCAATACCTTGGCGATCATCGAATCCAGCGCGACGGTTTCTTCCAGCTCATCGTTCTGTACGAGTGACAGGCTGTCGAAAGACACCGTGTCGAGTGACGGCGGCTTGCCGACCACGTACTGATTCAAGCTGGCGAAGGACTCGAAAACCTTCTGCAGAAAACCACGCTCGATACCTTTGCGCTTGAGGCGCAGGTCACGCATGGCTTCGAAGAACGCATTCTGTTCGGCGTTGCTGGTGGCGCGGTCCGCCATGTCGAACAGGGTGTCATCGGCATTGTCGAACAACGCCTGCAGGGCCTGCTTGAGCTGCGTGGCAGCCCGATCACGGACCTGAAGAAGAGACGCAGGTAGCCTGCCGGCAGCGGGATGAGCCGTTTCAGAAACCATTTTGTTCAGATGCACTACGTTGGCATCGGTTTTCATCACGATCTCCTGCGCACTGCGCTGGCGGAGCAAGCTCAAACAGAAATGCGAGCGCCATATTAACGTCAACGATATGACGCCAATACATCCGAATTAAAACATTATAGGAATGCTGCAGGAGATACCAAGGCAAATTCCTGCAGATATGACCTGCGTCACAGGTACCCGGGACGCAGTCGTCACCAGGCTCGCGCATGTGACCGGGTGTGACCGCCAGGGTTCATTTTCAGCCGATGAACGTAACACTCACCGAGACTGCCTCTATAATCCCCGCCTCAGCCAATCGGAGGCCCCATGCCGAACCTACTGCTCACCGAGCTCCGCGCCGAAATCGAGGCCAATGTCCGCCGCAGTTTGCGCGAGGACATCGGCAGTGGCGACATCACCGCTCAACTGATCCCCGAATCACGCCTGGCCCATGCCACGGTGATCACTCGGGAAGACGCGGTGATTTGCGGCACCGCCTGGGTGGATGAGGTATTTCGTCAGCTCGACCCGCGCGTTGCGGTGCACTGGCAGGTGCAGGACGGCCAACGGGCAACGCCGAACCAGGCGCTGTTTCATCTCGAGGGTCCGGCGCGCGCCCTGCTCAGCGGCGAACGCAGTGCGCTGAACTTCCTGCAAACCCTGTCGGCCGTGGCGACCCGCTGCCAGCACTACGCCGAACGGGTGCAGGGTACCGACGTGAAGCTGCTCGATACCCGCAAGACCCTGCCCGGGCTGCGTCTGGCGCAGAAGTATGCAGTGACCCAGGGCGGTTGCCACAACCACCGAATTGGCCTGTTCGACGCCTTCCTTATAAAGGAGAACCACATCGCCGCGTGCGGAGGCATCGATGCCGCAGTGGCTGCCGCACGCAAGATCGCCCCCGGCAAACCGGTCGAAGTGGAAGTGGAAAGCCTGGAAGAGCTCGAACAGGCCCTGGCTGCCGGCGCCGACATCGTCATGCTCGATGAGCTGTCGCTCGAGGACATGCGCCGCGCGGTGACCATCAATGCCGGTCGCGCCAAGCTCGAGGCTTCTGGCGGCGTGAACGAGACCACCTTGCGCAGCATTGCCGAGACCGGCGTGGATTACATATCCATCGGTACCCTGACCAAGGACGTCAAGGCAGTGGATCTGTCGATGCGCCTGTCGCTTTGAGCCGATCCTGAATACGACAACGGCGCCCGAGGGCGCCGTTGTCGTATTCGTCAGTCCACGTCAGGGCTGACGATCAGTCGCTTGCGCTCGGGAAAGAACAGGCGCTCCAGTTCGGCGCCCGGATTGTCCGCACGCATGAACGCTTCACCGACCAGGAACGCATACACGTCGCTGATTTCCATCAGCTCCACGTCGGCACGATTGAGGATGCCACTTTCGGTCACCACCAGGCGGTCGCGGGGAATGCGCGGTAGCAGATCCAGGGTGGTTTCCAGGTTGACCTCGAAGGTGTGCAGGTTACGGTTGTTGACGCCGACCAGCGGCGTATCCAGCACGTTGAGCGCACGCTCCAGCTCATCGCCGTCATGCACCTCCACCAATACGTCGAGATCGAAGGCCTTGGCCGTTGCCGCCAGTTCGCCCATCTGCGCATCGGACAGTGCCGAGACGATCAGCAGCACGCAGTCGGCACCCAAGGCCCGCGCCTCGACGATCTGGTACGGATCGATCATGAAATCCTTGCGGATCACCGGCAGGGAGCAGGCACTACGCCCTTCCTGCAGGTAGCGGTCAGCGCCCTGAAAGAAGTCGATATCGGTCAGGATCGACAGACAGGTTGCACCGCCCTCCTGATAGCTCAGGGCTATTTCCGCCGGAACGAAGTTCTCGCGCAGCACACCCTTGCTCGGCGATGCTTTCTTGATCTCGGCGATCACCGCCGGCTGCTTGCTCCTGGCCTTTTCGATCAACGCAGAGGCAAAGCCACGTGGCGCATCGGCCGCGCGTGCTTCGCGCTCGACTTCGGCCAGGCTGACGATCGCACGTCGGGCCGCGACCTCCTCGGCTTTGCGGGCGAGGATCTTTTCCAGAACGGTGGGAATGCTCACCCTTCATTCTCCTGTTTGAATACCGCGGTAAAGGATACCAACTCTTCCATCTTTTCCCGGGCGAGGCCGGTGTGCAGCGCGTCATGAGCCAGGCTCATGCCATCGCTCAGGTTGTCGGTATGGTCCGCGGCATAGAGCGCAGCGCCAGCATTGAGCACGATGATGTCGGCAGCCTTCTGACCGACCTCGCTCTTGCGGCGGCCCAGCGCATCGCGGATCAGCTCCAACGACTGCTCGGCGCCGTCGACGGTCAGGCCGATCAGACTCTGACTCTTGATGCCAAAGTCCTCGGGCTGGATGCGGTACTCGCTGACCACGCCGTTCTTCAGTTCGGCAACGAAGGTCGGCGCGGCCAGGCTGATCTCATCGAGACCATCCTGGGCATGCACCACCAGCACGTGCTGGCTGCCGAGGCGCTGCAGCACCTCCGCCATGGGCCGGCACAGCGCCTGGCTGAATACGCCCACCACCTGGTGTTTGGCGCCAGCCGGGTTGGTCATCGGGCCAAGCATGTTGAACAGCGTACGCAGACCCAGCTCACGACGCGGGCCGATGGCGTGCTTCATCGCGCCATGATGGGACGGCGCGAACATGAAGCCGACACCGACGGTCTCGACGCAGCGCGCCACCTGTACCGGCGTGAGGCCCAAATAGATGCCAGCCGCCTCGAGCAGATCGGCACTGCCGCTTTTGCCCGACACCGCCCGGTTGCCGTGCTTGGCCACCTTGCCACCGGCCGCGGCGACGACGAAGGCCGCAGCGGTGGAGACGTTGAAGATATTCATGCCGTCGCCACCGGTACCGCAGGTATCGACCAGCCGTTCGGCAGCGATCTCCACCGGCGCGGCCAATTCTCGCATCACGCTGGCGGCACCGACGATCTCATCGATGGTCTCGCTCTTCATGCGCATGCCCATGAGAAAGGCGCCGATCTGCGCGTCGGTGCACTGCCCCGTCATGATCTCGCGCATCACGTCGCGCATTTCCTCGGTGGACAGGTCCAACTGGGTGACGATGCGGTTGAGGGCTTCCTTGATGTTCATGCGCGCACGCCTCCGGTCTGCTTGAGGAAGTTGGCGAACAGTTCGTGGCCCTGCTCGGTAAGAATCGACTCGGGGTGAAACTGCACGCCCTCGACGTTCAGGGTCTTGTGGCGCAGGCCCATGATCTCGTCGACGGAGCCATCTTCATTGGCAGTCCAGGCGGTGATTTCCAGGCACTCCGGCAGGCTGTCACGCTTGACCACCAGGGAGTGATAGCGGGTCACGGTGAGCGGATTGTTGAGGCCGGCGAACACGCCTTTGTCTTCATGAAAGACCGGGCTGGTCTTGCCATGCATCACCTGACGGGCGCGCACCACATCGCCGCCATAAGCCTGGCCGATGCTCTGATGACCCAGGCAGACACCGAGGATCGGCAGCTTGCCGGCGAAATGCAAAATCGCCTCGATGGACACCCCGGCTTCGGTGGGCGTGCACGGGCCTGGGGAGACGACGATACGCTCGGGCTGCAGCGCCTCGATCTGGGCGACGGTCAGCTCGTCGTTGCGAATGACGTGGACATCGGCACCCAGCTCGCCCAGGTACTGCACCACGTTGTAGGTAAAGGAATCGTAGTTGTCGATCATCAGCAGCATTTTAGATTTAACCCTTTGATTTACTGCTCTTCAGCCAATCGCCCTGTTTTCCACGCCCTCATTGGTACCCGCATCATCGATGCTGGGAACACGGATCGTAGGGGGCTGGAGCAAGGCAGAGAGAATCATCCGGCATGGCCGGAGAAAAAGATCAGGCGCGCCAACGCCAACGGGCGTGGGCTTTGATGACTCGCATCAGAAGGGTGCTGCTGGCATTCACGGGGAAGGTCTCGCGTTTATCTGCCCGCACAGTAGCCCACAGCGCTAACGCGCGCAATATCACACTGCCGGGATCGCGGATCGATCAGCGCCAGTGGCTCTTCGCGCGCGCCCTTGCGCCACTGTAAAGTTCGGTGAGCGGTGAAACCGACTGCTGTACCCTGTGTTCTTTGCAATCGGAACGGCCAAGATGTCGACGATCAATTTTGGCCCCGACCTTCGTGCCGTCGCGAAGATCGAGGCGATTCCGATGATCCTGCGCATGGTCAAGCATGTGACCGGGCTACGATTCGCTGCCGTCGCGCGGGTCACCGACAAACAGTGGATCACCTGCGCGGTCGACGACTCGATCGAGTTCGGGCTCAAGCCCGGCGACGAGCTCGCACTGGAAACGACCATCTGCGACGAGATCCGGCAACACCGTACGCCGGTGCTGTTCGGTCACGCCAGTGAACACCCGGTGTTCTCTCGGCACCACACGCCAAGGCTCTATGGCCTGGAAAGCTACGTGTCGATCCCGATCGTCCAGGGCAACGGCGAGTTTTTCGGTACGCTGTGCGCGATCGACCCGGCTCCGGCTGATCTCGATACGCCGGTGATTACCGAAACGCTCACGCTCTTCGCCCAACTGATCGCCGCCAACCTGGACATGCAGGCCTCCGTGGAGCAAAGCCAGCGAGAACTCGAGGTCGAGAGGGAGACCGGGCATCTGCGTGAACAGTTGATCGCGGTACTCGGCCACGACCTGCGTACGCCTTTGAGCGCGGTCAGAATGGGGGCCGACCTGCTCGAATCCAAACTGCTGGACCGCCCCGAGCGCCGACTGGCCACGGCGATTCAAAGCAGTGCCAGACGCATGGGCTCACTGATCGAGAACATCCTCGACTTCGCGCGCGGTCGGCTGGGCAGCGGCATTCCCGTCGAACACCGAGTGGTCGGCAACCTGCAGGCCGATTTCGACCGTGTCATCAGCGAAATTGCAGAAGCCTACCCAACCGCGGTCATCGAGCGGTCGGTGAGTGTGCCGCAGGCGAACCTGTGCGACCCGGTCCGGCTCTGCCAACTGCTATCCAATCTGCTGGCCAACGCTGTCACCCATGGCCGCCACGGCACCACGATCAAGGTGGATGTCAGCGTGGAAGGCGAGCATCTGGTGCTCAGTGTGTGGAATCAGGGCGTGCCGATCGAGCCGCAACTGATGCCAAAGCTGTTTCAGCCTTATACCCGCTCGGAAGTGGGCCAGCGTGAGGGGCTGGGCCTGGGGCTCTATATCGCGTCGGAAATCGTCAGAGGGCACAACGGCACGATCTGCGTCGTTTCCAATGAAACGGACGGTACATCCTTCACCGCCCGGCTGCCGACCCTGAGCACCGACGCTCAGCGGACGCCGCATGCCAGGGCCGAGCCGCCGGCAACGGATACCCATCCCTAGCAGGCGGCCGGTCGAGCTAGGGCGACAGGCTTATCGTCCGTGCATAGGCCTGGCACATCCCTAGGGCGATGATCGCCCGGTCTCCTCGTTCGACGATGCCGACAATTCGTTGAGCAGATCCTGCGTCAATGTCGGCTCGGCGGGCTCCATCCACCAGGCGTCCGGCACTGGCGGTGGAAGACACTGCGCCACCACCGGCATCGCTGGCACCTGGGCTGGCGACCAGGACTGACAACCGTAACTCAGCAGTAGCGAGACGATCACGCAGGCGGGCAGCAGTTTTTTCAGCATCGGTAAGTCTCCTGTGTTGGTTCTGGGATGCGGCCTGCAGCTGCTGTTCCAGCGTCAGACGTTTTTCATTCGCACGCCGCGCCTCACCGGCTGCGGCGCTCTGCGCCATGGCCAGCGTGTCGGCATGCAGCTTGTCGCGCACGGCAATCTGCTGTTCGAGCTCGCGACCCTGCTCGGCCATCCGCTCGCCCAGCCTCCAGCCCTGGGCGAGCCAGCCAAGGCCGGCGGCGCCGACCAGCAGCGTCACAGCCAGGCTTGCGCCTGCTAGCACGCGGTACTTGAGCGGGATGAGCGATAGCCAGCTCATGCCGCCACCTGCCCGCCGCATGCGCTGTACCTGGCCAACAAGTCGGGCTTGTCACAGGCTTGAGCAGCGCGTTCCTCTTCGTAGTTGCACAACAGTGCGCTCAGTTCATGTTCGCGCTGGCCATAGCCAGCCCCAGGCAGACTGGCCCAGATCGGTGCGGCAGCCGTGATGGCCTGTTCGATCTCCCCCTCGCGAATGAGCCCGAGCGCACCGCACTCATCCAGCAGCTTCACTGCGGCCAGATCCTGCGCCGCGGGCGTGAAGCGGCCGCGGAAGTGGTAGAGGCTGACGAGCGAGTCCCAGGTACGGGCCAGGAACTGGTAGCGCCCGGCCGCCGTGGACTTGATGCCGTAGCGCGGCAGGTCGATCAGCTTTCGCGGATGCGCGCTGTAGTCGCTGAACAGCGTGCCGCCGACAAGGACGTTGTAGCCATCGTCACTGTGATCGATGGTCGAGGTGCCTTCGCTCCAGGCGAGCATGTCGAGAAAGGCGAGCACATTGGTGCCGCCCGCCTGGGCAGCGGTGATACGGGCCATGAGAATTCTCCTATCAGGAATGGCCCGCCGAAGCGGGCCATGTCAGGCTGTGTGAAAACGACTGCGCTCGATCACACGGCCTGATGTCGATGGGTTTAACGGGGCCCGTAGGCCGTGGTGGTGTTGCCGATACGCGCCATCAGCGAGCGCGTGTTCGGCTTCAGGGTGCCGTCGTTGCGGTCCATGCCATTGGGCGCATCGTCGTCGTCACCAGGACCGGCCAACCACTGGAAGCGCAAGATATGGTTGGCATCGAAGTACTTGTGCAGCTCGGTGAAGTAGGTACGCATACCGGGCACGTGATCCGGCCCCCCGAACTCGCCAGCGATACCCCGCTTGCCATTGGCCTTGAGCCAGTCGACGTAGGGGCGCCAGTCCGCCACACGATCGCGGTAGCTGACCGACTCGCTGGCCACCGTCCACTTGCCGCCGCCCACACCTTCCTTGTCCGGATACTGGTGCGCCTCGTAAAGCAGGCGATCAGCAGGATCAGTGAGGTTCTTGAGCGCGTCGGAACGAGCCGGCCAGTGCAGTGCCGTACTGAAGGCATTGCCCGCCACGGTGATGAAATGCTGCGAGTCCTCGGTACGAACAGCGTTGATGAGACGCTGCGCATTGGCAGTCCACAGGGCTTCGACGTTCACACCGCCATCGGCCTTGGTACCGGCATTGTGGGGCTCGTTCATCAGCCCATAGCCGAGCACGCCGGGCTCGTCCTTGAACTTCTGCACGATGGCCGTCCAGATGCGCGCCAGCAGTGGGTAATCGACGGGACAATCGGGGGCGCCAATCGCCGTCCACAAGGCGTATCCGCCGCCGAAGGACTGCACGGTGCGGCCGGCCACCGGGCCAGAGGCGCGGACATACCAGCGGGCGTAGTTGTGCATGTCGAGCAGGCAATAGCCGCCCCAACTGTGCACATGGCGGATGGCCTTGCGGATCTCCTCGACGTAACCCTGGCGCAAGCTGAAACCGCCTGCGCCATCGAGAATGGCGATGCGCTCACCGGCGAACGGCAAGCGCGCGGCGAATGGCTTGCCGTTCAGGCCGCCCGCATAGGACTTGATGTAGTCGGGTTGATGGCCTCGAGGCGCGATGGTGCGGTAGTGCGTATCGAGCGATGCAGTGGTGATGGCGTCCACATAGGGGTTGTTACCCAACCCCGCAGCGTTGAAACCGATAAGCGGAAACTCACCGGCTGCGGCCATCTGGTCAAAGGTTTTAATGCTCATGGTATTTCCTCCAGACGAAAAAAAGCCCGCATTGCCGCGGGCCTTGATGAAGTGCAACGTTTGAGTGAAAGGGCCAGCCAGCGGCCCCAAGGGTCATGGCACCTGATCGCAGGCAGGCTGCGTCACATGCTCGTTACAGGCCGACGCCAGCGCGGCGGCCTGGTGTAGTTCTAAGTCCGATCCTCGACACGCTCGGCATGCACGTCGGAGCAATGGGGTGGGCACTCACGGATGACGCCAGCCAGGTTGCCCCCCGAACGGAACACCGCGACGGCGAACACGGCCAGTAACAGCACCAGCGACCATGCCTGCGCTGGCAACCTCAGGTCGCCGAGGGCGATCTGCAACATCGCCGACCCCGAGCTGCCCATCAGCAACATGGCCATGCAACTCATGCCGCGCCTGAAACGTGCGCCCTGCCGGCGGTAGGTGAACAAGCGTACGAATACAGCGCCACACAGGCAGAACGTCGCATGCGTGAGTACGAGACTAATCATCGTTGCCTCCTCGCGCCTCGGCCCCAGGCGGGGCCCCGCGACGCTTGATTGCAGCCAGCATGATCGTTACCACCAGCCCCGCACCGGCAAACCCTGCCGGCCCGGAATAGGCAAAGGGACGCATACCGTAGAATTCGAAATCGACGATCGCCGGAGTGAACAGATACCCCATCACGAACGACGTCATGAAGAACGTCAGGCGATTCCATAGCGGCAGCTCTTGTGTAGTGGTGAAGTAGACCAGTGCTCCAAACAAGGCCCCAACCGCGGCCTCTCCGTTGATGCTGTCTAGGATCGTGGGCAGGTTCACTCCCAAGGTGCTAGCCATTAACACGCTACCGGGCTCGCTCATTATCAAAATCCTCCCCGTGGCCAGCGGCCACGACGACGTCCCCCAAAGGCACAGGGTTTTGTTGTTAGAAGCCGCAGCCACGAGGGGAGGCCTGCCTGCTGGCAAGCCCCTGATCTCGTCGAACGGCGGAAATAAAAAAGCCCCGCACGTCTGCAGGGCCCTTGGTCACGGATCGCCCGATCAGGCCACCTGGTGACAGAAACAAAAAACCCGGCTTTGGCGGGCCGGGCTTTACGAGGCAGGCTGCTGGCCCACCTCGTTGACGTTGATCAATTTATAACCCCCGATTCTCAGGGTCACAAGGCACCTGCGGCCATCAGCGGAGACGCGCTGAAAAAAAGCGGACACGATCGGGTCTGGTACGTCTGGTCGCCCGAAAAATCAGCGCACGCGCCTCCACCGGCGCGCTTGCAGGGGGCGCGTCGGTGGAGCGTCGAGATTGCAGTGAGCCGCAGCAGGTGCTTTCAGCGGGCGGAATCGGTAGGGCGGATGTGATAAGCGCGCTCAGGCGGCGCGCTTCAGGAGGTGTGACTGAATGACCTTGTGCGCCTGCCCCAGGCGCCGATAGAACTGCGAGCGGCTGCAACCGCACGCGGCCCATTTCTGGCTGAGCGAAGCGGCGTCACCACAATAGTGCTCGATGACGACCTGGCGCTGTTCGAGCGAAAGGTGCTTGCCGACGATCCAGTCGATCTCAGCGGTTGTGTCCAGCAATACGCGACTACCACGCTCGCTGCGAATCAACACACCTTGTGTAGCCATCAGCGCGGCGATGACAGAGCCACCGAACCCGGACGCCAGTTCACTCTCCTTACCCAGCTTCTTGTCAGCCCATATCTGCAGCGCTTCATCAATGTAGGCAATCATCAGGATCCTCCTGCCACCCCGCTGGTGGCGATAACGGATGGGCCCTCGGCGCATTGGCGCTTATCGGGCTCGAGAACTCGTCGAGCCATACCGGTGATCGACAAACTAAAAATAATCACGAATCGTGTTTTATTCAAGGCGAAAACTGCGCTATAAATATTTCACATCGTGATTAACGGAGCACCTTCATGGAAACCCTCGGCAAGCGCATCAAACGCCTGCGCAAGAGCACAGGTCTCAGCCAGCAGCTGCTGGCCGAGGCCTGTGGCTGGTCATCGCAGTCACGCATCGGCAACTACGAAAGCGACCTGCGTGAGCCCAGCCTGGCGGACCTGCTGCTGCTCGCACCGGCACTTGGCGTGAGCATCGCCGAGCTCGCTGGCAGCGAGGCGCTAGCCGAGCCTGCGAGTGCGGCAAGTGACACGCTGGACGTGGGCCACGCCCGTGGCGGCGCGGTGCCGGTGGTGGGGCATGCGCAGCTGGGCACCCACGGGTATTTCGAAGAGATCGACTTTCCCGTCGGCCATGGAGACGGCTACCTGCGCATCCACAGTGACGACCCGAACGCCTATGGCCTGCGGGTCAGTGGTGACAGCATGCATCCACGGATCAAGAACGGCGAGTACGTGCTGATCGAACCGAACAAGGCCTTCCATGCCGGCGATGAGGTGATGGTGCGCACCCTCGATGGCCAGGCGATGATCAAGGAATACATCTACCTGCGCGATGGCATGTACCGCTTCGACAGCGTCAACCAGAATCACCCGCCCATTCATATTCCGCAGCACAACGTCAGCAAGATTCACCTGGTGGGCGGCATCCTCAAATCCTCGCGCTTCGCCGAAGATTGATCACCCGTCCTGTCACCAACCGAGAGCCGTCCGATACCGAGCCATTGCCATGAACACTCAGCCTGAGCCGCCCCTGCCGCTCCAGACGCTGGAGCTACTTTTCCGCACCCACGGCGACGTGCTGGTGCCCATCGACCGAGTGCGTACGGTGTACTTTCGGCACCTGAGCCCGGACAACTTCATTCGCGCCATCGCGTCCGGGCGACTGAACCTGCCGATCACCACCCTGGACAGCAGCGCCAAGGCGCCCAAGTTCATCGAACTGCATCACCTGGCAGCCTACATCGACAGCTGCGCCAACGTCGCCCATGGGCAACCGAGCGGCCAGCCGGCCACATCCGCCGCCTGAACATCGAGCCCTAGCGCTTGGCGCGCGAGGTTGACGTTGCCATCCCGCGAACCCTGCGGCGCGATTAACATCCGCCCGCTTGCCGGCGATGCGATTTGGCAGCGGCAGCCTTGCCGCACTGAATGCCACGGTCCCTTTCATTACCTGCCACACGCGGGTCGATCGAGCCCGGCATCACACATCCCGCATCAGCAACGCGAACTGCAACTCCACGCCTGCCGGCACGGGCAGGTACACGACATGGCCATCGCCGGGCGCGACGGCGATGGTCTCCCACGCTCTGTTTTGCAAACGCTCCAGGGTGAAGCGCAGGTTACCGTTCGGGGTCATCAGCTCCATGCCGTCCCCGACTGCGAAGCGATTCTTGACCCGCACTTCGGCCAGTTCGCCACGGCGCTCGCCGGTGAGCTCACCGACGAACTGCTGGCGCTCGGCGTGCGAGCTGCCGTGCTGGTAGTTCTGATATTCGTCGTGTACATGGCGGCGCAGGAAGCCCTCGGTGTAGCCGCGGTGGGCCAAGGATTCCAGGCTGTCCATCAGGCCGCGGTCGAAGGGCCGGCCCGCCACCGCGTCGTCGATGGCCTGGCGATACACCTGGGCGGTGCGGGCACAGTAGAAATGGGATTTGGTGCGTCCTTCGATCTTCAGCGAGTGCACGCCCATCTTCACCAGTTGCTCGACGTGCTGCACGGCGCGCAGGTCCCGTGAGTTCATGATGTAGGTGCCATGCTCGTCTTCGAACATGGGCATCTGCCCATCGCCATCATCGAGCAGGAATACCTGCTCGCTCGGCGCGCCGATACCCAGGGTAGGCTGCACCTGATGAACGATCTCACCCAATTCGTTCTCACCCGCAGCCTTCACGTCGTACTGCCAGCGGCAGGCATTGGTGCAGGCCCCCTGGTTGGGGTCACGGCGATTGAGGTAGCCCGACAGCAGGCAACGCCCGGAGTAGGCCATGCACAAGGCGCCATGGACGAACACCTCCAGTTCCATGTCCGGTACCTGAGCGCGGATTTCTTCGATCTCCACCAGGGACAACTCCCGCGAGAGGATCACCCGCGTCAATCCCTGCCCCTGCCAGAACGCCACACTGGCCCAGTTCACCGCGTTGGCCTGTACCGAGAGATGGATGGGCACCTGTGGATAACGCCCGCGCACCAGCATGATCAGCCCAGGGTCGGACATGATCAGTGCATCGGGCGCCATGTCGATCACCGGCTGCAAATCGTCCAGAAAGGTCTTCAACTTGGCATTGTGCGGCGCGATGTTGACCACCACGTAGAAGCGCTTGCCCAAGGCATGAGCCTCGCCAATCCCCTGGGCGAGGTTGGCGTGATCGAACTCGTTGTTGCGCACTCGCAGGCTGTAGCGCGGCTGCCCGGCATACACCGCATCGGCGCCATAAGCGAACGCGTAACGCATGTTCTTCAGGCTGCCGGCCGGTGACAGCAGTTCGGGACGAAACACGGAGCTGGGCATGACCACGAGGACTCACGGAAAAACAGGGCCGGCGATTCTAGGGACCTCGGCCACCACGACCATTGATCTGCGTCTATGGCGGCGTACGCTCGACTGGCTTCGGCGACCGTCGGCCATCGGCACCTGCCGGCCAAGGCACGGGAAACAACCGGGCGATGCAGCGTGCCAGTTGCCGCCCTGCGCTGCGCTCTTCACGCAACCCGACGCGGCCACTCATCGCCGGTACCACAGGCGGAAGAAGCCCAGCGCGAACAGCAGAGCGATCTGCATCATCGCCACGCACAGCTGCAGAAACGACTGCACGGCGCTGTTCGTCGGCGCATCGGTCACGCCGGTCAAGGCCGCCCAGAAGGTCTCGGGCAACAGGTGCAGGCCAAGCTGAGCGAAGGGCCAGCCGCTGAGCATCAGCAGCTCGATCCAGTCGAAGCGGCCAGCGAACATCATGGCGATCAGCAGTACGCCGGCGATGCACAGGCCAAGGGCGAAGCAGGCGGAAAATTGCAGTAACAGGCGCATGGCAGTCTCCAGGGGGCGTGCGACCCGCACGCCCCGGCAAGGTGATCAGGGGGTTATCCGGGGTTCACCGCTGGCCGGTCGGCCCACGCCGTACCAGTCGAGCTTGCGGGTCAGCACCATCACGCAGCCCAGTACGCCGAACACCAGCAGCGAGCCCATCAGCAGGGCGTAGTCTTCGGCACCGAGCAGGCCGTAGAGCAGCCCGTACAAGGCCGCCAGCAACACGCCGAAGGCAGCACCTCGCGACCAGCTACGCAACACGCTGCTGACGTAGAAGGTGTTCAGCGCCACGCAGCCCAGAGCGGACAATCCATAGGCGAGGGCAAACCCCAAATGCTCGGACAGCGACAACAACAGCAGGTAGAACAGCGCCAGCGACAGGCCCACCAGGGCGTACTGCACCGGGTGCACGGCCAGGCGCTTGAGCACCTCGAAGAGGAAGAACACGGCGAAGGTCAGGGTGACGAACAGCAGCGCGTACTTGATCGCTCGGTCGGCCTTGAGGTACTGGTCTACCGGCTCGATGAAGCTCACGCCGAACGCCCTGCTCTGCATGGCCGAGCAGGAGCCGCTGACGCAACTGCTCAGGGCATCCTGCATGTCGGTGGCGAAGAAACTGGTCTGCCATTTGGCGGTGAAGCCCTGCTCGGTGACATCGCGCTGGCTCGGCAGGAACTCGCCGACGAAGCTCGGGTGCGGCCAGTCCGAACGCAGGGTTACCTGACTTTCCCGGCCGACCGGGGTGATGCTCAATTGCTCGGTGCCCTGCAGTTTCAGGTCGAAGGCGAAGGTGTAGGCCTGCTCGTCACGGCTGTCACGCGCTGGTAGTGGAACGTGCACGCCGCTGCCGAAGCTTTCGTCGCCGCTGCCCGGCTCGAAGCTCAGGCTGGCTCCGTTGAGCTGCAGCTTGAGGTCATTGCCGATGCCACGCACATCGCTGATGCCGACGGCCACGAAAGGATCGCCGAAACGAAAGGCCTCGACATCGCTGACTCCGTAGTTGGCCGGCACCCGGAACTCGCCGCTGACGTTGCTATCGCTGTGATACAGGCGCGCCTGATAGATACCGCGGTAACGCAGCTCGGTGCGCACATCGCCATCGAGGGTGAAACGCTCCGGCAGGAAGTACAGGCGGCCCTGTTCGATCGACTCCTCCTGATAACGCTCTTCACTGTCCTTGCGGGTTTTCCAGGTAAGCACTCTCTTGCGATAGGGCACCACCAGAATCGGCCCGGTGATCTGCTGGGCGTAACTGGAGCTGCGGGCGATATCGCGCAGCACGTCGTTACGCAGACTCTGGCGTTCATTGACCAGGCCATCGATCAGCAACAGGGGAATCATCAACAACAGAATCAACAGGGCGATGGTGCCCAGTTTCAACATCAGGCTTCGGTTCATGGCACAGCGCTCCGTGCAGTTGGGATGCACGCAGTCTGGCCACGCCCCATGGAGGCAGCGTGGAGTAGAGATGGAGATTGTGTGGCGATTGTGCGGTTAGCCAGACGCTTGAGGCGCCTGAGCGGAAACGGCAGACGGATGATCCGGCGTCAGGAAACGCCGATCGTCACCGTCTGCGGGCGACGGCGGGGCTCACTCACCGCGGATGTACTGTTCCAGATGCTGAATCAGGTCTTCCTGGGCGCTGATGATGTCCTTAACCAGGTCGCCAATCGACAGCAGGCCGATCAGTTGGCCATCATCCACCACAGGCAGGTGACGAAGGCGGCCACTGGTCATCAGCTCCATGCAGCGTCGGCTGTCTTCCCCGCTGGTCACGGTGATCACCTTGCTGGTCATGATGTCACTGACCTTGAGATTGTTCGGCGAACGCTCCTGCACGGCCACCTTGCGCACATAGTCGCGCTCGCTGACGATACCGGCCAGGCGCTCGCCCTCGAGCACCACGAGGGCACCGATCCCCTTCTCGGCCATCAGCTTCACCGCTACGAATACACTGCTGTCTGGGGCGACGCTGTATACGTTGGAAATGGGTTTGCTTTTCAGCACTTCGGCCACGGTCTTTTTCATGCGCGTTCTTCCTGTCCCGGTCGATTGGCGATCCGTTTCAGAATAGCCAAAGCGCAGGCTTCTGTGCGAGGGGCATATCGGGCGCGTCGCCGCCAGCATCGTCGGCGTCGTTGCAACGGGCTCAGCGCGCGAAGCGCACACTCACTTCCACGCCATCGGCGACATTGGCGATACTCAGCGTCGCGTCATGCAGATCGACCACTTCCTGCACGAAGTTGAGCCCCAGGCCGGTGCTCTTGCGTCCGGTAGCTGGCCGCGCCAGGGAGTAGAAGCGCTCGGTCAGGCGCGGCAGCGCGTAGTCGGGAATCGCCGGCCCCTGATTGAACAGACGCAGCAACAGGTGGTTATCATCGCTTTCGCTGAAAAAGCGGATCAACCCGCCCACCGGTGTGAAGTCCAGGGCATTGTCGAGCAGATTGGCCAACGCCTGACGCAGCAGGAAACGCTCGCCCAGCACCGCGTGGCTGGTCGCCACAAGGTTATCCACACGCAGGGCGCTGCGTTCCACACGCGCCATCTGCGCCTGCACGAGACTGTCGATCAGCGGCTGCAGCGGTACCGCCACGCGCTCCTCCAGGCCCTGGCGCTGTTCGACCTGAGCCAGATGCAGCAGGCGCTCGATGAGGTTCTGCAACCGCTCGCTTTCCTCCGCGATATTGGCCACGAAACGCTGACGCTGGGCTTCGGGCATATCGGCCTCCAGCAACTCGGCGGCCCCGCGAATCGCCGCCAGGGGGCTTTTCAGCTCATGGGTAAGGGTGTGCACGTAGCGCTCGACGTAGGCCTTGCCCTCCAGCTCGGTGCGCATGCGCTCGACCGCCTGGGCCAACTGCCCGAGCTCACCGCCACTAACCTGGGGCAGCTCCGCTCTCTGCCCCTCGCTGACAGCCTGTGCATAACGGGTCAGGCGCCGCAGCGAGCCGCTGAGCCACCAGCTGAGCAGACCGCCGATCAGCAAACCCAGGCCGATCAGCCCCGCGCCCAGCCAGCCAAGGCGCCGCTGCGAGCGCTCGATATAGGGCTGCAGCGTGCGATTCGGCTTGGCCACCGACACCACGCCGAGAATACGTCCGCCGTCGATGATGGGCGCCGCCACATACATCACCGAAGAATCCGGATCGCTGGGGTCTTCACGGGTCGAGCGCACGCCGTAGCGCCCCTGCAGCGTCAGGTAGACGTCGTTCCAGCGCGAGTAGTCCTGGCCCACTGCCAAGGCGCTGGAGTCGAGCAGCACGACACCGCGATCGTCGGTGACGTAGATGCGATGGTTGACCTGGTTCTTCGGCACCCCCCAGATCTGCGCCTGGGGCTGACGCAGTCCATAGGCCTTGAGCAGTTCGGGCAGTCGCCCCTGGGTCAGATGACCTGATTTGACATCCTCGCGGAGGATCTCGGCCAGCAGGTGCGCGGTATCGACCAGGGTTTCCTCGGTGGACTGACGCACACCCGGACGGATTTCCTCCATCACCGTGCTCAGCACGAACCAGCCGGACAAACCCACGAACAGGAAATACACCAGGAAGATACGTACCCCGAGCGGCATCAGCGAAACTCCTGAGAGATGAGCATCGGCCTACTCCAGCTTCAGGCTGTAGCCCAGGCCACGGTGGGTCTGGATCGGCTCGGCCTGGGGCGCGACCTGGCGCAGCTTGGCACGCAGGCTCTTGATGTGGCTGTCGATATTGCGCTCGTAACCGACATCCGCCGCGACGCCCAGGGCATCGAGCAACTGCTCGCGGCTAAAGACGCGTTCCGGTTGACCGAGCAGGCATTGCAGCAGCTGAAACTCCAAACGGGTCAGACTCAGGGTATGGCCGTGATAATCGATGCGCACCCGCTCGCTGTCGAGTCGGAACGGCCCATCGACGGCTCTGCCGGCGACCTCGCGAGGGCCGACACGTTTGAGGATGGCTTTGACACGGGCCGCCACTTCACGGGGGCTGAAGGGCTTGACCACATAATCGTCCGCGCCGATTTCCAGGCCCACCACGCGGTCGATCTCATCGTTGCGCGCGGTGAGGAACATCACCGGCACTTCGGAAAAGCGCCGCAGTCGTTTGCAGGCTTCGAAACCGCTGATATCCGGTAGCCCAACATCGAGAATCACCAGATCGAAGGCTTCACGCTCCAACAGCGTCAGCGCTTCATCGGCCAGGGTCGACCAGCGTGTAGCGAAACCCTCGGCTTGCAGGGCGTACACCAGGGTATCGGCAATCGCGGCTTCATCTTCGACGATCAGGATGGTCGCCATGGTGGCATCCTTGCAGCACTCGGGCTGCGGAGCCTGCGCGAGGCCACCGCCCTCGTCAATAGTCAGCACCTCCAACGGCTATGCACAAAAGACGTGGATCAATCTGTGGATAAGCTCGGCATGAAGCGCTGAAGCCCTCGGATACCGGGCGCCACGGCCAAGCGATCATTATTTGATCAATGACTTACCCACAGACCTGATTCTGCCAAACCTTTGTAAACAAAGCATTTTAGTCAACAGATTAATGCATCTTCGGCATCATGGATCGGTGCACAATTTACGTGGACGAAGCTGTGGATAATCTTTGTATGAACAGCGCGACACCAAGTGATACGTGGCCTGCCAGGCATCGTACATTTTATGACCAGCCCCGGTAAGCCCATGAAAATGGTTGAAAAATCCGAACGACAGGTTCGCGTGGCGTCAACAGATGCCAAAGCATGATTCATCTATGCACAGTTGTGGTGGAGTAATCTGTGGATAAGCTCGGGATGACAGGTGGCAGGGCTAGCCGGGTGGGGCCTGCAGAGAGCTGTGCAATTTTCGAACAGGCTTTCCAAAAGCCTTTGAATTCGGTGTATTCGCTTGACATGAGGTGTTCGAACAGGGGTCGAAACTGCGGCTGACCAGGCTGTTCTCTGTACACAGTTACCGTGGAAGAACCTGTGGACAACCCTGGGAATAGTCGCTGCAGGCCATGCGTGGCATGGCCTGCAGAGAACCGCTCACTTTTTGAGCGGCGCGGCCGCGATGCGATCAATCCACCCGGAAACGCCCGGTGTTCTGCGCCAGGCTTTCACTGCCCCGGCGCAGTTGCTCGCTGGCGTTACTGACCATGCGCGCCCCGTCGAGCAGAGCGGTAGCCGCGTGGTCGACCTGTTGGATGTTGTGGCTGACCTCATCCGCGGTAGCGGCCTGCTGCTCGGCAGCCGTAGCGATCTGCGCCAAACGATCACTGACCCGCTGCACCGACTCGACGATGCCATCGAGATCCGCGCTCATCGCCAGTACGTTGCCCACATCGCCTTCGGCCTGTTGCATGGCCTGCTCCATTTCGGTGACCGACTGGCCGACCACCTTGTGCAGATCACCCACCGTCTGAGCGATTTCCGCCGTGGAATTCTGCGTCCGTTGCGACAATGAACGAACCTCATCGGCGACCACGGCAAAGCCACGCCCCTGCTCACCCGCCCGCGCCGCCTCGATGGCGGCGTTGAGCGCCAGCAGGTTGGTCTGCTCGGCGATGCCCTTGATCACGTCGACCACCCGAGTGATCTGCTCGGTCTGCTTGCGCAGTTGCTGCAGGGTCGTGGCGCTGCCCGCCAGACGGCCACTGAGCTCACGCATGCTGGCGCTGGTGCGGGCACTGCGCAGGTTGCTCTGGTTGGCGATCTCACGGGTCTGACCGGCTTCCTGAGCGGCCTGTTCGCAACTCTGCGCCACACTCTGGGCGGTAGCTGCCATCTGCGTGGCCGCCGTGGCGATCTGGCTCATCTGCGCCTGCTGCTGTTCGACCGCTGCCAGGGAGCTGCTGGCCTGGTTGCCGAGGCCCTGAACCGTCTGGTCAAGCTGCTGACCTTCGCGGCCAACGCCCTGCATGGAGTCGCGCAACTGGGCGACCGCACTATTGAGCGCCGTGGAGATCGCCGCCAGATCGTCGGCGCCGTGTACCTGCATGCGAACCCGCAGATCACCGTCGCGCAGACCCTCGGTAGCCTGGATGATGCCGGTGGTGCTGCGGCGGATCGAGGCGTTCAGGCACAGCAGCAGATACAGCGCCAGAATGGTCAGCGCGGCGAAGATCAGCACGGTTTGCAGCATGTCCTGCCGGGCCTGGTCTCGGTAATCGCCAAGGCTGGCGTTGAACTGTTCGAACACCGCCTGACGCAGCCCCAGCAGTTGTTCCTGCAACGTCTGCACGTGCTGCACGAACTGAGCAGGCTGCATCACCATGGGGCTGGCCTCGAACATGTCACGGTCGACCTCGCCGAGGAAGCCCTGCAGGCCCTGTTCGGCTTGCGCGAAAGGCTGTTGCAGGCGGACCATGGCGGCTGCCGAGGTGCGCTCCAACGCGGTGCGCGCCTTGGCCATCTGCGCACCAGATTGTTCCAGCGAGCGGCGCAGGTCACGCACGGCTACCCGGTTCTGCAAGGTGAAATGCTGGGCGACCAGCGACCCGTAGCCCTGACTGGCGAAACTGCCGAGGTTCTCCGCCAGGCGTGGAAGCGTTAGCGTCAGTTGCTCCATCATCAGATAGGTATCGAGGTACGGATCGAGTATCAAGCCGCTATCGGTAGCGACCAGCTCACGTAGCACCACCAGGCGCGAGAGGGTGTTCTGGTAACGCTCCAGCGCGTCGAGCAGTGCCATTTTACCCAGCACGGCCAGATCCAACTCACCAAGCGATACCCGCAACGCATCGAGCTGGCGCTCGGTTTCGTCGCTCAGAGGAGTCAGTTTCAGTTGCTCGGTGGCTGCAGCCAGCGCCTCGCCGAGCTTGCTGCCGCGCTCACGCAGCAGGCCTTCGGCAGCCTTTTCGTTGCCCTTCCAGCGGGCCAGCAGAAAGCGCTGTTCGAGCAGCTCCTGCTCCACGGCACCCAGAGCGTGAACGCCCTGCATACCGTCAAACTCGCGGTTCAGGATCTCGATACGCTCCAGATTGCTGCTCAGCATTACCCAGAGCGCATAGCCCAGGGGAATGACGAACAGCACGAACAGCAACTGGAACTTGCGGGCGAAACTGACGCGTTCCAGCACGCGCACACCCGGCTTGAGCAATCCCCACATAACCCACCTCGAAACAGGTACCACAGACACACAACGCCGTGGCAATGTGCCATTTCGAGGCAAGAATCACACCGGATAGCCAATATTGGAAGTGCAGACTAGCGATTCAGCACTTGGGCCGCTCGACGGTATAGCGGCTGGCAGGATCGATGGCAGCGTCCAGCTTGCGAATGGCACTCGCGCCGATCAGCAGTGGATAGTCGAAGTGGCTGCGATCGGTCAGGTTGACCTCGATGGTGCGCCGCTCTTCGCCCAGGCAGATATCCATGTCGACCACGGGCCGCGCGGAGTAGGAAGGCTCATCGGAACTGCCCTCTTCTGCGCGATTCTTGATTTCGGTGACGCGGGCCAGGGGCTTCTCGAAGACCTGATCATTGGCATCGTCGATGGCCAGGCGGAAACGCACCCAGTCTTCGCCATCACGCTGGAACTGCTCGATATCGCGAGCCGACAATGAGGCGGTCATCGCCCCGGTGTCCATCTTGGCCTTGAGAGTCTGGCCGATCTGCGGCAGTTGGATGTATTCGTAGCGACCGTACAGGGTCGGCTGATTGGCCATTGCCGGCAGAGTAATGACAGCAGCCAGCAGGGCTAGAACGGTTTTCACGCCAGAGAGTCCTTATGCTGAATGGAGAGCATTGGGACTGGTTCAGGAGCGGATGGTTCTAAAAACCTGACAGACAATCATTGCCCAAAACGGTGCCCAAGGCCCGCGACGAGGCGATAGCGGACTCTCGATCTGGTGGGCTGAAGCCCACCCTACAGCCCCAGACAATCGTTGTACGGTAGCGGCGCCGTGGGGCCGGAACATGGCGATAGCGGACCTTCGATTTGGTGGGCTAAAGCCCACCCTACAGCTAGATGCGCGGCTGTAGGGTGGGCTTTAGCCCACCAATTGGCCCCCGACTACGAACGGCTGCTTTCGCCTTAAAACGCCCCTGCCCGTCGCGCTACAGCACCTGACGCAAAAAAGCCTGCGCGCGTGGGTCCTTCGGTTGTGCGAAGAACTCTACGGGCGGTGCGTCTTCCAGCAATTTGCCGTGATCGAAGAACAGCACGCGGTCCGCCACTTCACGGGCGAAGCCCATTTCGTGGGTGACGCAGACCATGGTCATGCCTTCGACGGCCAGTTGCTTCATCACGTCGAGCACCTCACCGACCATTTCCGGGTCGAGGGCCGAGGTTGGCTCGTCGAACAGCATCACCTTGGGGTCCATGCACAGGGCCCGGGCGATGGCCACACGTTGCTGCTGACCGCCGGACAGCCGCGACGGAAACTCGCCAGCCTTCTGGCCGATACCCACCTTGTCCAGCAACGCACGGGCCTTGGCCTCGCGCTCGGCCTTGCCGCGCTTGCGTACCACTTTCTGCGCCAGGCAGAGGTTTTCCAGTACGGTCATGTGCGGGAACAGGTTGAAGTGCTGGAACACCATGCCGACTTCCCGGCGGTAGGCGTTGATATCGGTTTTCGGGTTGGCCAGGTCGAGGCCGTCGATACTCACCGAACCGTCGTCGAGCTCCTCCAGGCCGTTGAGGCAGCGCAGGAAAGTCGACTTGCCGGAGCCGGACGGGCCAATCACCACCAGCACTTCACCGCGCGCCACCTGGGTGGTCACACCGTCGACGGCGCGAACCTGTTGACCGCGGGCGTCGAATACCTTGATCAGATCACGGACTTCAATCACTTTGCGCGAGCCTCCGTTCCAGGCGATTGGCGATCTGCGACAACGGCAGGTTGATCACCAGATAGAGTGCGGCCACGCAGAACCAGATCTCGAACGTGGAGAACGAGGTGGTAATGGCTTCTCGACCGCTCTTGGTCAGTTCGGTAATGGCAATCACCGAGACCAGCGAGGTGTCCTTGACCAGGCTGATGAACTGCCCGGCCAGTGGTGGCAGCACCCGTTTGAAGGCCTGCGGCAGGATCACGTGGCGCATCGATTGCGCCGCGCTCAGCCCGAGAGAGCGTGCCGCCTCGTCCTGACCGCGAACGATGGACTGCACGCCGGCACGCACGATCTCGCCCACGTAGGCGCCGGTGAACAGCGCCAGCGCCGCTACCCCGGCGAATTCGCGAGACAGGTTGAGTACCGTGCCGATGAAGAAATAGAAGATGAAAATCTGCACCAGCAGCGGCGTTCCGCGTACCAGCTCGACGTAGACCGTCGACAGGTGACGCAGCGTCGGGTTGGCCGAGAGTCGGCACAGGCCGGTGACCAGCCCGATCAACAGGCCAAACACGCCCGCCGCCACGGATATCCACAGCGTCGTCCAGAGGCCCCAGAGCAAGGGGCCGGCGGCCCAGTGACGATTGACGCCGATGACATCGCCCTCGGCGACATCGTCACCTTCACTGAACTGCAGGCTGTCGCTTGCCACGCTCAGTTGCTGCTGCTCACCGCTTTCGCCAAGCAGCGTGACCAGTGCCTCGTCACCCTGCCGGCTGACGCTCTCGACGCGGCTGTAGTCAGCCGCCCGTTGCGCCTCTTCAGCGTGATAGGCGAAGTACTGGGGAACGCGATTCCAGCGCCACTCATAGGAAATCAGCGAGGTGGAATACCAGATAAGCACGGCGCCCACGACCAGGATCAGACCGGTCAGCAGGTGCCAGGGCCACTGGGCTTTCTTCTGTTTAGCCACGGCGAGTGTCTACCCATTGAGTTGCAAACATGACAGCGCGCGGACGAGCCGCGCGCTGGGTACAGCGGAGCAGAGCGGTAGGCCCTATTCCATATCCTTGAGCCAGTTGGTGCTCTTGAACCACTTGGCATGGATACGATCGTAGGTGCCGTCTTCGCGGATCTGGTGCAGCCAGTTGTTGATCCAGTTGATGCTGTCGTAGTCACCCTTCTTCAGGCCGAAGGCCAGAGGCTCGAAGGTGAAGGGCTCGTCGAGGAACACCAGCTTGCCAGCGCCGGCCTTGTTCACCGCGACGACGTTGTACGGCGCGTCGTAGATGAAGGCATCGGCCTTGCCGTTGACCACGTCCATCACCGCTTCCTGCTCGTTGTCGAAACCGCTGTACTTGGCCTGGGCGATCAGCTTCTTGGCGACCATCTCACCGGTGGTACCGATCTTCGAGGTGATGCGGTAGTCGGCGCTGTTCAGGTCCTTGTAGCTCTTGACCTTGTCTGCCAGCTCCTTGCGAATCAGCAGGGTCTGACCGACCACGATGAAGGGCTCGGAGAAGTTGATGCGCAGGTTGCGCTCCTGAGTCAGGGTCATGCCCGAGCCGATCATGTCGAACTTGTCGGTCAGCAGTGCCGGGATGATGCCGTCATAGGAGGTCGACACCAGCTCAAGCTTGACGCCCATGGCCTTGGTCATGGCCTTGAGCAGGTCGACTTCGAAGCCGATGATCTCGCCACGCTTGTTGGTCATTTCGAAGGGCATGTAGGTCGGGTCCATACCGACGCGCAGGGTTCCGCGCTTGACCGCGTCATCGATGACGCCAGCCTGGGCGAGGCCGGTGAAGGCGCAGACGGATAACAACAGTGAGGCGACAAGCTTTTTCATTCTTGCTCCTGAGGGGCAGACAGTCATGAGCGCCCGAATAGCATCACGCACCGTGCTGGTGCAGGTGCAGGTGATAGGCCATGGGCGGAAAGGCGGCGCGGCATGCTAACCGTGATCGAAGCAGATAGCGAGATATCAACGCCTGATCAGCGACAAACAGTACCAGCCAGAGGCGTACGGGAGAGCAAGAAGCAGGCCAGGCGTCAGGTTTCCAGCAGAAAGGTCACTGGCCCATCGTTGATCAGATGCACCTGCATGTCCGCGCCGAAACGCCCGCTGGCGACCTGAGGATGCTGCGCGCGGGCCTGCTCGAGCAGATGAGCGAACAGCGCCTCACCCTGGGCAGGTGGCGCGGCGGTGGAAAAGCCCGGGCGCAGTCCGCTGCGGGTATCGGCAGCCAGGGTGAACTGTGACACCAGCAGCAGACCGCCACCGACATCCTTGAGCGACAGGTTCATCTTGCCCGCTTCGTCGCTGAACACCCGGTAGTTGAGCAACTTGTGCAGCAGCTTGGCGCAACTGGCCTCGCTGTCCTGCGGCTCGACGCCAACCAGCACCAGCAGGCCCTGATCGATGGCACCGACGGTGTCTCCGGCGACGTCGACCCTGGCGCTGACGACGCGCTGCAGCAGCGCCTTCACGCTTCGTCCGGTGCCAGGTCGAGCAGGCGATGAGCGATTTCGTCGGCGGCGCGCACCAGTGCATCGGCGATGCCCGGCTCGGCAGCGGCATGGCCTGCCTCGCGGATGATCTGCAGCTCGCTGTTGGGCCACGCCTGGTGCAGCGCCCAGGCGTTGTCCAGGGGGCAGATCACGTCATAACGGCCATGCACGATGATGCCCGGCAGGTGGGCGATCTTCGGCATGTCGCGCAGCAACTGGTTGGGTTCGAGGAAGGCATCGTTGACGAAATAGTGGCATTCGATCCGTGCGATCGACAGCGCACGCAGGCTTTCGGCGAAACGGTCGACCACCTGCGGGTTGGGCCGCAGCGTGGCGGTGCGCCCTTCCCAGCACGACCAGGCCTTGGCCGCGTGCATCTGCGCGATCTGGTCGGCGCCGGTCAGGCGTTTGTAGAACGCCTGCATGAGGTCGCCCTGCTCTTCGGCTGGAATCGGCGCCAGGTAATCCTGCCAGTAATCGGGGAACAGCCGGCTGGCGCCCTCCTGGTAGAACCATTTGAACTCTTGCGGCCGGCACAGGAAGATGCCCCGCAGGATCAGCGCGTGTACGCGGTCCGGGTGGGTCTGGGCATAGGCCAGCGACAGGGTCGAGCCCCAGGAACCGCCGAACAGCACCCATTTGTCGATGCCCAGGTGCTCACGGATACGCTCCATGTCGGCCACCAGATCCCAGGTGGTGTTGTTTTCCAGGCTGGCGTGGGGCGTCGAGCGGCCACAGCCGCGCTGATCGAAGGTGACGATGCGATACAGGTTGGGATCGAAGTAGCAGCGGCTCGCCGCATCGCAACCGGCGCCAGGGCCGCCATGCACGAACAGCACCGGCAGACCATCCGCCGAGCCGCTCTCATCGACATAGAGAACGTGCGGGGCGTCTACCGCCAACTCGTGACGGGCGTACGGTTTGATCTCCGGATACAGCGTCTGCATGGTGCGCTCCTGAGGAAGATTTGAGATAGGCTCGGGCCGCCCGCACGTCGAATGGGCTGTTGCGCTCGTCCGGGCATCATAACCATGAAAAAGGAATTCAGCATGTCGATCCGGAAATTTGCCCTGCCCCTGCTGTTCGCCATCCTGTTGGCGGGGTGCCGCGAGGACGATGACCCGCAGGCAGCGCTCGAGGCGGCCGTGCAGCAGTTGCAGGACAATCTGCAGGCGAAGAAGACCGCTGCCGTACTCGATCAACTGCACGGCGAGTTTCTCGCCCAGCAGGTCAATGATCGCGACTGGGCAAAACGCACCATGACGCTGCTGTTCCTGCGCCATAACAACGTCAAGGTAATCGCCCTGGGCAAGGACAGCCGAGTCGACGCTACCTACCGCGACAAGGGCTACACCGACGCGCAGGTGGCACTGACCGGCGCCGAGGGCCTGATTCCCGACAGCGCACGGCATTTCAGCGTGAAGCTCGAATGGTGGCAGGACGATGGAGAATGGAAGCTGGCACGGCTGGAATGGGATTGAGGCGTCGTCGGCATATAAGCCGAGATCGTTTGGAGGGCGAGGCAACGCTCTACAACTGCGCGGCCTGACAGGCCAATGCACGGCGCCGCTTCACCCACCCTGCAGTGACGGCGCACGACCGATTGATGCGTCGCGCCGCCGGCGCAGGGTGGGTCAAGGCGTGATCGATCTGGTGGGATCGCTCGATACACATCGCCGCGGCCCACCCTCTGCGGATGAACGACCTCTCAACGTGCCGGTTTGGCACCTTCGCGCCAGATCAGCTCGTCGGTGTCGTACCCCTGGGCGCGGGCCACCGAAAGGATTTCATCGCGAACTTCATCGGAGATTTTCGGGGTGCGCGAGAGCAGCCACAGGTACTTGCGGTTCGGATGGCCGACCAGCGCGGTCTGGTACTCGTCATCCAGATCCAGCACCCAATACTCGCCCTTGCTCACGCCCGGCAGCAGACGGCTGAACCAGTTGTCGAAGGTGACCCAGAGCTTGTCGGTCTTGCCCTCGACCTGAGGTACGGCGCGACCTTCGACCTGCTGCCACTCACCATCGGCATTGCGGCAACGGTTGGTCACCGACACGCTGCCATCATCCTGCAGGCCGTAGCGCGCTTCGGACTCCACGCAATTGCGCTGGAAGAACATCGGCAGGCGCGCCACCTCGTACCAGGTGCCCTGATAACGCTCGAGATCGACCGACTCGACGGTTTTCGGTGGCGCCACGCCAGTGCCGGAATTGGCACAGCCGACCAACAATGCGGCGCCCAGCGCCAGGCAACTCATCGCAAGCTTGTTCATCACTTCAACCCTTTGGCAGAGAACATCATCACCTTGTCACCGGCGTACTGAACGCTGATGAAGCTCACCTGGTCGCCCCAGGTGCAGCTGGACATGCCGAGCGCGCCGGAACACTCCGTGGCGGTACCGAGCAGGTCTTCGACTTCTGCCTTGGTCATGCCCGAGTAGAGTTTGGCGTAATTGTCCTGATTGACCTTGCCGCAGGCCGCCAGAACGACGCAGGTCGCCAGCAGCACGAGAGAACGCAAGCGCATGAGGGGTAACTCCAGTAGTCCAGTTGTCACATGCCGGTTCGACGTCAGAAGCTCGAGCCCGGTTCCAGCAGAAAGCGCAACTCGGCATCGGTACTGCTGCGCCCGAGGGTTTCGTTGCGATGGGGGAAGCGCCCGAAGCGCTCGATGATGCGCAGATGCCGTTCAGCGTAGTCGAGAAAGCCGGCGAACAGCTCACGCTCGGCGTCCGCTGCAGACTCGCTCAGTTCGCCGAACAGTTGCATGGCGCGCAGCTGCTGAGGAACGCTTTCGGCATGTTCGAACACCAGGTAGATGAATACCCGCTGGATCGCCGGCAACTGCCGATCCCAGCCGAGGGTGACGCCTTCTTCGACCAGCGGTTGCGCCAGCGCATCGCCGGCAAAGGCCAGAGGCGTGTCGCGATAGATCATGCGTGGCAGCTGGTCGAGCAACAGTACCTTGGCCAGCCAACCGCGAGGATCGGCCGACCACTCCTGCAGCCCGCCAGCGAGCGCCTGTTCGACCAAGGCGCCAAAGCGCTCACGCGCCTCGGCATCCTGCTCGTCACGCTTGCCGAACCACAGCCCGTCGCGTGCGGCGGCAGCTTCCACAGCCGAAGTGGAAGAGCCGAACCACCAGTCCAGCAAGGACTCCCAGGGCTGCATCTGCATCGATCAGCCCTTGTGGTAGCCGGTGACGCGCTCGACTTCTTCCTTGGAACCCAGGAAGACCGGCACCCGCTGGTGCAGGGACGTCGGCTGGATGTCGAGGATGCGTTGTACGCCATCGGTGGAGGCACCACCGGCCTGTTCGATGATGAAGGACATCGGGTTGGCTTCGTACATCAGGCGCAGCTTGCCGGCCTTGCCAGGCTCGCGGTCATCGCGCGGGTACATGAACAGGCCGCCGCGGGTCAGGATGCGGTGCACGTCGGCAACCATCGAGGCGATCCAGCGCATGTTGTAGTTCTTGTTCAGCGGGCCTTCCTTGCCAGCCAGCAGTTCGTCCACATAACGCTGTACCGGGGCTTCCCAGTGACGCTGGTTGGACATGTTGATGGCGAATTCGGCAGTGGTTTCCGGCACGCTGATGTTGTCGTGGGTGAGCACGAAGCTGCCCAGTTCGCGATCCAGGGTGAAGCCTTTCACGCCGTTGCCCAGGGTCAGGATCAGCATGGTCTGCGGGCCATAGATGGCGTAACCGGCAGCGACCTGCTGAGTGCCCGGCTGGTGGAAGGCCTTTTCGTCGAGGCTTTCGTTCTGGCTCAGGTATTCGTTCGGGCAACGCAGTACCGAGAAGATGGTGCCGACCGACACGTTGACGTCGATGTTCGATGAACCATCCAGCGGGTCGAACACCAGCAGGTAGGCACCTTTCGGGTACTTGCCGGGGATCTGATAGGCGTTGTCCATTTCCTCGGAAGCCATGCCGGCCAGGTGGCCGCCCCACTCGTTGGCTTCGAGCAGAATGTCGTTGGAGATCACGTCGAGCTTCTTCTGCACTTCGCCCTGTACGTTTTCGGTGCCCATGCTGCCGAGCACGCCGCCGAGGGCGCCCTTGGAGACCGCATGGCTGATTTCCTTGCACGCACGCGCCACTACTTCGATCAGGAAGCGCAGATCGGCCGGGGTATTTTGACTACGGGTCTGCTCGATGAGGTAGCGACTGAGGGTAACGCGGGACATGAAGGACTCCGAGATGGAAGGTAATCGGAAGGAGTTTAACCCTTTCCAGGAACGGGCGCCTCAGCAGCTGGCGACACGGCGCGCGGCAGCAGGCTGCATACACGGTTACGCCCACCACGTTTGGCTTCGTACAGGGCGGCATCGGCGGCCCGCAGCAAATCGTCGAGCACCAGGCCCTGATCGGGCCACAGCGCAAGACCGGCCGACAGGGTTACCTGACGCACGCCACTACGGGTTTCGATCGGCTTTTGTGCCAGCCCCTGGCAGATGGCTTCGAGGCGTTTGCTCGCTTCGAGCGCATCGGCACCGGGGAGAATCAGCAGGAACTCTTCGCCGCCGATACGAAAGACCGTATCGGAACTGCGCAAGTTCACCAGCAGATGCTGCGCCACGCTCTTGAGCACATCGTCGCCGTCGAGATGGCCGTGCTCGTCGTTGAGCTGCTTGAAGTGATCCAGATCGATCAGCGCCAGCGACAAGGGACCGTTTTCGCGTCTGACGCGGGCCAGCTCGCGGCCGAACAGCTCATCCAGATAGCGTCGGTTGTAGAGGCCGGTCAGCGGGTCGCAGAGCGCCTGCTCACGCAACTGCTCGTGCAGGCTGGTGATGGTACGCAGGCGCTCCTCGCTGAGCGCCAGCGCCTCGGCCAGGCTCAGCTTGCTGAGCTGGCGCTGGGTGACGTCACGCAAATAGAGCATCTGCCCCAGCACCAGGGTGCCCTGGCGAGTGAGCCGCTCGATCGCGCGCATGCGCACCTCGAAATAGCGCTCGGAGCTGGTGAGCATGAGCAGTTGATCCTGCTGGGTGTCCTGCTCCAGCAGCAGAGCCTGCAGCTCACTGCCGAACACGGGCCATTCCTGCAGCCTACGGCCCTGCCAATCGGGGTCGAAGCCACCCAGCTTCAGGGCGGCCTGGTTCGCCTCAAGCACCCGCCACTGGGTATCGACCACCAGCACCGGGTCGGGCAGCGCCTCCAGTAGCAGGTGCCGCGCCACTGGCAGCAGATCGAACAGGCGCACGCCGAGAATCAACCAGGAGAACGCCACCAGCGTGAAGACGAAACTGAATGGCGTGGGATCGACGCCGAACACCACCAGGCCAAAGCCCACGTAGGCGATGTTCGCCGACCAGGGCACTGCGGTAACCAGCACGAAGGCCAGGTAGTGGCGCCTGTGCACGCCATGGCTGGTGAGCGCCGCGCGCAGCACCACGCCAAGGCTGAAGCTCATGAACAAGTAGACGTACACCGCCGTGGCATAGAACAGCGGGCCATGCTGATAACGAATCGGCGCGCCCGGTTCGGCAGATATCGGCCCGGTTTCAGCGCCATAGAAGAGGCCGTGCCACGGGTTGCTGAGCACCACCAACCAGATCAGCACCGGCGCGACGATCAGACCAAGCACCGAGCGCCGAGGCAGCGGCTTGCGCACGCTGCTCACGTACTGCCAGAGAAATACCGCCCAGAAGGTTGGCACCGAGACGATCCCCGGCCAGGACATGGTGGCCCAGAACAGTTTGCAATCGGACGCCGCTGCAGCGACCTCGAGGCCAGCCATGGCCATCCACCACATGCTCGCCAGGTGCATCAGGATGAACGTGTCGCGGCCTGGGAAATCCCGTTGATGGATCACCCAGCGGGCGAGCAGCACACCGCCGATACAGACCACCAGCGTGAGCAGCACGGCAGCGTCGAATTGCCAGGCGGACTTGATACAGGCGTTCATGCCTTGCCCCCGCCTGCCACGCAGGGGCGAACGACGATTCGAAACGAAGGGCCTGGGCGGCGCGATAGGGGGGCAAGCAAGGAAGACGTTTCCATTCCAACACGGCTCGGGATAGAGGCCAGCGCACAGGGCCTGACGCCGCGCCGCCGATCCGAAAGGCGAGCCTCTGGGGCGGCAGATCGGTACGGCGGAACGCGCGCGCTAAGATACTGCAAATCACCTGCTTTTCAGGAGGTTTTTATCGCCTTGCCCACCTGAAAATGTGCGCATGGACTCACCAGCCGGCGGATGCCTGTTCACAAATTCGCCAACATCGTTATTATCGCGCGCCGCCAACCACGCGAAACCTCCCGAGATGAAAAGCAATCTGATCGCCGCTGCGGAAATAGACCGCCTCGATACCTGGGCGCGCTATACCGCCGACATGTGCCACAGCTGCATTTCCAGCTGCTGTCAGTTGCCGGTCGAGGTACGCATCGCCGACCTGATCCGCATTGGCGTGGTCGACGAATTCGAGCGCGGCGATCCGCCGAAGAACATCGCCAAGCGCCTGCAGAAGGACGGTCTGGTCGAGCGTTTCAGCCAGAAGACCGGGATCTTCACCCTGACGCGCATGAGCAACAACGATTGCTACTACCTGGACCGCAAGAGCCGGCTGTGCACCATCTACGAACGCCGTCCGGATACCTGCCGCAATCACCCGAAGATCGGCCCGCGCCCGGGCTACTGCGCGTGGCGACCGAAGTAGGCCTGCAACTTCCGGTTACCCGCCTGCTTGAACACCCCGGCGCACTGGCGCCTCGAATCCTCCACAGCCGGCTCGCACCGCCACCCGGAGGATTCGCATGCACCACCGCCCACTCCTATATCCCGCGCTCGTCACCCTTGCCCTGCTGACCAGCCCTGCGTCGGCCGACGGCCAGCGACCCGGCTGGCAAGAGCCGCTACTGGAGCGCTTGCAGACGGTGGCGGCCAAGCAGGACGGCGAACTCGGCGTTTACGTGAAGGATCTGCACAGCAACCTCGCCGTGACGCTGCATGCCGAAGAACTCTGGTACATGGCCTCGGGCATCAAGGTGCCGGTGGCCATTGCCGTGCTGAGGGGCGTGGAACGTGGCGACTGGAACCTCGACAGCCGCCTGGCACTCGCCGCCGATGACTTCGTCGACGGCGCCGGCAGCACCAATCAGTACGGACCAGGCGAACGCCTGAGCGTAGGCTTTCTGCTCGAGCAGATGATCATTTACAGCGACAACACCGCCACCGACCGCCTGATTCGTCTGGCTGGCCTGGATGCGGTGAACGCACTGGTCGGCGAACTGGTGTCCGAGGGCTTCGAGCCCATCACCACGCTGGGCGATGTGCGTCGGCATATCTACCGCGAGTTGCACCCTTCAGCGGAGCACCTTGGCGGTCGCGACCTGCTGCGCCTGCGCCAGGCCCGCAAGGATGGCGAGCGACTGGACAGGCTAGCGTCGCTGCTCGGCGTGCCACGCAAGGAGCTGGCGCCCATCAGCCTGAGTACCGCCTACGCCAACTACTACCGCAGCAACCTCAATGCCGCGCGGCTCAGCGCCTATGGCGAGTTGCTCGAGCGATTGGCCGACGGCCAGGCATTGGGTGCCGAACAAACCAGGTACCTGCTCGGCGTCATGGGTCGGGTGAAGACCGGCAGCAAACGCATCGTCGCCGGCCTGCCGGACGATGCCCGTTTCGCTCACAAGACCGGCACCCAGCGCGAGCGCATCTGCGATTCAGGGTTGATCGAGACGCCCGCTCGCGGTTCGGCCCAACCGGTGTTGATCGTCGCCTGCGTACAAGGCGAACCCTCCCTGGCCAAGGCCGAGCGCAGCTTGCGCCAGGTTGGCGAAGCGCTGACCGCGTCCGGCGTGCTGCAACGTGACGCACTCAATTGAGGATATTCCCGTGAAGGTATGGCTGGCTGGTACTGCTCTGCTCGGTTGCGCGGCCGTTTCCCTGTGGCTGTGGGCCGCCCCGCAACACGACGAACGCTTCGACGCGCTGCAGCAGCGCCTCGGCGAGCTCGACGAGGCCTCCCCCGGGCGGCTCGGCGTCTACCTGTTACGCCCTGCCGATGGTAGCCAGCTGAACTACCATGCCGATCGCGCCTGGTACCTGGCTTCGGCCACCAAGGCTGCGATAGCCATTGCCGTGCTGCAGGAAGTCGATGCGGGAAACCTGCAGCTCGACCAGCAGATAACCCTGGAAGAAAGTGACCGCGTGGATGGTTCCGGCGGCCTGGTCTGGGAGGATGCGGGTGCCCGCTACAGCGTGCGCGAGCTGATCCGCGAAATGCTTCAGGAAAGCGACAATACCGCCGCGGACATGTTGATTCGGGTGATCGGCGAGGACCTGCTCAACCGTCGCATCAACGACGCGTCGGGCGGTGATTTCGGCCAGATCACCACGCTGCTGCGGGTACGCCACGAACTGTACGGACAACTGCACCCGGACGCCCGCTCACTGGAAAACCGCAAGATCGTCGAAATCGCCGCGGCACCGTTAGGCCCCCAGCGCGTCCAGGCGGTAGCCAATGTGCTAGACCTGCAAACCGATCAGCTCGAGATCAGTGACCTCGATGAAGCCTATAGCCGCTACTACGATAGCGGCCTGAACAGCGCCACCCTGGTCGCCTACGGTCAGTTGCTGGGCAAGCTGGCGACAGGCGACCTGCTGAACGGCGACAGTTCGGCGCTGCTGTACGACATCATGGGGCTGGGTGGTTACGACGCCTACCGCCTGGAGGCTGGCCTGAACGAGGACCTGCCCTTCATACAGAAAACCGGCACCCAGCAGCACCGCGCGTGCCACATGGGCATCGCCAATCCGCAGGATGAAAGGGCTCTGGTCATCGTCGCCTGCGCCGAGGATCTCGACGAGAACGACGAGGCCGGCACGCTGTTCGAGCAGGTCGGAGAGGCGATTGATGAACTGCTGCTGAACGCCGCGCCAGCCCGAGCCTGAGCACCGCGCCCCACAGGGCGCAAGCCATCCTGCCTTGCGCTCCTGGTATGCCGGTCAGGAGCGCTTTGCGGGCGCGCGCAACAGGCTGGACGCCATGAGCACCAGCACGCCGACGCCAACCAGCAACACAGCCCACAGGCCGATGCGCTTCCAGTCGACCCCTGGCTTCGCCGGGGCGGCTGCGGGCGCTACCTCGACGTCCGCGATCGCGCCGCTGATGGTGGCCTGGCCCATGCCCTCCAGGCGCTGCGAGTCGAAACCGGGTACCAGGGTGGTGACCGGCAGGCTGCCGGCCTGGGCATCCACCCGGCCAAGGGCCAACTGATAGGGTGGATTGCCACGGGCCAGAAACAGCAGCTCGGTAGCGCGCATGGCCACGCTCAGACGCGGCTCGCTTTGCCCCAGGCCACCGCCGCGGCTGTCGACCTGCAAGCGCAACTGGCTGACCGGCAATTGCGGCAACTCGACCTGATCCTGCACCACCTCGTGACCATCGATGGGCAAACGGTAAAGAACCGAGCGGGCCAGCGGCGTCCATGGCGCAGCGCTGTCCCTGCGCCCCTGCAGCGACACTGGAGCCAGGCTGTTGGCCTGCTCGACCTCGATACGCAGACGCTCGAGGGGCAAGGCCAGCGGCAATGTCCAGGTAACGCCCTGCTCACCCGCCTGCCCTTGCAGCGCTGCGGACCAGATCAGCGTTGCCGGTTCGGCAGTGCTGCGCGTGCCGCTGACGCTGGCAGCGCCGAGGCTCACCGCCTGCTCCGGCGCCAGCCAGAGCAGGCGCAGGTAGCGCGCCCGGGTGGGCGGCAATTCCACTTCGCTCTTGTCGATGCGTTCGCCATTGAAACTCAGCTGGGCGATCTGCCCCTCTCCCAGTGGCCGCCAGTGGTCCAGATCATCGCTGGCCTCGATGCTGAAGCGCTGAAAACCTTCGCTCTCGGCACTCCACTGCAGATGCAGGCGCTGCAGCGGAAAGTCCGTGGCACTGGCATCCAGCAACCAGCCTCGCAATACCTCGGCAGTGGCAGAGGACTCGGCGCCCGCGTTGAGCTCGATGATCGAGCCATCATCGCCACGCTGCACGCGCAACGTCGGCACGGCGTCGCGGCGCCCTGCCGGACCATGCAGCGGAAACAGGCGCAGATCGGCACGCTGCTGGCTCTCGGCGAAGCGCTGCGCACCGGGAATCAGGCTGTAGGCCAGACGCTCACCTGCGCCATTGAACACGCGCAGGTCGCGAAAGTCGGCATACCTGGCGGCGAAATGAGCCTCCATCGGCAACTGCACCCGATACCAGGGCCCCTCTCCGCTCAGGGTAAGTGGCACGGTCACGGCATAATCGCCGGGGGTTTCTCTGACCTCGGCGGCCACTGCAGCCAGGCTCAGGCTCAGCGCGAGCAGCGCAACTGCGCGACGCAGGCTCATGCCGACACCTCCGCTGCACGCTGCTGGCGGGGCGGCAGCGGGGCGAAATAGCCCACCACCAACAACAGTACGCCGACGCCGATGAAGGAGATGATCCGCTCCAGGCTGCCGCTGTTGCCCAGATCGACGAAGAACAGCTTCACGACCACCACCGCGATCAGCGCCGCTCCCGTCATCCACAGATCACGACGAGCGCGCAGGTGTCCGAAGATGGTCAGGCTCAGGGCGATCAGTGTCCAGACGATGGACAGGCCGGCCTGCACCAGGCGCGAATCGATCAAGGCATCCATCTGGAACGGCACCTGCCCCCAATGGAATGCGGTGCGACAGACCATCATGGTCAACAGCGCGAACAACGAGGCGCCGATCACCGCCTGGGCCGCCAATTGCATCTGCCGCGAGTCGACAGGCAACGCGGCCAACCCGTCCCGGGCCCAACGCTGTACGGCGAAGAGCACGAACAGCATGCCCATTTCCAGGGGGTTGAGCAGCGGCACGTAGGGCAGCGGTTCCGCAGAACCGTCACTGAGCAGATTGACCAGCCAGTACCAGCCCAGCAGAAGGACTGCCACCGGTATGGCCGCATAGCTGCGGTACTCCTGTGGATAAGCCGCTACCGGCCAGGGCAACGCGCGGCGCAGGCTCATCAGCATCAGGAAGGCACAGGGCACCAGTACCCAGCCCAGCCAGCGCCAGGCGTTGTAGTGTTCGGCCAGGGCAGAGAACAGGAAGCGCAGTTCCAGCGCCAGTATGCCCAGCAACAACCAGCAACCGAGCACGTGGCCGATCCGGATCAATGCCTCCGGAGCCAGCCCCTGAACGCGGCGCAGCATCAGGAAATGCAGGGCGAACAGCGCTGGCCAGGCAAGCCAGCCGAGCGCCGCCAACGGGTGATAGCCAAGGTGCCAGGAGAGCAGCACGACACCGAATCCCAACGGCACCAGCGCCAGGCTGAACACCGCCAGTGCTGGCCAGCGCTGACGCACGGCGAACAGGGCGGTAACGGCCAGGCTGACCACGGCAACCAGCAGGAATCCGTGCCCCTGCAGGTCGTCCGGTACGAAACGCGAAACTTCGCTCAGCGCTGCCATTAACCACCAGGCCGCGCACCAGAGCAACGCCACGTGCGACAACTCCTGCAAGTCCAGCGGCAGAAGATCGGAGCGGATCACACGCGCCGCGAGGTGCAGGCGCCAGGCGCAGAACAGGCCCGCCAAGGCCAGCAGCGCAGGCGCCCAGAACGTCAAATGGGGCAGCGGTCGCAGGGCCTCGGCGACCACGCTCTGACCGAGGCCGTCACTGAAGGTCAGGTAGACAATCCCACCAAGCACCTGCACGACGAAGGCACTGATCAGCACGCTGCGCGCCCCCAGATACAGCCCGGCGAGCAGCGTCGCCACGCCCGCCACGGCCCAGGCGGCGGCAGTGCCGTAGGGGCCGAAGCACAGAGGCCCCATCAGGTAGAGAAATGCCAGACCGACGCAGGCCAGCACCGGTTGCAGCTGACGCTCGCGATCCGCCAGCCGATCGCCTGCACCACGCACCTGCAGGAAGCTGAACAGCAGGGCCACACCGAGCATCAGCGCGCCAAGTGCCGAGCCTTCGAGCAAGGTCTCATCGCCGAAGCGCAGGCCCCACAGGTACGCCACTGCAGCGCCCACCTGCAGCAGCAGGGCGAACAGACGCGCGAACAGCCGTTGCTGACGCACTGCCAGCCAGTACAGGCCAGCGCCCTCGACCGCCCAGGCCGCGGACGTCCAGCGCGCATCCAGACCCAGTGGAATGGCCAGGGTGGCGAAGATCACGCCCAGCGCCAGGCAGGTTTCCATCAACAGCACGGCACGCCCTGGCGCACGCGCAACCAGTACCCGGGCCAGCAGCATGTACAGCAGGCCCATGGCCAGGGCGCTGAAAGCAGGACCGAAAGGCAGGTGCTGAACCACCGCGTATTGCAGACCGAAGCCCACCAGCGGCGTACCGAACAGCACGCTGCCATCGACGTAACCGGCCTGACACGCCGACCACTTGAGCAGCGCCTCGCGGGAGTCGTTTTCCGGCTCGGTCGGTGCCTCGAGCAGGCACCGCCGGGCGAACAGCAGGCCGATGGCGACGTACATCAGGAAGAACAGCAGCAGGAACGCCTGGGTGCTGGGCCACAGGTCCGTGGTGTAGGAGCGCAGGCCCCAGGCCAGGCCGATACCGAAGGTGCCGACGAAACCGATCAGATTGAGCTCGCGCCAGGCCTTGAACCAGGCGATGGCGAAGATCCCGGCGTTGAGCAGGGCGAAATAGCTGAACAGGGCGACGTGACTACCACCACCACTGGAGGCCAGGATCGGTGCGGCGAAACCGCCCAGCGCCGCCGCCGCGGCCAGGCCACGGGCGTCCTGCAGGATGGCCAGCACGGCCGAGCAGAGGGTCACCACCACCAGCAGCACCATGGCCACCTGCGGGGAAAGCAGAGGATGCAAACGCATGGCCGCGAATACCGTCAGGTACAACACGGCGATCCCCCCGCCCTGCATCAGCAAGGCATAGGCAGGTCGCCGCTGACGCAACCACCAGCCCAGTGCCAGCAGCGCGATCGCCGCCAGCGCCACTGCTGCGTAGCGCAACTCGATGGCCACCACCACCCGCTCCGAGGCGTAGCGCAGCAGGAAAGCCAGGCCCAGGAACAGCAGCACCAGCCCCACGCGCAATACGGTGTTGCCGCCGAGCAGCCAGTCTCGCGCCGCAGTGATGCCACGTTCGAGCCAGGTCGGCGCCGGCGGCTCGGCGCCCTGCCCGGCAGCCGGTAGAGGCGTCGCGACAAGTAGCTCCAAGGTGGGCTGCGGGCTCACCTGTGCAGGTGGTGCAGCCGGCTTGGCAGCATGCAGTACCAGGTCGAGTTCCCACTCACGCTCGACGGTCGGCGCGACAGGCGCCGCAGCGGCAGACTCCACAGGAGTCCGGACTGGCGCTACGTCGGGCTGTTCGGGCAGCGTATCGGTGCGCGGCTGCGCAGCGCCCTGCTCCAGGCGCAGGAGGCGCTCGTGCAGGTCGCCGGTGCCATGGTTGAAGCGGGCAATCAGCTCCGCCAGAGATTTACGCAGCGCCTCATGCTGAAGCTTCAGCGCATGCAGCGCGAGCGCCTGCCCTGCCGCCAGCCCAAGCAGGGCACCCAGCGCCGCCCCGGCCATCGCTTCGCCATTCGTCGCGCCCAGCAACAGCGCGCCGAGCACCAGTCCGACCAGCATGAAAATCCACTGCATGCACTCGCATCCTTGAAGAGAAAACCATCCATGCCGGGCGCAGGCCTGACAGACCCCGCAGTATATGGGCTTCACACGTTCAGATGATGGCGTCGCTCACAATTGTGGACGACGGCAATGGAACGGCAAAACCCGGCAATTTTTCGCACCGATACTGACAACGTGAAAGGTGACTTGTCATGGCAGCGGGCAAGATTTCCGGGTGCGCCTGCCGTTTCCAGCGCGATCACCGCCCACAAAAAAGCCCCCGCAGGCTCACGCCGGCGGGGGCTCTCTAGTCAGCTAGAACCGGATCAGTTCTTGGCTTTCTTGGCAGCGCGGGTACGCTCGCCTTCGTCGAGGATCTTCTTGCGAAGACGGATCGACTTCGGCGTCACTTCGCACAGCTCGTCGTCCTGGATGAATTCCAGAGCCTGCTCCAGAGTGAAGCGGACCGGCGGAACCAGAGCGATGGTTTCGTCCTTACCCGAAGCACGCATGTTGTCGAGCTTCTTGCCTTTGGTTGGGTTGACGCCCAGGTCGTTGTCGCGGCTGTTCAGACCGATGATCTGACCGTTGTAGATCTCCTGGCCGTGCTCGACGAACAGCTTGCCGCGCGCCTGCAGGGTTTCCAGGGAGTAGGTCAGCGCCTTGCCGGTATCGATCGACACCAGTACGCCGTTCTGACGGCCGGACATGTGGCCCGACTTCATCACGTCGTAACGGTCGAAGATCGAGGTCAGGATGCCTGCACCGTTGGTCAGGGTCAGGAAGGCGTTACGGAAGCCGATCAGACCACGCGCCGGGATGTTGTATTCCAGACGTACGCGACCTTTGCCATCCGGCACCATGTTGCTCAGGTCGCCTTTACGCAGACCCATTTCTTCCATGACCTTGCCCTGGGATTCTTCCGGGATGTCGATGGTGACGTTTTCGTACGGCTCGTGCTTGGCACCGTCGACTTCACGGATGATCACTTCCGGACGACCAACGCCCATTTCGAAGCCTTCGCGGCGCATGTTCTCGATCAGTACCGACAGGTGCAGTTCACCACGGCCGGAGACCTTGAATTTGTCGGCCGAGTCGCCTTCTTCAACGCGCAGGGCAACGTTGTACAGCAGCTCCTTGTCCAGGCGCTCCTTGATGTTACGGCTGGTGACGAACTTGCCTTCCTTGCCGCAGAACGGCGAATCGTTGACCTGGAAGGTCATGGATACGGTCGGCTCGTCGACGGTCAGCGGGGTCATCGCTTCGACGTTGTTCTGGTCGCACAGGGTGTCGGAGATGAACAGCTCGTCCATGCCGCTGACGCAGACGATGTCGCCGGCGGTGGCCTCTTCGACGTCCACACGGTGCAGACCGTGGTGGCCCATCAGCTTGAGGATACGGCCGTTACGCTTCTTGCCGTTGACGTCGATGGCGGTAACCGGAGTGTTCGGCTTGACGCGACCACGGGCGATACGGCCAACACCGATGATGCCCAGGAAGCTGTTGTAGTCCAGTGCCGAGATCTGCATCTGGAACGGACCGTCGATGTCGACGTTCGGCGCGGGAACGTGGTCGACGATGGCCTGGTACAGCGGGGCCAGGTCTTCAGCCATGTCGGTGTGATCCAGACCGGCGATGCCGTTCAGGGCCGAGGCGTAGACAACCTGGAAGTCCAGCTGTTCTTCGGTGGCACCGAGGTTGTCGAACAGGTCGAAGATCTGGTCCATGACCCAATCCGGACGCGCGCCCGGACGGTCGATCTTGTTGATCACCACGATCGGACGCAGGCCGGCTTCGAAGGCCTTCTTGGTCACGAAACGGGTTTGCGGCATCGGGCCGTCCTGGGCGTCAACGACCAGCAGCACGGAGTCGACCATCGACATCACGCGCTCTACTTCACCGCCGAAGTCGGCGTGGCCGGGGGTGTCGACGATGTTGATGCGGTAGTTGTTCCACTTGATGGCGGTGTTCTTGGCCAGAATGGTAATGCCGCGCTCTTTCTCCTGGTCGTTGCTGTCCATCACGCGCTCGTCGTTGAGCTCGCTGCGCTCCAGGGTGCCGGACTGACGCAGCAGGGCGTCAACCAGGGTGGTCTTACCATGGTCAACGTGGGCGATGATGGCGATGTTGCGTAGATTCTCGATCACAGTAGTGGTCTCGTAGGTTGGGTCGGGCTACCCAGCAGTTGCATTCAGCGGCCCAACGCGAAAAATCGGGATTAAGGATAAAGGCAGTCTGTTAACGATGTGTGGCGACAAACTCGTCGCCAATCGGGTCGGGAGGGCGATGGCGGATGCTGCCGCCATTGAGCCCGGGCGTCTTATGCCGGACGATAAACGCGCACATTGGCATGTCCCTCGCTCAGCAGGTGGTGGGCATGCAGGCGACTCATCACCCCTCGGTCGCAATACAGGAGGTACTGGCGGCTAGCGTCCAGTTCCTTGAAACGGTTGTTGATGGCATAGAACGGCATGGCCTGCAGGTCGATACCGGCGAGCTCGAGCGGCTCGTCCTCGACCTGATCGGGGTGACGAATATCGATCACCACGTGGCCCGGCAACGCCTCGGCGACTTCCTCGACCTGCACGTCCTGGCCCAGCTCTTCGATCACCCGATCGATGGCGATCAGGCGTGCCCGCTCGAGCGCGCGCTCGAGCACGGCCATGTCGAACTGCTCTTCTTCATAAACGACGCGATTGGGCTTGGCTTTGGTGGTCGGGTTCACCGAAATCACGCCGCAGTATTCTGGCATGTGCCGGGCGAACTCGGCGGTGCCGATAGCCTCGGCGGTATCGATGATGTCCTGTTTATGGCTGGTGATCAGCGGGCGCAGTACCAGCTTGTCGGTGACCGAATCGATCACCGAGAGGTTCGGCAGGGTCTGGCTTGATACCTGGCTGATCGCTTCACCGGTGACCAGCGCATCGATCTGCAGGCGATCGGCCAGACGGCTGGCGACGCGCAGCATCATACGCTTGAGGGTCACGCCCATGTAGCTGTTGTCGACCTTGCCGAGAATCTCGCCGAGCACTTCCTCGAACGGCACGCTGATGAACAGCACGCGTTGCGAGCGACCGTACTTCTGCCACAGATAGTGGGCGACTTCCATCACGCCCAGTTCGTGGGCACGACCACCGAGATTGAAGAAACAGAAATGGGTCATCAGGCCGCGGCGCATGATCTGGTAAGCGGCGACGGTAGAGTCGAAACCACCGGACATCAGCACCAGAGTCTGCTCCAGCGAGCCCAGCGGATAACCGCCCATGCCCGGATGCTGGTGATGAATGACGAACAGGCGCTGATCGCGGATCTCGATGCGCACCTCGATCTCGGGCTTCTTCAGGTCGATACCTGCAGCGCCGCATTGCTGGCGCAACTGGCTGCCGACATGACGCTCGACATCGATGGAGGAGAAAGAATGCCGGCCACCGCGCTTGCAGCGCACCGAAAAGATCTTGCCCGGCAGAAGGTCGCCGTAATGAAGCTTGCACTTTTCGACGATATCGTCGAAGTCGCCCAGCGGGTATTCGTCGATCTGCAGAAAATGCACGATGCCCGGCACGCAGCTCAGGCGCTCCACGAGCTCGTGCAGAAGCCTGGCCTCGGTGACCTCGGTCTTCACTTCCAGATTGTCCCAGACACCGGTCACCTGCAGTTGCGGATCGAGATCACGCGTGACTGCACGGATGTTCTTGGCCAACTGCCGGATGAAGTTCTTGCGAACCGGCGGGCTCTTGATGGTGATTTCCGGAAAGACTTTGACGATCAGTTTCATGGGAGCAAATGTCGGGCACCAGGGCCTGAAAAACAGGGGCGCGGATTATAGCGGAAATTGCTCAAGCTTTGACCAAAAATCCTCAAACATTCCGACATCGCACCAATATCGAGCACGATGTTAAATATTCGCACCAATAAGGAGCCACGCCAATGCACGTTGATGAGAGGATACCCGCGCCAGCGCTGGTTTTCAGGGCATGAGCCCATCACGGGGCACTGGCATGCAAATTGCTCCCTTGTGAGGCAGGGTGTCTTGGCAGACCATCTTGCCCGGCGTCACGAACTCAAAGAAGGGTCAATAGAAGACCCTATCCACCTGGAGGACAACATGTCTAAGGCTGTTCAACTGATCAAAGAACACGACGTGAAGTGGGTTGACCTGCGCTTCACCGACACCAAGGGCAAGCAGCACCACGTGACCATGCCGGCCCGTGATGCCCTGGACGACGAATTCTTCGAAGTCGGCAAGATGTTCGACGGTTCCTCCATCCATGGCTGGAAAGGCATCGAAGCCTCCGACATGATCCTGCTGCCGGATGACAGCACTGCCGTTCTCGACCCGTTCACCGAAGAGCCGACCCTGATCCTGGTCTGCGACATCATCGAGCCGAGCACCATGCAAGGCTACGATCGTGACCCGCGCTCCATCGCTCGTCGCGCCGAGGAATACCTGAAAACCACCGGTATCGGTGACACCGTATTCGTAGGCCCGGAGCCAGAGTTCTTCATCTTCGACGAAGTGAAGTTCAAGTCCGACATCTCCGGCTCCATGTTCAAGATCTACTCCGAACAAGGCTCCTGGAACACCGACGCCGACATCGAAGGCGGCAACAAGGGCCACCGCCCAGCCGTCAAAGGTGGTTACTTCCCGGTTCCGCCGTGCGACCACGACCACGAAATCCGTACTGCCATGTGTAATGCCATGGAAGAAATGGGCCTGGTCATCGAAGTTCACCACCACGAAGTGGCGACTGCCGGTCAGAACGAAATCGGCGTGAAGTTCAACACCCTGGTGGCCAAGGCCGACGAAACCCAGACCCTGAAGTACTGCGTGCACAACGTGGCCGATGCCTACGGCAAAACCGCTACCTTCATGCCGAAGCCGCTGTATGGCGACAACGGTTCGGGCATGCACGTACACATCTCGGTCTCCAAAGACGGCAAGAACACCTTCGCCGGTGAAGGCTATGCCGGCCTGTCGGAAACCGCGCTGTACTTCATCGGCGGCATCATCAAGCACGGTAAGGCCCTGAACGGCTTCACCAACCCGTCGACCAACTCCTACAAGCGTCTGGTTCCAGGCTTCGAAGCGCCGGTCATGCTGGCCTACTCGGCTCGCAACCGTTCCGCCTCGATCCGTATCCCATACGTTTCCAGCCCGAAAGCCCGCCGCATCGAAGCGCGCTTCCCGGATCCGGCTGCCAACCCCTACCTGGCCTTCGCAGCACTGCTGATGGCCGGCCTGGACGGCATCCAGAACAAGATCCACCCTGGCGACGCTGCGGACAAGAACCTGTACGACCTGCCGCCGGAAGAAGGCAAGCTGATCCCGCAGGTTTGCGGCAGCCTGAAAGAAGCCCTGGAAGAGCTGGACAAGGGCCGCGCATTCCTGACCAAGGGCGGCGTGTTCTCCGACGACTTCATCGATGCCTACATCGAGCTGAAATCGGAAGAAGAAATCAAGGTGCGCACTTTCGTGCACCCGCTGGAATACGACCTGTACTACAGCGTCTAAACCAGCCTCGCTGCACATAGCGGCGTGACAGAAACCTCCCCAGCTCTGCCGGGGAGGTTTTTTTATGCCTGCCATTTCATGGGCGCAGTGCAAATCCTTGGCGTCGCACGCTTGCCAGCGCGCCGCCGCGGTGCAAGGCTACTCACATCATCCAGATCGGAGACCGGCCCCATGCGCCGCACGCTCGCTTGCCTGTTGCTGATACTGGCCCTGCCGGTCAGCGCACAGATCTACAAGTACACCGATGCCAACGGCAACACGGTGTTCACCAATCAGCCCCCCGAGGGCACCAAGGCCGAGAGTGTCGAGCTGAAGCCGATCAATACCACGGAGCCGGCGGCCGCGCCCGCGCAGCCGGCCACGCCCCGACTGAGCGAGATGCCTCAGAACCCTTATCAGATACTGGCGCTGCGCGACCTGCCCAGTGACGAAGCGCTACGCGCCAACAACGGCACCTTCTCGGTAGGCGTCACCATCGAGCCCCGCCTGGGTCCCGGCCACAGCCTGCGCCTGATACTGGATGGAAAACCCTATGGCTCGCCCAGTAACGTGCCGCGCCTGCAGGTGAATCAGATTGACCGTGGCGAGCACAGCCTGGCGGTTGCCGTCATGCAGGGCGAGCAGATCGTCCAGCAGAGCGAAACGCGCACCTTCACGGTGCAACGCACCAGCACCAACAGCCCGGCCCGAGGTAAGTGATCACCATGCGCGCCCTGCTTTTCGGCCTTTTGCTGATCGCCCTGCCCTGCCTCGCCCAGGTTTATACCTATGTGGATGCAGAGGGTAATCGCGTGTTCACCGATAAACCGCGAGACGGCAACGCCCAGCAGGTGCAGATGGCACCATCCAACCGCATCGAGCCTGCGCAACCGCGCAGCACGCCCCCTACCGCACCAGTCGCACCCCAGCCGGTGCTTGGCTACGAGCTACTGAGAATCACCATTCCGCAACCGGACGCGACCATCAACGACAACGCCGGCAACCTGATCGTCACCGTCAACAGCGACCCGGCTCTGCACCCGGGCCATAGCTATCGCCTGCTACTGGACGGCCAACCGGTCGGCAGCGCCGGGCGTAGTCCGGTATTCCCGCTCGAGAACGTCGACCGAGGCACTCACCAGATTGCCGTGGAAATCATCACCGAGGGCGGCATCATCGTCGAGCGCACGCCCAGCCAGCCTTTCCACATGAAGCGGGTAACCCTGGCCCAGAAGCGCAAGGTTCGCCCCTGCGAGAAAACCGACTACGGCGTGCGTCCGGAATGCCCGCTCAAGGACAAGCCGAAAGAGGAAGACAAGGGCATCATCAGCATCCTGCCTTTCCTGTAATACCCGCCGCGGCGACACGACCGGCGCCGCAAGACACTCCGCCTCAAATCACTTCGCACCAATAAGGTGCGCATCAACGCACCTATTTCTATACTCGTCCCAAATTGGCACACGACGATTTTCATCGTTGCGCCGAAAAGTTGCCAAATCCGGCCCATTGCGCCTTTGCGCGCGTCTTTAGAGGGCTTTGGTTTGCTTCTTGCATTTTCTCCCGCACTGCCGGATGGCCCGAGGTGCGCCTCGCCCGCCATACCCTCCGGCCCTTCTGCTGCAAACCGCACGAGGAACGAATTTTGGCTGGCCCACACCCGCAACGAGACACGCCAAGCTGCGCCACGTTGCCAGACAACGGCCATCGCCTTGTCCAGACATCCCCTGCTGGCGGATGCACTGCGGGCAAGCCCTTGGAGCTTGCCCGATGATCATCAATGAAGCCCTGCACCGCCTGCTGCTCGACAACCTGACCACAGCCACGCTGCTGCTCAATGCCGACCTGCGCCTGGAATACATGAACCCTGCCGCCGAAATGCTTCTGGCCGTCAGCGGTCAACGCAGCCACGGCCAGTTCATTAGCGAACTGTTCACCGAAACCCGCGAAGCCCTGGGCGCTCTGCGCCAGGCGGTCGCCGAGGCGCATCCGTTCAACAAACGCGAGGCCGTGCTGACCACCCAGACCGGCCAGAGCCTGACCGTCGACTACGCCGTCACGCCCGTACTCAGCCGCGGCGAAACCATGCTGCTGCTCGAGGTGCATCCTCGTGATCGCCTGCTGCGCATCACCAAGGAAGAAGCCCAGCTCTCCAAGCAGGAGACCACCAAACTGCTGGTCCGCGGCCTGGCCCACGAAATCAAGAACCCGCTGGGCGGCATTCGCGGCGCGGCCCAGTTGCTGGCCCGCGAGCTGCCGGAGGAAAGCCTCAAGGATTACACCAACGTCATCATCGAAGAGTCAGACCGCCTGCGCAATCTGGTCGATCGCATGCTCGGCTCCAACAAGCTGCCATCGCTGGCGGTCACCAATGTGCACGAAGTACTGGAACGCGTCGCCAGCCTGGTCGAAGCCGAGAGCCAGGGCAGCATCGTGCTGGTGCGCGACTATGACCCGAGCATCCCGGACCTGATCATCGACCGCGAACAGATGATCCAGGCCGTACTCAACATCGTACGCAATGCCATGCAGGCGATAGGCTCCAAGCCCGACCTGCGCCCTGGGCGCATCACTTTGCGCACGCGCACCTTGCGGCAGTTCACCATTGGCTACATTCGCCATCGCCTGGTGACCAAGATCGAAATCATCGACAACGGTCCGGGTATCGCGCCTGAACTGCAGGAAACCATCTTCTATCCCATGGTCAGCGGGCGTGCCGACGGCACCGGGCTGGGCCTGGCGATTACCCAGAACATCATCAGTCAGCATCAAGGCCTGATCGAATGCGAGAGCCATCCTGGCAACACCGTGTTCTCGATCTTTCTGCCGCTGGAACAAGGAGCAACTCCGACATGAGCCGCAGTGAAACCGTATGGATCGTTGACGACGACCGCTCCATCCGCTGGGTCCTGGAAAAGGCCCTGCAGCAGGAGGGCATGAGCACCCAGAGCTTCGACAGCGCCGATGGCGTGCTCGGTCGCCTGACCCGTCAGCAGCCGGACGTGATCATCTCCGACATTCGCATGCCTGGCTCCAGCGGCCTGGAGCTGCTGGCCAGAATCCGCGAGATGCACCCGCGCCTGCCGGTGATCATCATGACCGCCCATTCGGATCTGGACAGCGCCGTAGCGTCCTATCAGGGTGGCGCCTTCGAGTACCTGCCCAAACCCTTCGATGTCGACGAAGCGGTATCGCTGGTCAAGCGTGCCAATCAGCATGCCCAGGAGCAGCAGGGCCTTCACGTGCCGGTCGTACAGGCGCGCACCCCGGAAATCATCGGTGAAGCGCCGGCGATGCAGGAGGTATTCCGGGCCATCGGCCGGCTGTCGCACTCCAATATCACCGTACTGATCAATGGCGAGTCCGGTACCGGCAAGGAGCTCGTCGCTCATGCCCTGCACCGTCACAGCCCGCGGGCAGCATCGCCGTTCATTGCCCTCAACATGGCGGCGATCCCCAAGGACCTGATGGAGTCCGAGCTCTTCGGCCATGAAAAAGGCGCCTTCACCGGCGCGGCCAACCAGCGGCGCGGGCGCTTCGAGCAGGCCGATGGTGGCACCCTGTTTCTCGATGAGATCGGCGACATGCCGGCCGACACCCAGACCCGCCTGCTGCGCGTGCTGGCCGATGGCGAGTTCTACCGGGTCGGCGGGCACACGCCGGTCAAGGTGGATGTACGCATCATCGCCGCTACCCACCAGAACCTGGAAAGCCTGGTCACGGCCGGCAAGTTTCGCGAAGACCTGTTCCACCGCCTCAATGTGATCCGCATCCACATCCCGCGCCTGTCCGATCGCCGCGAAGACATTCCGACCCTGGCCAGGCACTTCCTCAGCCGTGCCGCCACGGAGCTCGCGGTCGAGCCCAAGCTGCTGAAGAGCGAAACCGAGGATTACCTGCAGCAGCTGGCGTGGCCGGGCAACGTGCGCCAGTTGGAGAACACCTGCCGCTGGATCACGGTGATGGCCTCGGGGCGTGAAGTGCATGTCGACGACCTGCCGCCGGAGTTGCTCGTCCAGCCCCAGGACAATGCACCGGTCAGCAACTGGGAACAGGCACTGCGCCAGTGGGCCGATCAGGCCCTGGGCCGTGGCCAGTCGAACCTCCTCGACAGCGCCGTACCGGCGTTCGAGCGGATCATGATCGAGACGGCCCTCAAGCACACGGCAGGGCGCCGCCGTGACGCGGCCATCCTGCTCGGCTGGGGCCGCAACACCCTGACCCGCAAGATCAAGGAGCTGGGCATGAACGTGGACGGCTCCGAAGAAGACGACAGCGACGACAACTGAGCCGCGCTCGCAACGACAGGAACGCCGCGTCCCGACCAGGGCGCGGCGTTTTTTATGAGCACCTGAAAAGCCCGAGCGGCGCTCCAGCGTGGCAGCGGGCCATGCCCGCGATCTCGCGACACCCGCATGAATCGGTCGCCCCGTTGATTCATCGAAACCGATAGCGTGCTCGCGGGCGCGCTTGCGCTTTTGCCCAGCAGCGAGCACGGCGAATGCACGCCATCAGCGCACGAAAACCACACCCGTGCACCACCTGCGCCCAGGCTCTACGCTCGCCGATACCGCCTTGATCGACCACACGCCAGCAACCACGGGGCCTACAGGTGAAAAACGAAAACTGGCACGCCATCTGCAATGGTATGGATAACCCAGTTTCGGGGACCTTGGTACAGGCAGGCCGGGGATTCCCCTCTTTCTTTGGGAGCCTCGGTACAGGCAGGCCGGGAACTCCCTTCTTTCTTCCTTCGGGGACTCTGATACAGGCAGATCAGATACTCCCCATTTTCTTCGGGGGCCTTGGTACAGGCAGGCCGGGTGTCCCCCTCTTTTATCCGCTACTGCGGCGCCAGACGAACCGTCAGGCGCCAGCGACCATCGACCTCCTCGGCAGTCAACTCACCACGCAAGGGGCGAGCCGCCAGGACACGCACCTCCAGCTCTCTCCCTTCACGAACCACACGCCAGTTGGCCGTGCGCCCGGCGATCTGCAGTTGGCCCTGCCGCTCGCGGCCCAGCCCCTCGAAACGCAGCAGGAACGTGCCCTGAAAATCGCTCACCTGCACCTGCGGCTCGACGTTGAACCACAGCACCAGTCGCTCATCGCCCGCCTCCACGTCCTTCAGATGCATCGCATCGGGATGGAACAGGCGGCCGATCATCAAGCCGACCAGAAAGCCGAAGATCGCCAACGAACCGATCACACGCAACCACGGACGCGGTCTTGGCCGCTTATCGGGCGTAGAATGTCTGCCGTCTTCTGGCTCGGAGCCGTGCATGTTTCATGTAATCCTTTTTCAACCGGAAATTCCGCCCAACACCGGCAACATTATCAGGCTCTGTGCCAACAGCGGCTGCCACCTGCACCTGATCGAGCCCCTTGGCTTCGAACTGGATGACAAGCGTCTGCGCCGCGCCGGGCTGGACTATCACGAGTACGCGCCCGTACAGCGCCACGCCAGCCTCGAGGCCTGCCTGGAAAGCCTCGGCCAGCCGCGCGTGTTCGCCTTCACCACCAAGGGCTCGCAGCCATTTCACGAAGTGCGCTACCAGCCAGGCGACGCCTTTCTGTTCGGCCCGGAAAGCCGCGGTCTGCCTCAGGAAGTCCGCGACGCCCTGCCGGAACAGCAACGTGTGCGCCTGCCGATGCGCGAGGGGTGCCGCAGCCTCAATCTGTCCAACACGGTGGCGGTGGCCGTTTACGAAGCCTGGCGCCAGCACGGCTTCAGCATGGGCTGAGAGACCTCGGCAGATCAGTGCTGGATGCGCAGCCAAACCCGGTAACGGTATCCCTGGGTATCGCTGCGCTCGACGGCAGGCTACGGCCTTGCGGATATCTGGGTAAGCCATAAAAAAACGCCCCGAAGGGCGTTTTTTCATACAAGGACCGATGACTCAGTTGGCCGCTTGCTGGCGCTGCAGTTCCTGAGCGTACAGGGCATCGAAGTTCACCGGCGCCAGCATCAGGGCAGGGAACGAACCGCGAACGACCAGGTTGTCCAGCGCTTCGCGTGCGTACGGGAACAGGATGTTCGGGCAGAACGCGCCCAGGGTGTGGCTCATGGAGCCGGCATCCAGACCCTTGATCAGGAAGATACCTGCCTGCTGCACTTCAGCGATGAAGGCGGTTTCTTCACCGTTCTTCACGGTCACCGACAGCGTCAGCACCACTTCGTGGAAGTCGCCTTCCAGGGCTTTCTGGCGGGTGTTGAGGTCCATCGCGACGCTCGGGGTCCACTCCTGACGGAAGATCTCAGGGCTCTTCGGCGCTTCGAAGGACAGGTCACGCACGTAGATGCGCTGCAGGGAGAACTGAGGATTCTGGTCGCCTTGGGCGGCACCGGTAACTTGTTCGGTCATGGGCAAAGCCTTCTGCTGTATGGACTTAAAGAAAGGTTCTGGGTCTATCAGGCACGGAGCAGTGCATCGAGCTTGCCTGCCCGTTCCAGGGCAAACAGGTCGTCGCAGCCACCCACGTGGGTATCACCGATCCATATCTGCGGCACCGAAGTGCGACCGGCCTTGCGGGTCATCTCTGCCCGCAGGTCCGGTTTGCCGTCGACGCGGATCTCGTCGAACGCCACGCTTTTGTTGGTCAACAGCTGCTTGGCGCGGATGCAGTAAGGGCACCAGTCGCTGGAATAGACGACGACCTTGGCCATCTCACTTCACCACGGGCAGGTTGTCGCTGCGCCAGGTGGCGATACCACCGCCCAGACGCGCTGCGGTGAAACCGGCCTTTTTCAGATCGCGAGCAGCGGTGCCGGCCTGCTGGCCCAGGGCATCGACGATGATCAGGGTCTTGGCCTTGTGCTTCTCGAGCTCGGCGATACGCGAGGCCAGCTTGTCGAGGGGAATGTTCAGCGCGCCGACGATGTGGCCGGTGGCGAAGTCCTTCTTGTTGCGGATGTCGATCACTACGCCTTCGTCGCGGTTGATCAGCGCGGTGACTTCGCGACTGCTCAGGCTCTGACCACCCTTTTGCAGCTCAGTGAAGATCAGCAGCGAGAGGATGATGACGAACAGGCCGCTGAGGATGAAGTGGGTGGTAGCGAATTCAATCAGGTTGGCAAGCATCACGCGGTTCCGGGGACGGTAAAATGCCGGCCAGTATACACAGCCACGAGAGTCCCACCAAAGGCCGTACGGCGGTGACGGGATCTTTCCTTGGTCGTAGAATGTCAGATCTTTTTTATGCGTCCCTCAAGCAGAGCGAGCCCAGTATGAGCGCAACGCCCAAACCCTTGGTTCTGGTCATTCTCGACGGCTTCGGCCACAGCGACACGCCCGAGCACAATGCCATCTTCGCCGCCAACACGCCGGTCTACGACCGTTTGCGTGCCACCCAGCCCCATGGGCTGATTTCCGGCAGCGGCATGGATGTCGGTCTACCGGACGGCCAGATGGGCAACTCCGAGGTCGGCCACATGAACCTGGGGGCCGGCCGTGTGGTGTACCAGGACTTCACTCGAGTGACCAAGGCGATCCGCGATGGCGAGTTCTTCGAGAACCCTGCCATTACCGGTGCCGTGGATAAAGCCGTTGGCGCAGGCAAGGCCGTGCACATCCTCGGCCTGCTGTCCGATGGCGGTGTGCACAGCCATCAGGACCATCTGGTGGCGATGGCCGAACTGGCTGCCCGCCGCGGTGCCGAGAAAATCTACCTGCACGCGTTCCTCGATGGCCGTGACACCGCGCCGAAAAGCGCCCAGGCCTCTCTCGAGCTGCTCGACGCGACCTTCACCAGGCTCGGCAAAGGCCGCACCGCTTCGCTGATCGGCCGCTACTTCGCCATGGACCGCGACAACCGCTGGGATCGCGTCGCCCAGGCCTACAACCTGATTGCCGCCGGGCAGAGCCAGTTCAGCGCAGACACCGCCGTGGCTGGCCTGGAAGCCGCCTACGCGCGTGGCGAGAGCGACGAGTTCGTCAAGGCCACCAGCATCGGCGAAGCGGTCAGCGTCGAAGACGGCGACGCCGTGGTGTTCATGAACTTCCGTGCCGACCGTGCCCGCGAACTGACTCGCGCCTTCGTCGAGCCGGGCTTCGATGCCTTCGAACGTGCCCGCGTGCCGCAGACCGCCGGCTTCATCATGCTCACGCAGTACGCAGCGAGCATCGACACACCGAGCGCCTACAAGCCCGAGCCGCTGGTCAACGTGTTTGGCGAGTACCTGGCCAACAACGGCAAGACCCAGCTGCGCATCGCCGAGACCGAGAAGTACGCCCACGTGACCTTCTTCTTCTCCGGTGGCCGTGAAGAACCCTTCCCCGGCGAAGAACGCATCCTCATTCCGTCGCCGAACGTCGCCACCTACGACCTGCAGCCGCAGATGAATGCGCCCGAAGTCACCGACAAGATCGTCGATGCCATCGAGAACCAGCGTTACGACGTGATCGTGGTCAACTACGCCAACGGTGACATGGTCGGCCACACCGGTGTCTTCGAGGCCGCCGTGGCCGCCGTGGAGTGCCTGGACACTTGCGTAGGGCGCATCGTCGAAGCACTCGACAAGGTCGGTGGCGAAGCGCTGGTCACCGCGGATCACGGCAACGTCGAGCAGATGCAGGACGAGTGCACCGGTCAGGCGCACACCGCCCACACCTGCGAGCCGGTGCCGTTCATCTATGTCGGCAAGCGCGACGTGAGCATCCGCGAAGGCGGCGTGCTGGCCGACGTGGCACCGACCCTGCTGACGCTGATGGGCATGCCGATCCCCAAGGAAATGACCGGCACCAGCATCGTCACCTTCAACTGAACCACATCGGCCATCGGTCGACAGCGGCACGCCTTGGGTCGCAATCCGCGATCCGGGGCGTTCTTTTTAACCCGCGCCAAGGGCATACTAGGCGCGTTCCCCGCCAGGTACCGCCTGCCCCATGTTTCGTGCCCTCATCCTCGTTCTCCTGACCAGCCTGCTGGTGCCTGCTTTCGCCGACCAGAAAGCGGAAACGCAAAAGCAGTTGGAGGCCGCACGCTCCGACGTCGCCGAGCTGAAGAAGCTGCTCGAGCAACTGCAGCAGGAGAAATCCGGCGTGCAGAAGCAGCTCAAGTCCACCGAAACCGAAATGGGCGATCTGGAAAACCAGGTCAAGAGCCTGCGTGACGAGTTGCAGGAGAGCGAAGAGGAACTCAAGCGCCTCGACCAGGAGAAAAAAAAACTCCAGGACGCGCGCATTGAACAGCAGCGGCTGATCGGCATTCAGGCGCGCGCCGCCTATCAGGGGGGGCGTCAGGAATACATCAAGCTGCTGCTCAACCAGCAGAATCCGGAAAAGTTCTCCCGTACCCTGACCTACTACGATTACCTCGCTGAAGCCCGCATGGAGCAACTGACGGCCTTCAACGAAACGCTGCGCCAACTGGCCAACGTCGAGAAAGACATCGGCCATCACCAGGCTCAGCTGCAGGAACAGAAAAGCCAGCTGGACACGCGCAGCAACGAGCTGGCGGCCGTACGCAAGGAACGCCAGATCGCCCTGGCCAAGCTGAACAAGGACTACGCCGCCCGCGGTGAGCGCCTCAAGGCCCGCGAGCAGGAACAGGCCGAGCTCGGCCGCGTACTCAAGACCATCGAGGAAACCCTCGCCCGCCAGGCCCGTGAAGCCGAGCAGGAACGTCAGCGTGCCCTCGCCGCGGCCCGTGAAAAGCCCGCGACGCCTGCTGCCAGAAAACCTGCGGATGGCCCGCTGGTGAGCTCCGGGGCCACCTATGGCGGCCCTTTCGCCAATGCCAAGGGCAAGCTGCCGTGGCCGGTGAACGGACGTCTGGTGGCGAGATATGGAACCCCTCGCGGCGAAGACGCTCGGACTAAGTGGGACGGCGTACTGATCGGCGCCGCCGCCGGTAGTCAGGTACGCGCTGTGCATGGTGGTCGAGTGGTCTTCGCAGACTGGTTGCGCGGATCCGGGCTTCTGGTCATCCTCGACCATGGCAACGGTTATCTGACCCTGTACGGGCACAACCAGAGCCTGCTCAAGGACGCCGGAGACATCGTCAAGGCCGGCGACCCCATCGCCACCGTTGGTACCAGCGGCGGGCAGGACACGCCGGCCCTGTATTTCGCGATTCGCCAGCAGGGCCGCGCCAGCGATCCGGCCCAATGGTGTCGGGCGCAAGGATAAGCGCCATCTCATTGTCGTAGGAGTTAGTTCGAATGCCGCAACTGTCTCGCCTCACCTCCCTGGCCCTGGCGATTGCCCTGCTCGGTGGCGCACCTGTGCTGCATGCCGACCAGGCTCCAATCACGCCTCCGCCGGCCGCCGACCAGAGCGCAGCGCCACTGCCGCTCGAGGAGCTGCGCACCTTCGCCGAGGTGATGGACCGCATCAAGGCCGCCTACGTAGAGCCGGTTACCGACAAGGAACTGCTGGAGAACGCCATCAAGGGCATGCTCAGCAACCTCGACCCGCACTCGGCGTACCTCGACCCGAAAGCCTTTGCCGAGCTGCAGGAAAGCACCAGCGGCGAATTCGGCGGCCTGGGCATCGAAGTTGGTACGGAAGACGGTTTCATCAAGGTGGTCTCCCCCATCGATGACACACCCGCCTCCAAGGCCGGCATCCACCCCGGCGACCTGATCGTCAAGATCGACGGCAAGCCGACCAAGGGCCTGTCGATGATGGAAGCCGTGGACAGGATGCGTGGCAAGGCCGGCAGCAAGATTCTGCTCACCCTGGTACGCGAAGGCGGCAAGCCGTTCGACGTGGAACTGACCCGCGCGGTGATCAAGGTCACCAGCGTGCGTAGCCAGTTGATCGACCCGGGCTACGGCTACATCCGCGTCACCCAGTTCCAGGTCAACACCGGCGAAGAAGTCGGCAAGGCGCTGAACAAGCTGCGCAAGGAAAACGGCAAGAAGCTCAGCGGCCTGGTCCTCGACCTGCGCAACAACCCGGGCGGCGTGCTGCAGTCGGCCGTGGAAGTGGCGGATCACTTCCTCAAGAAGGGCCTGATCGTCTACACCAAGGGCCGCATCCCCAACTCGGAGCTGCGCTTCTCGGCCGACCCGCTCGACGCCAGCGAAGGCGTCCCGCTGGTGGTGCTGATCAACGGTGGCAGTGCCTCGGCATCGGAAATCGTCGCCGGCGCCCTGCAGGATCACAAACGCGGCGTGGTGATGGGCACCGACAGCTTCGGCAAGGGCTCGGTACAGACCGTGCTGCCGCTGAACAACGACCGCGCCCTGAAGATCACCACCGCGCTGTACTTCACCCCCAATGGCCGCTCCATCCAGGCTCAGGGCATCGTTCCGGACGTGGAGGTGGCACGCGCCAAGCTGACTCGCGAGAGCGACGACCCGACCCTCAAGGAAGCCGATCTGCAAGGTCACCTGGGCAACGGCAACGGCGGCGCCGACCGTCCGAGCCAGGGCGGTGCTGGCAGGGCGGCTCGTCCGCAGGATGACGATTACCAGTTGAGCCAGGCACTGAACCTGCTCAAGGGCCTGAACGTCACCCGCGCCGACTAAGCGCCAGCGGTAACGAAAAGCCCCATTGCAGGCGACTGCAATGGGGCTTTTTCTTGGCGATGAATGGGTGACACATGACCCTGTAGCAGCCCCGCCCCCGGGGCGGAACGGTTACTGCCATCCCGCAAAACGGAGTGCGTAGGCTTACCCCCGTAGGAGCCCGCTTGCGGGCGAAGCGATGCTGGTCATTGCGCGATTGCACGTCAAGGCCGCCATTCACCGCGGCGCGCTCTTGCGTATCAACCATCTCGTAGGAGCCCCACCCCCGGGGCGAAACGCTTACAACCGTCCCGCAAAACGGAGTGCATAAGCCTGCACCCGTAGGAGCCCGCTTGCGGGCGAAGCGATGCTGGTCATTGCGCGATTGCACGTCAGGGCCGCCATTCGCCGCGGGGCGCTCTTGCGTATCAACCATCTTGTAGGAGCCCCGCCCCCGGGGCGAAACGGTTACAGCCGCCCTGCAAAACTGAGTGCATAAGCCTGCACCCGTAGGAGCCCGCTTGCGGGCGAAGCGATGCTGGTCATTGCGCAATTGCGCGTCAGGGCCGCCATTCGCCGCGGGGCGCTCTTGCGTATCAACCATCTCGTAGGAGCCCCGCCCCCGGGGCGAATCGGTTACTGCCATCCTGCAAAACGGAGTTCGTAGGCCTGCAAAGGTCCGTGTTACCGCACCTGCGCAGGCGACCTGCTGATCGGCATTGGCCCATACCGATTTCTGGCGACGCTCTTACAGATAGTTGTTGGTCATCTGCTCGATGAAGCCTTCGTTGCGCAACTCGTCCAGGGCCTTCTGCAGGCGCTGCACCACTTCGTCCGGCGTGTCCTTGTTCAGCGCCAGATACAGCTCGGCTTCGTTGAAACGCAGTACCGTGGTCAGGCCACTGACGCCTTCCTGCTTGGCCAGGTAGCGGCCGACCGGATCGGTGGTGGCCCACAGGTCGATCTTGCCGCCGGTGAGCTTTTTCACGTTTTCCTGATCACGCAGGGCGTTGACCGGGGCCAGCCCCTGACTTTCCAGGTGCTGGCTGACCGCATCGTTCTTGTAGGCGCCGATGGTGTACTGGCTGGCCTCCTTCAGGCTGTTGACGGTCAGGTTGTTGCCGGGAGCCGCCAGCAACACCCAGCTGGTCTTGGCCAGCGGGCCGACCCACTTGAACAGTGGCTGACGCTCGGGGGTGAAGGTGGTGGAGAACAGGCCGTAGTTGGGCTTGTCGAGGGTCAGCTTGTAGAGGCGATCCCAGGGGAAACGCAGCGTCAGGGTGTAATTGATCTGTGCGCGCTTGAACATCTCACGGACCACTTCGGCGCTGATGCCGTCGATGGCGTCTTCGCGGGCGAAGTTCTTGTCGTCCACCGCCATGTTGAACGGCGGGAAGTTCTCGGTCAGCAGCACCATCTTGTAGTCAGGTGGCAGCTCGGCCCTGGCGGTGCAAGCCGCGAAAGTGAGCAACAGCCCAAGCGCTTTCAAAGTGTTCAACATCAGTCGTCCCCGCCGCGTGGTTATGATTATGGTTGGCGGCTTCCTGCCGAATCCCCGCACCATCACCTTCCATGGCAATGACTACCGCATGCCGAAGGCACGCTGCATTGCAGCATGAACGCCAGTTCTTGACCACGCGAGCGCCCCCTCGGTAGCGCTCGCGACGTGCAGCTAAATGACCTTCATGCCTAAAGATAACTGTTGAGGATTTTGTCGACGTAACCCTCAGCGCGCATCTTGTCCAATTCCGACTGCAGCTTCTGTACCACCTCGTCCGGCACGTCCTTGTTAAGGGCCAGATAGAGCTGTGCACTGTTGAAACGCAGAACGGTTTTCAAGCCACTGACACCTTCCTGACGTGCCAGATAACGGCCAGCAGGATCACCGGTGGCCCACAGGTCGATCTGACCGCTCTCGAGCTTCTTGGCATTTTCCTGATCGCGTAACGAAGTAATCGGCTTCAGCCCCTGCTTCTCCAGGTGCTCGGCGATGGCATCGCCCTTGTAAGCGCCGATCCGGTACTGCTTGGCCTGCTGCAGGTTGTTGACCACCAGGGTGCTGTCGCCACGGGCGAGCAGTATCCAGTCGTCCGGGCCGATCGGCCCGACCCATTTGAACAGTTCCTCGCGCTCAGGCAGACGCGCGGTCACGAACACGCCGTAGCCGGGCTTTTCCAGTGCGAGTTTATAGATGCGGTCCCAGGGGAAGCGCAGAGTGAGGCTGTAGGACACGCCGGCACGCTTGAACATCTCGCGCACCACATCGACGGCGATCCCGTCGATATTGTCTTCCTGCGCGAAGTTCTTGCCATTGATCGCCATGTTGTACGGCGGGAAGTTTTCCGTCAGCAACACCACGTTGTAGTTCGGATCGATTTCGGCGCGCGCCGCCGATGTCATCAAAAGCAGGGCACCCGCCGCTGCCAACCACAGACGTTTCCACATGTACTCGACTACCTGTCAATTCAGAGCGTTGACGGACGGCCGGAAAGGTCACGCCCGGTGCGACCAGGCGATTCGCTCATACTACCGGGCTAGACGCCCTGGCTCGAGACCAATCCCTGTCACACGAGTGCTAGCTTAGCGCCATTAGCGGGCATCCAAAAGCGCAAATGCACCAAGTTGGACGTGTGGCACATCCAACCCGCACAGGAGGTGCTCAACGCACCACGATACCGCGGCTGGCCATGTAGGCCTTGGCTTCCGGCACGGTGTATTCACCGAAGTGGAAGATGCTCGCAGCTAGCACCGCCGCCGCCTTGCCTTCGATGATGCCATCGGCCAGATGCTGCAGGTTGCCGACACCACCGGAAGCGATCACCGGAATGCCGACGGCCTCGCTGATGGCCCGGGTCACGCCGAGGTCGTAACCACTCTTGACGCCGTCCTGATCCATGCTGGTCAGAAGGATTTCGCCTGCGCCCAGGCCCTCCATCTTCTGCGCCCAGGCCACGGCATCGAGGCCGGTGGGCTTGCGCCCGCCGTGGGTGAAGATTTCCCAGCGCGGCGTTTCACCCGGGCCGGAGACCCTCTTGGCATCGATGGCGACGACGATGCACTGCGAACCGAAGCGCGAAGCCGCCTCGCCGACGAACTCGGGGGTGAACACTGCGGCGGTGTTGATCGAGACCTTGTCGGCACCGGCGTTGAGCAGGTTGCGAATGTCCATCACGGTACGCACGCCGCCGCCCACGGTCAGCGGGATGAAGACCTGGCTGGCCATGCGCTCGACGGTGTGCAGCGTGGTATCGCGACCATCGACGCTGGCGGTGATGTCGAGAAAGGTAATCTCGTCGGCGCCCTGCTCGTCGTATCGGCGAGCGATCTCCACCGGGTCGCCGGCGTCGCGGATGTTCTCGAACTTGACGCCCTTGACCACACGGCCGTTGTCCACGTCGAGGCAAGGAATGATGCGTTTGGCCAATGCCATGGTGTTTCTCCGAAATACGGCGTCAGGCGGATGCTCAGCCCTTGAAGTTGTCGCAGAAAGCCTGCGCTTCAGCGACATCCAGGGTGCCTTCGTAGATGGCACGGCCAGTGATGGCGCCGATGATGCCGGGCGAACGGGCCAGCAGCAGCTTCTCGACATCGCCCAGGTTGTGGATACCGCCCGAGGCGATCACCGGAATACGGCTGGCGGCCGCCAGGGCCGCCGTGGCCTCGACGTTGCAGCCCTGCATCATGCCGTCCTTGGCGATGTCGGTGTAGACGATCGCCGAGACGCCATCGGCCTCGAAGCGCTTGGCCAGGTCGGTGGCCTGCACGGTGCTGACTTCAGCCCAGCCGTCGGTGGCGACGAAACCGTCCTTGGCGTCCAGACCGACGATCACCTTGCCTGGGAAGGCCTTGCAGGCATCGGTCACGAACTGCGGATCTTTCACCGCCTTGGTGCCGATGATCACGTAGCTGACGCCTGCCTTGACGTAATGCTCGATGGTTTCCAGAGAGCGGATACCGCCGCCGATCTGGATCGGCAGGTTCGGATAGCGTTTGGCGATGGCAGTGACCACGTCGCCGTTGACAGGCTTGCCTTCGAACGCACCGTTGAGGTCGACCAGATGCAGACGACGGCAACCGCCTTCGACCCACTTGGCAGCCATGCTCACCGGGTCATCGGAAAACACCGTGGAGTCTTCCATACGGCCCTGACGCAGACGCACACAGGCGCCGTCCTTGAGGTCGATAGCGGGGATAATCAGCATCTGTACACCTTGTTCAGTTCAATCAGCGTGGCTGGAATCAATCTTTCTCGAGCGCCCACAGGTCGACTTCGAGGCTTTCGAAGCGTTCGCGCAGCAGACCGTGCGCATCGTTGACCGCCCGGTTGTAGTAATGCGGCGCCACTTCACGGCCAAACAGTTCGAGCAGCTCCAGCACCTCGAAGGAACCCAGCTCCAGCTCGTAACGGTCGGCCAGGAAGCGCTGCAGCTTGTGCACCGCATCGCTTTCCTGCTCGGGCGTGAGCGTGAGGATCGGGCTCTTGAGCCTGGCCATTACCAGCGGCCATCCCAGGCGGCGAAGTTCTGCAGCAGTTGCAGGCCGTGGGTGTGGCTCTTTTCGGGGTGAAACTGCACGGCGAAGCGCGAACCATCGGCCAGGGCAGCGGCGAAATCCTTGCCGTAATGCCCACGGCCAACGACCTGCTGCGCCTTGCCGGCCTCGATGTAATAGCTGTGCACGAAGTAGAAGCGCGCCTGATCCGGAATGCTGTGCCACAGCGGGTGATTGACCGCCTGGCTCACTTCGTTCCAGCCCATATGCGGCACCTTGAGTGGCTCGCCGTCCTCGACCATGCTCTTGCCGAAGAAACGCACCTGGCCGGGGAACAGGCCGATGCAGTCGACGCCGTCGTTCTCCTCGCTGCGCTCGAGCAGCGCCTGCATGCCGACGCAGATGCCGAGGAACGGACGGTCCTGGCTGACTTCACGCACCAGCTCATCGAAGCCCAGGCGGCGGATCTCGGCCATGCAATCACGGATCGCACCGACACCGGGAAACACCACGCGGTCGGCTTCGCGGATTACCTGAGCGTCACTGGTCACCAGCACCCGGCCGGCACCAACGTGCTCCAGCGCCTTGGCCACCGAGTGCAGGTTGCCCATGCCATAGTCGATGACTGCAACCGTCTGCATCAGAGCACGCCCTTGGTCGATGGCATCTGCCCGGCCATGCGCGGGTCAAGCTCCACGGCCATGCGCAACGCGCGGCCGAAGGCCTTGAACACGGTTTCGATCTGGTGGTGGGTATTCACGCCACGCAGGTTGTCGATGTGCAGGCTGACCTGAGCGTGGTTGACGAAACCCTGGAAGAACTCCTGGAACAGGTCGACATCGAAGCCGCCGACTACCGCACGGGTGAACGGCACGTGCATCTGCAGGCCCGGACGCCCCGAGAAATCGATGACCACGCGCGACAGCGCTTCATCCAGCGGCACATAGGAATGGCCGTAACGGGTCATGCCCTTCTTGTCGCCGACCGCTTTGGCAAACGCCTGGCCGAGGGTGATACCGACATCCTCGACGGTGTGGTGGTCGTCGATCTCAAGGTCGCCCTTGCAGAAAATGTCGAGGTCGATCAGGCCATGGCGGGCGATCTGGTCGAGCATGTGCTCGAAAAACGGCACACCGGTATCGAACTTGGACTTGCCGGTACCATCCAGATTGATCGAGACCTTGATCTGGGTCTCCAGGGTATTGCGCTCGACGGATGCCGTACGTTCGGCCATCACCTGCTCCACAAAATCGTTGGGCGAAAGGGCCGCCATTATAGGCTGATAAGCAGCGAACCTATAAAGCCACACGGCAAAAATGGACGAAAAACGCGTGAGGCCTGGCCGGAAAAAGTGACACCCACAAAAAATCCCGCGGGTGCACAGGGCACCGGCGGGATTTTTACCAACGACGAACCGTTACTGGAACAGCACGACGGTCTTCTGCAGGGTCACCCACACACCCCAGGCCAGCGGGATACCCACGGCCAGCCAGGCAGCGATGACCAGCGGCTTGCTCGACGGATCGGCAGCCCACTCCAGTTCACTGGCACTCGGTGCGGATTTTTCGCCGTGAGCACGCTCAGCGGCCAGTTGTTCTTCGGTCATGAAGTACTTCGGATCCACCGGGCGAACCAGCAGGTTGCAGATGAAGCCCAGAACCAGCAGGCCAGCGAGAATGTACAGGGTGATGTCGTAGGCAGCAGCGCGCTCGACACCGATGCTCAGCTGATATTCACGCAGGTAGTTCACCAGTACCGGACCCAGCACGCCAGCGAACGCCCAGGCGGTCAGCAGGCGACCGTGGATGGCGCCAACCATCTGAGTACCAAACAGGTCCGCCAGGTAGGCCGGAACGGTTGCGAAACCACCACCGTACATGGACAGGATCAGGCAGAAAGCGAACACGAACAGCGCGATGCTGCCCAGGTGACCGGTCCACGGAACCAGCGCGTACAGGGCGAAACCCAGCGCGAAGAACACGAAGTAGGTCGCTTTACGGCCGATCAGGTCGGAGAACGATGCCCAGAAGAAACGGCCACCGATGTTGAACAGGCTCAGCAGGCCGGTGAAGCCGGCAGCGATTGCGGCGATCTGCAGCAACTGATCCTTGCTCAGCTCACTGAACGGCACGTTCACGCCGATCAGCTTGCCACCGAACACTTCCTGCAGCATGGGCGAAGCCATGCCGATGATGCCGATACCAGCGGATACGTTCAGGCACAGAACGGCCCAGACCAGCCAGAATTGCGGGGTCTTCCACGCGGTGTTCACGTGTACGTGGCCCTTGGTGATCATGGCGTTGTTGGCCTTGGCTGCCGGGGCGACCCAGCCTGCCGGCTTCCAGCCAGTCGGCGGAACGCGGTAGGACAGTGCGCCACCGACCATGAAGACGAAGTAGATCACCGCCATGACCACGAAGCTCTGCCATACACCGACGTCAGTTTCGCTGGAGAAGTGACCCATCAGTGCTGCAGCCAGGGGAGCACCGACCATCGCGCCGCCACCGAAGCCCATGATGGCCATACCGGTCGCCATGCCGCGCTTGTCCGGGAACCACTTGATCAGGGTCGATACCGGGGAGATGTAGCCCAGGCCCAGACCGATACCGCCGATCACGCCGGACCCCACCCACATCAACCAGATCTGGTGCGTGTAGATACCGAGCGCGGAGATCAGCAGACCACCACACCAGCAAACGGCGGAAACCAGGCCGGCCTTGCGCGGACCAGCGTGCTCCAGCCAACCGCCCCACACGGCAGCCGCACAACCCAGGAATACGAAGAACAGCGTGTAGATCCAGCCCAGCATGGAGATCTGCCAATCGCAGTTGCTGGCGAAGATCTGCTCGAAGAAGCCGATGTCCGGCGCACAGGCGACGGCAGCATCGATACCGATGGCTTTCGACAACGGCAGCCAGAATACGGAAAATCCGTAGGCCATGCCGATGCACAGGTGGATGGCGAGGGCAGCTGGCGGAACCAGCCAGCGGTTGAAACCGGGCTTAGCGATGATGCGCGCCTTGGAAAGGAACGCAGGGGTCGCTGAAGCACCGTTTTGCACGATGGCGTCAGTCATTTTTTCTTCTCTGAGTTTAAGTTGGCAAACAAGACGATTACTTGCGAGGCCCGAAATAGAGACCTCACTACACAGCACATATATTTCAGCGAATCATTCGCAGCTAGCATGACGCTAGAGTTCCCGCGTCATTGTGTCACATAGCCATAGCGGTTGTGCAGCCACCAAAACGGCACTTTTCAGCGTCTGAGACGCCTTTCTCAGGCTTCCCGACAGCCGACAGCCCCCTAGAGCTGTCAGCTGACTGGAAATCAGATGGCGATCTGACCTTCGACGGACTGGAGCTTGCGACGCGCCAGCGCCAGATTCGCCTTGGAACGGTCCAGTACGTAGTACATGAATAACTCCTGAGTGCTGGTCAGCGGGCGGATCAGGTGGTATTGGGTGCCCAGGGTGATCAGGATGTCCTCGATGTTTTCATTGAGGCCCAGCATCTTCATGGTTTTCAGCTTGGCGCGTACCACTTCGGTGTTGCCGCCGGCGGCGATATCCAGGTCGATGCCCTGGCCGACCGAACCGAGCAGCATGCCGCTGGAGTAGTCCACGACGGCAGCAGCCAATGCACCATCGACTTCGAGCAACTGGTTGAGGTTTTCAGTAATGCTGGTCACAGATCATTCCTTTACGCTGGTGAGTGTAGGTGCGACGCCAACTTCGATGGACGTCTGCAGTGAAGTGGCCATGGCTCTGGCCGCGTTCTTGATTGCCCAGAGGGCGTGTCCGTAAGTCACGTCCTTGCTCATGACCATGAGCAGGACCAGGTTGCGCTTGGGTGTGTGCACCTGCCGGCAGAGCACCAGCCCCAACTCGCATTCCAGTACCGTGCCCTCCAGGCCACCCTGGGAAAACTCCTTGGCGATCGACTTGCTCAGGCCATCCAGTGCAGCGGCCATGGCGGTCGCCTTGCGCCCCAGTTGGGGCTCTGCGCCAAGCAGCGCGATGGGGAAACCGTCGGCTGAAGACACCGCCGCCATTACCAGATGCTCGGTGCCATCCTTCAGCTCCTGAAGATGCTGCAGACAGAGGCTGCGCAGCGTGGGCATGGCCTGAGACATGGTCAGAAGTTCTCCATCAGTTGATTGACTTCGGCATTGGCGATCAGCGATTCGATGAGCAGCAGGACATTGGAGCGCTCACGCACGTCGGTGATGAACAGCGGCAGTGCGAGGCCACGCTGACGCAGCAACTGCTGGTAAGGCCCCAGCACTTCGGCTGCCGGCAAACGGGTGTGACCGATGCCGATGACCAGCGCGCCGCGCCCGGCCAATTCGGCGAAGGCGTCGAGGTAGACGGCCAGCTGGCCACAGGCATCCTGGTCACCGTGGTCGAGCAGCAACACCGCCCCCATGGCCCCTTCGGCGAGGATCGTCCACATGAAATCGAAACGCGCCTGCCCGGGAATGCCATACAGCGCGACGGTTTCGCCATCGCTCAGGTGAATCTCGCCGTAGTCCATGGCAACGGTGGTGGTCGCCTTGGCATTGACCTCGAGGTCATTGTTCTCGGCCTCGGTGGAAACCGTGGCGATATCGCTGACCGCATTGATGGCAGTGGTCTTGCCCGAGCCCATGGGGCCGATAAAAAGGATCTTCATGCCTGTTTCGACTTCCCATAGCCCAGCCCGAGGCGCATGCGCAGGCGTTGCAACAATGTTTTTTCCGCCGGCGCCGCCACGGCAACGTCCTGGCGCTCCACCCGGGCGTCGAGGCCCATGCCGCAACATTTGCAGGCGAACAGGAATGCCTGCACCTGCTCCCGGCTCGCCCCCGAGAACGCGACACCGCGCTCGATGCTCGCGAACTGCCGGGTATACAGCGCCGCCAGACGCAACAGGGGCGGCGAACTCTGCCATTCGCTCAACAGTGGCCAGGCACCGAGCCGGAAGGTCGCATCGTGAGCGCGAAAATCACCGCCGACCTGCTCACCACGCACCAATGCCAACGACCAGAGCAGACTCTTGAAGGAAAAACGCTGAGGAAACTGGGAGAGCTCGCCAAGCGGGACCAGTGCCAGGGGCTCCGGGTCGCCGCCAACCGCAGCGAGACACTGCAGGGCCGAAGCGAAGTCAGGCTGCCGAGTCAGCACCAGGTCATCCCTGGGCACGATGATCAGATCATCGCCAACGCGGTAGAGACGCTCGGCGGACAAAGCCGCCAACCGCTCACAGAGCTCGGCAACCGCAACCTCGCCCGGTTGCGGCTGCTTTTCGTAATCGACCAGCAACTCGAGAAGGCCGAACAGCCGCAACGGCCACTCGATAGCATGCGCCGGCTGCAGCTGCGCGCCAATGCGCCGCTGCACCTGCGCACGTTCGTCGTGTTCATCACGGCCACGCAGGATCAGCAGCTCTGCGTGATCGCTTTCCCCCACGTAGACCCACGACTGTGCCGTACGCCCCTTGAGCATCTTCAGTTGCTGAGTAAGCAGTCCCTGCTCGTGAGAGGTCAGCCCTTTACAGGCAATTCGCAGTACAGCGGACATGGAGATTTATCTGAAAAGGTGGTGAAGGCCGGCAACTCGCGCTACACCCAGTGACGTAGCGAAAAGAAATGCAGACCAAAAGAGAAATATTAAATGGCCATCACACAACAACCTTGATCAAAACATGACGATGGCAATTTGGAACCGAGTTCTCTGCCCGCCAATCAATAGTGCGCTAAATATTGCCCACCACTGCGGAGTGCCTTCCCAGCCGCCTGACGACCTGAGCCGTATAGATGTCTATTGCCACGACTTGCACGCCTGAAAGAATCGGACTGACCGTCGCCATGAATGGCGATGCCTGCCTGCATGGCACGCCGCTGCAGCTGCCCCCCAAGGAATGCGGAGTACTGCGCCTGCTGCTGCGCAGCTGGCCTGCGCAGGTTTCCAAACAGGACTTCGACCTGCATCTCTGGCATGGCGGCATGACCGACGAGGGCCTGGCCAGGGCCGTGGCCAACCTGCGCCGCCTGCTGAGCCCGATCCCGGGGCTGGCCATACGCTCCGTCTACGGTCGCGGCTATCAACTGGTGATTCAGGCGCGGGCATCGAACGCGAAGCACCAGACGGGTGCTAACGTCGCCCTGCTGGAAACGCTCGATTACGCCCACCAACGCATGCAACTGGGCAGCGAAGCTTCGCTGAACAAGGCCAACGGGCTGATTCGAGAGGTGATGCAGAACGCCCCCAGCCTGCTGGAAGCCAAGGTCGCCCACGCACAGTGCCTGGCTGACATGGTCGCGAGCGGCCGTGACCTGTCGCCAGAGGAGCTGGATCGGGCCATCGAACTGCTCGACGAGGTTGGCCGCGAAGCACCCGGCCTGACCGGCATCGATACCCTCAAGGCGCACCTGCTCGACTGTGCCTGGCGATTCGACGAAGCCCGCCCCCTGCACCTGCTGGCCGTGCAAAAAGACCCTGAGAATGCCAAAGGCCACTTTCACCACGGCTGGCACCTGATTGCCTGCGGCGCAGTCGAGACGGCCATACAGGTACTGCAACACGCTCAGACGCTGGCGCCCTACTCCCTGCCGATCACCCTGCTGCTCGCACACGCCAGCCTGATCGCCGACGATCAGCCACAGTTCAGCCGCTGGGTGGACAAAGCGCATCATGACCACCCGGAAAACCCCAAGGCCGCCATCTGGCGCCTTAGCCGCGACGCCATCCAGACACCCCACGAGGGGCTGCTGGCGCGCGCCCGCCAGATAACGCCGGACGAGCAAGCCTGGACCTTCACGACCGCCTCCCTGACCTTCGTGCTGGCCCGCTGCGGCGCCGATGACGAAGCGCGGCGCCTGATCGAGCGTCACGCCCCCACGGACCGCAGCCAGCAGGCCCTGCTGGCGTCGACCTACTTGTTGCTCGACGAACCCGACCAGGCCATGTCCGTGGTGCAGCAGGCCGCCCATGCGAACTGCGGCTTTTTGCCGATACTGCTGCGCACGCCGACGCTTGCAGGCCTGTACGGCTTGCCCGAATACCCGGCATTGCAACAACGTGTCTTCGCCAGGCTGCCGTGAGGGCCAACGCTCACGGCCTCTTGCTACGCTCTGCACTCACCCCACCGGAAGGCAGCCATGGACAGCATCGACACCTTGATAATCGGCGCTGGCGCGCTTGGCCTGGCCTGCGCGGCACGCCTGGCGGAGCCTGGACGCAGCACGCTGATCGTCGAACAGGAAACCTTGGTAGGCAGCCATACCTCCAGCCGCAACTCGGAAGTCATCCACGCCGGCATCTACTACCCACCGGGCTCATTGAAAGCCGAACTGTGCCTGGAAGGCCGCGAACGCCTGTACGCCTGGTGCGAACGATGGCAGGTGCCGCACCGGCGCCTGGGCAAGCTGTTGGTGGCGGTGAGCGACGAAGAGCGCGGCAAGCTCGATGCGCTGGCCAACAATGCCCTGGCCAGTGGCGTGGACGCGCTGCAGCCCATCGACAGTGCTCGCCTCCGCGCTCTGGAGCCCGCAGTGCGTGGCATTGCCGCCCTGCTCTCGCCCAACACCGGCATCATCGACAGCCACGCCTTCCTGCAGTCACTCCTGGCCTGCGCCGAACGCCAGGGCGCCGAACTGGTATTGCAGACCTGCGTCGACAGCCTCAGCCATGACGGTGATGGCTGGATCGCCAGCGGTACCAGCGCAGGCGAGCCGTTCAGCCTGAAAGCCCAGCGCGTGATCAACGCTGCGGGGCTGTTCGCCCAGCGGTTGGCCCAGCGCACCGATGGCCTTGCGGCGCAGCGCGTTCCACCGCTGCACATGTGCCAGGGCAACTACTTCAACTACAACGGCAAATCGCCGTTCAGCCATCTGGTCTACCCGATGCCCGAGGCCAACACCAGCGGCCTGGGCGTGCATGCCACGCTGGACCTGGCCGGCCAACTGCGCTTCGGCCCCGATACCCGCTACCTCGACAGCATCGACTACCGCGTCGATGAGACCCTGCGCGAAGCCTTCGCCAGCGCCATCCGCCGCTATTTCCCGGCGCTCGACAGCACCCGCCTGGCGCCGGGCTATGCCGGCATTCGGCCAAAACTCAGCGGCCCCGGCGAAGCGGCGGAAGATTTTATGCTGCAAATGCCGGCTGACCATGGTCTATCAGGACTGGTGAATCTGTTCGGTATCGAATCGCCCGGCCTCACGGCCAGCCTGGCCATCGCCGAGCGCATCGCCCACAGGCTTTAGCCGCGGGCGCGCCGTCGGCGTTATACTCGCGGATTCAAATTTCTCGTCACTGCATAGGACTCGTCCATGAAAGCGCTCGGCAAAATCCTGGGTCTGTTCTTCCTCGGACTACTGCTGATCATCGTGGCGTTGGGCTTTGCCCTGACTCACCTCTTCGATCCCAACGACTACAAAGATGAAATCCGCCAACTGGCGCGGGACAAGGCCAACCTCGAGTTGACCCTCAACGGCGACATCGGCTGGAGCCTGTTCCCCTGGCTGGGCCTGGAGCTGACCGACGCCACGCTGGCCAGCGCCAGCACGCCGGACAAACCCTTCGCCAACCTGCGCCTGCTCGGCCTCTCGGTGCGCGTGCTGCCGCTGCTGCGCAAGGAAGTGCAGATGAGCGACATCCGCGTCGATGGCCTCAACCTCGACCTGCAGCGCGACGAGAATGGCCACGGCAACTGGGAAGACGTCGGCCGCCCTGCCGCCAAGCCAGGCGCAACACCGGCCGAGCAGACCGCAGCCGGTGAGCCGCAGCAGCCGCAATCCGAACCTGCCCAGGACAGCGGCGCGCCAATCAAGCTGGACATCGACAGCCTGATCGTCAACGGCGCCCGCGTGGACTACCGCGATGCCCAGAAGGGCCAGCAATTCAGCGCCGAAAGCATCCAGCTCACCACCGGCGCGATTCGCGAAGGCGCCGGGGTGCCGATCAAGCTCAGTGCTTTCTTCGGCAGCAACCAGCCAGTGATGCGCGCACGTACCGAACTGCAGGGCGAACTGCGTTTCGACCGCGTACTCAAGCGCTATCAGCTCGAAGACGCACGCCTGTCCGGCGAGGCGTCCGGCGAGCCGTTCAATGGCCAAACCCTCACCTACGCCGCCCAGGGCCAACTGCTGGTCGACCTGGCTGCCCAAGTGGCCGAGTGGAACGGCCTGAAGCTCTCGGCCAATCAGTTGCGCGCCCTGGGCGAGTTGAAGATTCGCGATCTGCAGAGCGAACCCAAGCTGTCCGGCGGCCTGTCCGTCGCCCCGGTCAACCTGCGCGAATTCCTCGCCAGCCTCGGCCAGAAACTGCCGCCGATGAGCGATGAGAAGACCCTGTCGCAGTTCGAACTGGTGACCAAGCTCGGCGGCACGCCGAGCAGCCTGGCGCTGGACGAGCTGACCCTCAAGCTCGACGAAAGCACCTTCACGGGCAAGATCGCCGTCGCCGATTTCGCCAAGCAGGCGCTGCGCGTGCAGCTCAAGGGCGACAAGCTGAACCTCGACCGCTACCTGCCACCGGCGAGCAAGGACAAGAAGGACAGCGATACCGCTCGCAAGGCCGAAGTGCGTGAAACCGTCGCCAACGCCGGGCAGGCCGGCAGCACGCCGGTGCCCAACGCGCCGACCCAGCAGGCCTGGAGCTCGAGCGAAGTGCTGCCGATCCCCACGCTGCGCAAACTCGACCTGCAAGCCACCCTCAACCTCGAGCAACTGACGGTGCACAAGCAGGCCATCGACAAGTTCAGCGTCAAGGCTCGGAGTCAGGGCGGCACGCTGAATCTGGAAGAGCTGCGTGGCAACCTCGGCGGCGGCAATTTCACCATCAAGGCCGACGCCGACGTGCGCCCGGCCGTGCCCGTGCTCAGCTTGCACACGCAACTGAACGGCATCCCGGTCGAGCCCTTCCTCAAGGACGAACAGCGCCCCTCGCCGCTCAAGGGGCTGCTCGACCTGAAGAGCGACCTGACCACCAGCGGCAATAGCCAGAAGGCCTGGATCGACGCACTCAACGGCACCGCCAGCTTCCTGCTCAACAACGGTGTGCTGGTCGACGCCAACCTCGAACAACAGCTGTGCCGAGGCATCGCCACCCTCAACCGGAAATCGCTGAGCAGCGACCCGCGCAGCAAGGACACCCCGTTCGAGCGCCTGCAGGGCAGCCTCAACATCCGCAACGGCGTGGCCAGCAACCCGGATTTGCAAGCGCGCATCCCCGGCCTCGCCGTGACCGGCGACGGCGACCTCGACTTGCGCGTGCTGGGCCTGGACTACCGCGTCGGCATCACCATCGAAGGCGACCAGCGCGAAATGCCGGACCCTGCCTGCGAGGTCAACCGTCGCTACGCTGGCGTGGCCTGGCCGCTGCATTGCCGCGGCCCGCTGGAGCTGGGCGCCAAGGCCTGCCGCCTGGACCAGGAAGGCATGGGCAAGGTAGCCGCCAAACTGGCAGGCGATCGCATCAACGAAAAACTCGAAGAGAAGCTCGGTGACAAGGTCAGCCCCGAACTGAAAGACGCACTCAAGGGCCTGTTCAACCGATGACACCCGAGCAATTCTCCAGCGCGGTACTGCGCTGGTACGACACCCACGGACGCAAGGACCTGCCCTGGCAGCAGGACATCACGCCCTACCGCGTGTGGGTGTCGGAAATCATGCTGCAGCAGACCCAGGTCAGCACCGTGCTCGGCTACTTCGACCGGTTCATGAGCGCGCTGCCCACGGTGCGTGACCTGGCCGAAGCCCCGGAAGACGAAGTGCTGCACCTGTGGACCGGCCTGGGCTACTACACCCGCGCCCGCAACCTGCAGAAGACCGCACAGATCGTAATGCGTGAACACGGCGGCGAATTCCCCCGCGATGTCGAGGCGCTTACCGAACTGCCCGGCATCGGCCGCTCCACCGCTGGCGCCATCGCCAGCCTGAGCATGGGCCTGCGGGCGCCGATTCTCGACGGCAACGTCAAACGCGTGCTGGCCCGCTACGTGGCTCAGGAAGGCTACCCAGGCGAGCCCAAGGTGGCCAGACAGCTGTGGGCCGTGGCCGAGCGTTTTTTACCCGAAGAACGCGTCAACCACTACACCCAGGCGATGATGGATCTGGGCGCCACGCTGTGCACCCGCAGCAAGCCTACCTGCCTGCTCTGCCCGGTGCAGAGCGGCTGCGAAGCGCACCTGCTGGGCCTGGAGATCCGCTACCCGATCGCCAAGCCGCGCAAGGAGCTGCCACAGAAACGCACCCTGATGCCGATCCTGGCCAGCCGCGATGGCGCCATCCTGCTCTATCGCCGACCGTCGACCGGCCTCTGGGGCGGCTTGTGGAGCCTTCCCGAACTCGAAGACCTCGAGGCCCTGGCTGCACTTGCCGATCAGCACCAGTTAAGCCTCGGTGAACGTCGCCAGCTCGACGGCCTGACCCACACCTTCAGCCACTTCCAGTTGGCCATCGAACCCTGGCTGATCGAAGTCGACGGCGTTCCCGGTTACGTGGCCGAGGCCGACTGGCTCTGGTATAACCTCGCCACCCCGCCGCGCCTGGGCCTCGCCGCTCCGGTGAAGAAACTGCTCAAACGCGCGGCCGACGCACTGCATACAGGAGAAATGGCATGACCCGCACCGTGATGTGCCGCAAGCACAAACAAGAACTGCCCGGCCTGGATCGCGCGCCCTACCCTGGCGCCAAAGGCGAAGACATCTACCAGAACGTCTCCAAGCAGGCCTTGGAAGAATGGCAGAAGCACCAGACCCTGCTGATCAACGAGCGTCGCCTGAACATGATGAACGCCGAAGATCGCAAATTCCTGCAGGCCGAGATGGACAAGTTCCTGTCCGGCGAAGACTACGCACAAGCGGAAGGCTACGTTCCACCCAGCGAATAAGGCCTGAAGACGTAAGCGCCCGGAATATTTAAATATTTTCCAAAAAACGTTTGACAGCAAAAGGTGAAAACCGTCTAATACGCCCCGTTGCCCAGGTAGCTCAGTCGGTAGAGCAGGGGATTGAAAATCCCCGTGTCGGCGGTTCGATTCCGTCCCTGGGCACCACCTTTCTTCTCAGGTGGTGCCAGCATCACATGAGAAAATAGAGAACCGGCCTTGAGCCGGTTTTTTATTGCCTGCGAAAAAGTACCGTCCAGCCGACAGCCTGAACACGCCTGCGCAACACCTCCTCCAAATGCACGGACCTCGCGCTTTCATGCCGAGCCTCATCGCAGCCGGAGCCAGCCATGCATATCCAAATTGCCCTGAATGCCGCCAACGACCCGAAGCTTCCTGCGGTCGATCCCCACGAAGAGCCGATCAACGATCCGGGTAACGAAGACCCGGGCTCCATCGTCGATGACCCGGATAGTCCGTTCAGCCCGCAGCGGCCCATCCAGGAGCCCGGGAAGCCTGCTCCGGAAAAGCGCTGAATGTCCGGCCGCCAGGGTTGAGCGTTGCGATACCCGGGAAAGCAGGTATTCACACAGGGTGAGGGGTGGACCGTCAACGCAGCGGTCTGGGTTTGTGGGAACGGGCGGGAAACCTGATTCATGCCCGGGATTTTCGCGCGCATGGCGCGCTCCCACACGAAGATCTGCGCAGGGCATCAGGTCGGGAGTGCCTTCAACTAAGCTG
>NZ_JBQWIF010000020.1:0-100235 GCF_052958135.1 Pseudomonas sp. SZ40 | reverse complement strand
CCTTTTATGGGGGAGCGCGCCATGCGCGCGAAATCGCGGGCATGGCCCGCTCCCACAGAGGAGAGAGTGACTTCGTGGCATAGGGTGGGCTTCAGCCCACCAAAACCCCGCGAGTCCGCGCGAACCCAACCCCGCAACGGTGGGCTAAAGCGCCACCCTACGAGCGAATCGCAGGGTAACCGACGCCTCACCCATCCACCGTGCACTAACCACGATTGGCCCGCTCTCACAGAGGAGAGAGTGACTTCGTGGCGTAGGGTGGGCTTCAGCCCACCAGAATCCCGCGAGTCCGCGCGAACCCAATCCTGCAACGGTGGGCTGAAGCGCCACCCTACGAGCGAATCGCGGGTAACCGACGCCTCACACATCCACCGTGCATCAACCACGATTGGCCCTTTTATGTGGGAGCGCGCCATGCGCGCGAAATCGCGGGCATGGCCCGATCCCACAGAGGAGAGAGTGACATTGTGGCGTAGGGTGGGCTTCAGCCCACCAAAACCCCGCGAGTCAGCGTGAATCCAACCCTGCAACGGTGGGCTGAAGCACCACCCTACGAGCGAATCGCAGGGTAGCCGATGCCTCACCCATCCACCGTGCACCAACCACGATTGGCCCGCTCCCACAGGGGAGAGAGTGACTTCGTGGCGTAGGGTGGGCTTCAGCCCACCAAAACCCCGTAAGTCCGCGCGAACCCAACCCCGCAACGGTGGGCTAAAGCGCCACCCTACGAGCGAGTCGCAGGGTAGCCGACGCCTCACCCATCCACCGTGCACCAACCACGATTGGCCTGCTCCCACAGTGGCGAGGGCCAATATCCGCGTTTACCCGGCTCTACAGCCCGGCACTCTCGCTAAGCTGGCTCAACCGCTCCCGGCAGAAGTCGACGAACAGTTGCGCCGGTTTGGTGAGCTGGCCGCGTTTCAGGCGTGCTGCCACCAGGCCTGAGGTGGCGACGGGTTCAGTGATGTCCACGGTGACCACGCGCTTGCCGTCGTAGGTGCATTCCGAATGCGGGCGGGTGACCAGCAGCGAGAAGCCGAAGCCCTGCCCCACCATGCCGCGCACCATCTCGATCGACGGTGAGCTGAAGACGATATTGGGGGTCAGCCCCAGCTCGTGGAACAGGCTGACGAAATAGGTACGGCTCGGCTGCACGTCGAGCAGGATCATCGGTTCCAGGCACAGATCGCGCAGCGATACCTGGGCCTGGCCAGCGAAACGGTGGTGCTCGGGCAACAGCACGTAGGGCTTCTGCGGCGGCATCAACGGCTCGGTGGCGATGGTGCCATCGAGGTCGTGCTCATACAGAAAGGCCAGGTCGAAGGAGCCGGCGGTCAGGCCCTGTACCAGCTCCTGCTGCTCGCCATCACGGATGCGGATGTCCACCCCCGGATAGCGCTCGCGAAAGCCGGCAATCAGTTGCGGTAGGTAGAGCGGCGCCACGGTTTCGAAGCAGCCGATATCGATCTGTCCGGCGACGATGTCGTTGTCGGCCAGGGCGTTCTGCTCGAACTCCCGCGCCATGCGCAGCAGTTGCTGGGCCTTCTCGTAGAAGCGCGCGCCGCTGGGCGTGAGCGATACACCCTGGGCGTGATGGCGGATGAACAGTTGCACACCGAAGCTTTCTTCGAGGCCCTTGATCGCCGTGGAGATGGATGGCTGGGCGATGTACAGCTGCCGCGAGGCCTCGGCCACGCTGCCTGCTTCCACCGTGGTGACGAAGTACTTGAGTTGCCTGAGGGTGTAGGAAGCCACGTGTCGATCTCACCGCCATTACTCCCTGCACCTTACCCCAGTAATGCGCCGCTACGGGGCGTAGGCTTGCAAAGTTTTTTCGTATGTCTCGAGCATATTTTTAATAATTTTCCTCCTCGCCGGACTGACGCACCATGTCCCTCACTCGAACACCCCACGGGTCGCCACGACGGCCCGAACGGATTGCCGTTCACGCTCCCCACGGAGCGGACGCCCATAACAAGAGAGATTCCCTGACGCGTGGTACGACGCACAGGTTCGCCGATTCGGCCATTACTGCCTCAGACCTACAACGTAAAAAACAGCGAGGGAGTTTCCATGTTCAAGCACTTGCGTCCATGCATCCGGGCCGCCATCGGCCTGTCCATTCTGGCCGGGGCCAGCACCTCGGCCCTGGCCGAATCCAGCCTGACGGTGATTTCCTTCGGTGGCGCCACCAAGGTCGCGCAGACCGCTGCCTACTTCAAACCCTTCGAGCAGAGCGGTGCCGGCCAGGTAATCGCTGGCGAATACAACGGCGAACTGTCCAAGGTCAAAGCCATGGTCGACGTCGGTCAGGTGACCTGGGACGTGGTCGAACTGGAAAGCCCGGAGCTGCAACGCGGCTGCGAAGAGGGCCTGTTCGAGCGCCTGGATCCGGCCATTCTTGGCGACACCAGCCAGTACATTCCGGGCACCGTCAGTGAGTGCGGCGTGGCCACCTATGTGTGGTCGATGGTGATGGCCTACAACGGCGACAAGCTGAAAACCGCGCCGGCATCCTGGGCCGACTTCTGGGATCTGCAGAAATTTCCTGGCAAGCGTGGCCTGCGCAAAAGCGCCAAGTACACCCTGGAAGCGGCCTTGCTGGCCGATGGCGTAAGCCGCGACGAGCTCTACAAGGTGCTGGGCACGCCCGAAGGCGTCGACCGCGCCTTCAAGAAACTGGACACCATCAAATCCTCCATCCAGTGGTGGGAAGCCGGCGCCCAGCCGCCGCAATGGCTGCTGGCCGGTGATGTGGCCATGTCCGCCGCCTATAACGGCCGCATCGGCGTGGCTCAAAAGGAAGGCGCCAACCTGAAGATTTCCTGGAACGGCAGCCTGTACGACCCGGAGCACTGGGCCATCGTCAAAGGCAGCCCGAACAAGGCACTGGCCGAGCGTTTCATCAAGTTCGCCAGCCAGGCGGACACGCAAAAGGTGTTCTCCAGCCAGATTCCGTACGGCCCGGTGCACAAGCAGACCCTGCCGCAACTGCCCGCCGATGTGCAGGCGCAGTTGCCAACCGCCGAAGCCAACATGGCCGGCGCCCAACTGGTGAACGCCGAGTTCTGGATCGACCACGGCGAAGAACTCGAAGAGCGCTTCAATGGCTGGGCGGCGCGCTGATCGGTCAGCAGCAGAAATGAAAAGGGGCGCCCTCTCACGAGTGCGCCCCTTTTCGCTCATGCCGACGTGGTCAGCGTGCCAGTTTCTTCGCCGCGCGCAGGTGGACCATGACGCCCAGCGCCACGACCACGGCTGCAGCCGCGCCGGTGGAGATGACCAGTACCTGATACTCCTCGACGAAGGCCATGGTCACCAGGCAGCCGACGATGAACAGGATCACCAGGTAGGTCAGCCAGGGGAACAGCCACATTTTCAGGCGGATGTCCTTGCCTTCGGCTTCCAGCTTGCGGCGCATCTTGAGCTGCGAGAAGGCGATTACCAGGTAGACCAGCAGGGCGATCATGCCGGTGGTGTTCATCAGGGTGTCGAGCACGTCCTTAGGGCGCAGGGTTTCGCTGAAGTTGATCAGCGCCACGAAGATGGCCACCGAGCAGGAGGCGATGATCGCGAATACCGGTACGCCGGTCCCCGAACGGGTGATCTTCAGGAACCGCGGTGCATCACCCCGGGTGGACAGCGAGAACAGCATGCGCGAAGCGGTGTAGTGCGCCGAGATCATGCAGCTGCTCACCGAGGTCAGCACCACGAAATTCATCACCAGCTCGGCATACGGGATGCCCAACAGCTCCAGGGTGCGGCGATAGGAGCCGTAGCCCGATTGCGCCATCAGCGGGTCGTTCCATGGCACCAGGCAGACGATCAGGAAGATCGAGCCGATGTAGAACAGGCACACGCGCCAGACCACCGAGTTGGTCGCCTTGACGATCTGCGTCGACGGGTCCTTGGCCTCCGAAGCGGCGATGGTGACGATTTCCGCACCGAGGAAGGCGAACATCACCCCGAGGATGGCCACCACCACGGCTTCGATACCGTTGGGCATGAAGCCCTGGGCCGTCAGGTTGCTGAAACCACGCACCTCCCCGGTCGGCCACAGGCTGAGCACGGCCATGCTGCACACGACCAGGAAGCAGATGATCGCCACCACCTTGATCAGCGCGAACCAGAACTCGAACTCCCCGTAGTGCTTGACGTTGAAGAAGTTGATGCTGATCAGCAGCAGCGTGGTGGCCAGCACGAAGACGTTGACGCTGACTTCGGGGAACCAGCCATGCAGGATGGTGCCCGCCACGTAGGCCTCCCAGGCCATGAGGATCACCCAGAACCACCAGTACAGCCAGCCGATGGTGAAACCGGCCCAGCGGCCGATGGCGCGCTCGGCGTAGGTGGAGAAGGAGCCGGTGTCCGGCGAGGAGGTCGCCATTTCACCGAGCATGCGCATGATCAGCACCACCAGAATGCCACCGGCCAGATAGGCCAGTACGGCAGCTGGGCCAGCGCTGTGAATCACGCTGCCGGAGCCGACGAACAGTGCGCCGCCGATGACACCGGCGATCGACATCATGGTGAGGTGCCGGGGCTTCAATGATGCACTGAGCTTGCTCTCGTGCTCCTGCTTTGCCTTGTCGGCTGATACCGCATCCATAGAAGGACTACCTCTTGTTGATTTTGCTGGAAACAGTGAAGCCGGGCCGCTGTGCACGACGGCCATGCGGCGCGCCAGCAGGCTTCACTGTGTGATCGCTGTCCATGTGAGCGTTTCCGGATCCGGCGAACCGGTCTCGGGCAACAGTTCCTTGCCGAAATCCATCCGGTTCAATCAGAGAAAGGCCCCATCACCACCGTGACCGCCGAGCCATCTACCGCAGCGGTGCTGCCTGAAAAAGCGCCGGCACACCGAGCTGAATGTTCGTTTTACTCTACATACCGGTGCAAACCACCGGCGCCTGGCCAATGCTTTCGCCGTCGATCACGGCTCCGAAAGGCCCCCTGAAACCCTTTAAAACAAGCCGCAGACGGGCATTCCGGCACGAGCGAACAAGCAAATGAAACCCGTTCGTTAAATTCAACGCGCCGGATGGTAACGGAAAATTTCTATTTGGGAATACTCCACGTATGCAACGGGCGGATGGGCGGCACCGGGGGAATGCTGACCGAAAGATTAGGAATCTGTGGCGGAGAGCCAGCAAAACGGCGGCTGAGCCATAAGCGCGTAGGAGCCCCGACCCGGGGCGAAGGGTGGCCGTACCGCAATATCAGATCGTTCCCACGCGCCGCGTGGTAACGCCTGCGGGGACGCTTCGCGTCCCTTGCGAGTGCATCAGGTGAACAGCATTCGGCCTACTTCGGCTTGGCCTTTGCCGTACCCGTGCCGGCCCGTTTGGCAGGTGCACCTTTACGCGCGGCGGTCTTGCGCTTGTTCTTCCAAGGGGCACCGCGACCTTTGCTGGGCGCAGGACCGCTGATGTTCAGCTGCAGGCCAAGGCAGCGCTCGATCTGCTTGCCCATCCAGGTCGACTGCTTGGTGACGAACTCTTCCAGCGGCATCTCGCCGCTCTGCACCATGTCCAGCGCCTGCTCCCAGATGGCCGTGGTGCCAGGGTCGGCGATAGCCCGCGGCACTGCGTCGATCAGGCCAAAGGCCGCCGAGGTGGCGGCCAGGGTCTTGCCCTGCTTGATCAGGTAGCCGCGGTCGAGCAGCCCCTGGATGATGCCGGCGCGGGTGGCTTCGGTGCCGATGCCGGTGGTGTCCTTGAGTTTCTGCTTGAGGCGTGGGTCTTCGACCAGCCGTGCCACGTTCTTCATGGCCTGGATCAGGTCACCCTCGGTGAATGGCTTGGGCGGCTGGGTGTGCAGGTCCTTCAGCGACACCTCGCGCACCGCGCACTGCTGTCCTTCGCGCAGAGCCGGCAGTGCCTGGGGCGTCGGCGCTTCGCGCCCCTTGGCTGGCGCCAGGGCTTCGGGCAGCGCGCGTTTCCAGCCGGGCTCGACGATCTGCTTGCCGACCGCGCGCAGAGCGTGCCCGGCACAGTCGAAATCGGCCTGGGTGCGGTCGTATTCATGGTTGGGCAGAAACTGCGCCAGGTAGCGGGCGCGAATCAGCTCGTAGACGGCACGCGGGCGACCGCTCAAGCGCGCCAGCCCTGCAGCGGCCAGGGTCGGAATGATGCCGTGGTGCGCGCTGACCTTGGCATCGTTCCAGGCCCGTGAACGGCGTTGTGCCTGGGTATGCGCCAGCACCTCACGCAAGCCCGGATCCGCCTGCCCCAGGGCGGCCAGAATGGCTGGCGCCTCGGCGTGCTGGCTCAGCGGCAGATAGCCGCAGTCGCTACGTGGGTAGGTGATCAGCTTGTCGGTCTCATAGAGCTTCTGGGCGATATCCAGGGTTTCCTGAGCGCCGAGGCCGAGCTTCTTCGAGCAGACCTGCTGCAGCGTACCGAGGTCGAAGAGCAGCGGCGGCGCTTCGCGCATGCGCTCGGTCTTCAGTCGCTGCAACAGCGCCTGCTCGGCGCCCTGAATATCCGCGGCGGCGCGCTGCGCGACCTCCTGGCGAAGGCAGCGCCCCTGCTCGTCACACTGCGTTTCAGGGGCACGCCATTGGGCGGTGAAGGACGTGCCGTTGCCGTCGAGCAGTACATCGATCGCCCAGAACGGAACGGGGACGAAAGCGGCGATGCTGCGGTCGCGATCCACCACCAGGCGCAGGGTTGGTGTCTGCACGCGACCGACCGGCAGCACGCCCTGATAGCCGGATTTGCGCCCCAGCAGGGTGAACAGGCGGCTCATGTTCATGCCGATCAACCAGTCGGCCCTGGAACGGCCAAGTGCCGACTGATAAAGGTTGTAGGTACTGGCGCCAGGCCTGAGCGCAGCCAGCGCCTTGCGAATCGACGCATCATCCAGGGCCGATAACCACAGGCGCTGGATCGGCCCGCGGTAGCGACAATGGTCGAGCAACTCGCGGGCGATCATCTCGCCCTCACGGTCCGCATCGGTGGCGATCACCAGTTCGGCGGCCTCGCCGAGCAGCCGCTTGACCGCCTTGAACTGCGCGGCGGTCTTGGGTTTGACGCGCATCTTCCACTGCTGCGGCACGATGGGCAGATCGTCCAGCACCCAGCGCTTGTAGCGCGCGTCGTAGGCATCCGGCGGCGCGGTTTCCAGGAGGTGGCCGATGCACCAGGTCACCGTCACCCCATTGCCCAGCCAGCAGCCGTCGCCGCGCCGCGTGGCACCGAGCACACTGGCGATATCCTTGGCTTGAGAGGGCTTTTCGCAGAGAAACAGACGCATGGGCACGGCTACAAAAGTGGCTAACAGCCGACACGATACTGTATATCGATACAGCCACGCTACGCCGTAGTCGATTGCCCGCGAACCGGGGCTCTGCTAGTGTCCCGCCGAACCGCGAACCCCGCCTGAGAATTCCCGCCATGGCCCGTAAGAAAGCCGCGCTCGATTTCGAGCAATCCCTGACCGACCTGCAAACCATCGTCGAACGCCTGGAAAACGGCGAACTTTCGCTGGAAGAGTCGCTGAGCGCCTTCGAGCAAGGCATCAGCCTGACCCGCGACTGCCAGGCCTCGCTGACTCAGGCCGAGCAGAAAGTACAGATTCTTCTTGAGCGCGATGGCGAACTGGAAGCGGCGCCGTTCGAAACGGACGAACCGTTATGATCGCCAGCTACCAGGCCCGCTGCCAGAAGCAGGTCGACGCCGCCCTGGAGCCGCTGTTCACGGCACCGCGTGTCGAGCTCGAACGCCTGTATGCCGCCATGCGCTATAGCGTGTTCAACGGTGGCAAACGCGTTCGCCCGCTGCTCGCCTACGCCGCTTGCGAAGCACTCGGTGGCACGGCGCAGCAAGCCGACGGCGCAGCCTGCGCGGTGGAGCTGATCCACGCGTATTCCCTGGTGCATGACGACTTGCCGGCCATGGACGACGATGACTTGCGTCGCGGCCAGCCGACCACGCACAAGGCCTTCGACGAGGCCACGGCGATCCTCGCGGGCGATGGCCTGCAGAGCCTGGCTTTCGCCGTGCTCGCCAACGAAAAACGCAACCCGCACGATGCGCAAATCCGCCTGAGCATGTTCAGTGCACTGGCCGATGCGGCCGGGCCAGCGGGCATGGTCGGCGGCCAGGCCATCGATCTCGGTTCGGTGGGGCAACAACTGCAGCAGCCGGCGCTGGAAGTGATGCATCGCCACAAGACCGGTGCGCTGATCGAAGCCAGCGTGCGCCTCGGCGCCCTGGCCAGTGGCCGCGCCGACGAGCGCGCCCTGGCGGCGCTGAGCACCTACGCCCGGGCCATCGGCCTGGCCTTTCAGGTGCAGGACGATATCCTCGACGTGGAGAGCGATACCGCCACGCTGGGCAAGACCCAGGGCAAGGACCAGGCAAACGACAAACCCACCTACCCGGCCCTGCTGGGCCTGGATGCGGCGAAAAGTTATGCCCTCGAGTTGCGCGATCAGGCCCTGCATGCGTTGCGTCCGTTCGACAGTGCCGCCGAGCCGCTGCGCGAACTGGCCCGTTACATCGTAGAAAGGCGCAACTGAACGCACGGCCTCGCTGTCTCATTCAACACGACTGCTGCGGCGATCCGCACCATGCCCATCTTGGGCACGGCCAGCCGCATCAGGTAGACTGCCCCATTCTTTGAATTCTTATAACGACTCGCCTGATGCCGACGACTTTCCACGAGATTCCCCGCGAACGCCCGCTGACGCCGCTGCTCGACCGCGCCAATACGCCGGATGAATTGCGCCGCCTTGGCGAGGCCGAGCTGGAGACCCTGGCGGACGAACTGCGCCAGTACCTGCTCTACACGGTCGGCCAGACCGGCGGGCATTTCGGCGCCGGCCTCGGGGTGATCGAGCTGACCATCGCCCTGCACTACGTCTTCGACACGCCGGACGACCGCCTGGTGTGGGACGTGGGCCACCAGGCCTACCCGCACAAGATCCTCACCGGGCGCCGCGAGCGCATGGGCAGCTTGCGCCAGAAGGACGGCATCGCCGCTTTCCCGCGCCGCTCGGAGAGCGAGTACGACACCTTTGGCGTCGGCCACTCCAGCACCTCGATCAGCGCCGCACTGGGCATGGCCATCGCCGCCCAGCGCCAGGGCAGCAAGCGCAAGTCGGTCGCGGTGATCGGTGACGGCGCGCTGACTGCCGGCATGGCGTTCGAAGCGCTCAACCACGCGGCGGACGTCAAGGCCAACATGCTCGTCGTGCTCAACGACAACGACATGTCGATCTCCAAGAATGTCGGCGGCCTGTCCAATTACCTGGCCAAGATCCTCTCCAGCCGTACCTACGCCAACATGCGCGAAGGCAGCAAGAAAGTGCTGTCCAAGTTGCCCGGCGCCTGGGAAATCGCCCGCAAGACCGAAGAGCACGCCAAGGGCATGCTGGTCTCCGGCACGCTGTTCGAAGAGCTGGGCTGGAACTACATCGGCCCCATCGATGGCCATGACCTGCCGACCCTGCTGGCCACCCTGCGCAACATGCGCGATCTGGAGGGCTTGCAGTTCCTTCATGTGGTGACCAAGAAGGGCAAGGGTTTCGCCCCTGCCGAGGTCGACCCGATCGTCTACCACGCGATCACCAAGCTGGAGCCGATCAATGCGCCAGCCAAGGTTAAAAAACCGTCCGGGCCGAAGTACTCCAGCGTCTTCGGCCAGTGGCTGTGCGACATGGCGGCCAGCGACGAGCGCCTGATGGCGATCACCCCGGCCATGAAGGAAGGCTCCGACCTGGTGGCGTTCAGCGAACGCCACGGGGATCGTTACTTCGACGTGGCCATCGCCGAGCAACACGCGGTGACCCTCGCCGCCGGCATGGCCTGTGAAGGCGCCAAGCCGGTGGTGGCGATCTACTCGACGTTCCTGCAGCGCGCCTACGACCAACTGATCCATGATGTCGCGGTGCAGAACCTCGACGTGCTGTTCGCCATCGACCGCGCCGGCCTGGTCGGCGAAGACGGCCCCACCCACGCGGGCAGCTTCGACCTCTCCTATCTGCGCTGCATCCCCGGCATGCTGATCATGACGCCGAGCGACGAGAACGAGCTGCACCACATGCTGACGACCGGCTACCAGTTCGCTGGCCCGGCCGCGGTGCGCTACCCCCGTGGCAGCGGCCCGAACGCGACGATCGACCGTTCACTGAGCGCCTTGCCGATCGGCAAGGGCGTGATTCGTCGCCAGGGCAGCGGCGTCGCCCTGCTGGTGTTCGGCGTGCAACTGGCCGAGGCACTGCGCGTCGGCGATACGCTGAATGCCACGGTGGTCGACATGCGCTTCGTCAAACCACTGGACGAAGCACTGATCAGCGAACTGGCCGCCAGCCACGAGCTGCTGGTGACCGTCGAGGAAAACAGCGTGATGGGCGGCGCAGGCAGTGCGGTCAGCGAGTTCCTCGCGGGTAGCGGCGCTCTGACGCCGATGCTGCACCTGGGCCTGCCCGACAGCTATGTGGAGCACGCCCGCCCCGACCAGATGCTCGCCGAGTGCGGCCTGGACGAAGCCGGGATTGAAGCGGCCATACGAGCACGCCTGGCACGCTGACGCGCCCCCGACCGGCCTATATCGTCGGCCCATATATTGCAGTAATCTCGAGTTGGGATTGAGCATGTGTGGACCGCCAATAGCGGCCGGGAGCTCGTATGCAGTTGCGTAGCCATAAAATGGATTTCAAGGGCCGCGAGCGTCGCTGGCTGCCCTGGTTCGGCAAGGCAGGGAAGCTGGCCATGCGCTGGTCATGGCTACTCAACGCTGCTCAGGCCGAGCGGGTGGAGAAGACCTTTTCCGGCCTGGCGCTGACCCGCGTCGACCTGCTCACCAACTGGGCACGCCAGCACTGGCAGGAGCTCGAACTGCTGAGCGCTGCACTCACCCAGGGCTGGCCGAGCTTGCCGGATGCCGCGCTGCAGCGCGCGCGGGCGCACATGCCGGAAGTGTCCGAGCTGTTCGTGGTCGACACCGCCGGACGCATACTCACCTCGACACACGCGCCGCGTCAGGGCCAGCGTCACGATAGCGCGGCGCTGGCCGCCGGGCTCGAGGGGCAGTTTCTGCTTGGCCCCTATATCGATGAGCTGACCCAGCAACTGGGGCCGACCGCGTCGAAATTCCATGATGCCGTCACGCTGCTGTTTCACCAGCCACTCAGCCACGGCGGCCAGGTGGTCGGCTGCCTGTGCGCGCGGATTCCCAACGATGTGATGAGCGATCTGATTCAGCGCGAGGCGGGCCACGTCTACCGCGACTCCGGCGACAACTACCTGTTCATGGTGCAGAGCACCCATGACCCGAAGATCAGCCCGGGGACCGCCCTGTCGCGCTCACGCTTCGAGGATGGCGCCTTCACCGGTGGCGAGAACCTCAAACAGGGCGTGCGCACGCCCTTCGGCACCGTCAGGGTGCAGAAGCACACCGAATTCGAGTTGCGCTTCACCGCGCCTGCGAGCGGCGAACTGCACCCCGGCGTGCGTGAAACCATTCGCCATGGCAGCAACCTGTTCGTGCTCTACCCGGGCTACCCCGATTACCGCCATGTGCCGGTGATCGGCGCCGGCCTGACGCTGCGCCTGCCCGGTTCACCGGATACCTGGGGCATGATGTGCGAGGGCGATCTGGAGGAGGTTTACCGTCAGCGCAGCCTGAGCTATTCGCTGTCCAGCCAGTTGCTCGGCGGCCTGTTCCTGTTGGGCGGTCTGCAATGGGCGCTGGAACGGCATCTGCCAGGGCACGCAGCGCCGCTGACCTTCGCGGCAGCCGGCGTGCTGCTGTTCGCGTTCTGGGCGTTCAGCCTGCGCCGCCGCACCCGCACGCTGCAGTCGCTTTCGGACTTCTTCCTGGATACCGCGGAATGTGGCGCACCACTGAGCAACCGGCTGGCGCTGGAGCGTTTTTCCAGTGACGAGGCAGGGGCGCTGGCCGGCTGGGTGAACAGTTTCGTCGACAAGATGGATCACACCATGCAGGGCATCGTCACGGCCGGCAGCGCCCTGCAGCAGACCTCGACAGGGCTGTCCCGAACCTCCGCCAACGCCAGCCTGTGCGCGGCCCAGGGCCAGGCGGCGGCGGTATCCACAGCGCGCGCGATGCTCGACGTCAACCACAGCATCGGCGAGGCCACTCAACATATCGTCGACAGCGAAAGCGCCTCGCGCCAGGCGCTGGCCATGACCCGCAAAGGTGGCGCGGCCGTGCAGCAGAACGCCGAGGACGTCGCGCAACTGGCCAGCCGCATCGAACAGTCGAGCCAGGCCCTCGAGGCCCTGAGCCAGAAGACCGAGCAAATCCAGCACATCACCGAAGCGATCCGCAGCATTGCCGAGCAGACCAACCTGCTTGCCCTCAATGCCGCCATCGAGGCGGCCCGGGCAGGCGACAGCGGACGTGGCTTCGCGGTGGTTGCCGACGAAGTGCGCAACCTGGCCAGGCGGACCGCCCAGGCCACCGCAGAGATCGCCACCACCCTAGGCAGCGTGCGCCAGCAGACGCTCGATACTCAGGCCGCCATGCAGAGCTGCCAGGAAGCGGCGCAACGCAGCGTGACGCGCTCGAGCGAGGCCACGGATGCACTCGAACGCATTCAGCAGGAGGTGGCTGGCATGCAGGGGCGCCTCGACCAGATCAGCCAGGCCATGAAATCGCAACTCAATCAGGTGCAGGCCGTCAACGGGCAGGCTCAGGCAATCACCGGAGCCGCAGAGCGCAGCAGCCAGAGCGCCGACGAAACCCTGCAGGCGGCACAGTCACTGGCGCAACTGGTGCTCGACCTGCACAAGACCGCCAGCCGCCTCAGTCGTCAGGAAAGCCTCGGCAGCAATGCCTCCCACGGCGCGTCGAGCCTCGGCCAGGCCGGTGCGGTTGCGCTCAACGCGATTGCGCATTAGCGCTCTGGCTATCGAGCTAACTCACGAATCGCAGATTCGCCCGCAAGCGGGCTCCTACAACGTCATGCGAACGGTGGACGTGCCGGCTAATCGTTTCGAGAGGTCGCAGCCTGGGCTGTGCGAAGCGATACCCAGGGTGCTCTCCCGATATCTCCAGGCTCGAGCCGGGGCACCATCGACGGGCCAATCAGACCCAGCCCTGAGCCTTGAGCTCGCTCTTCAGGTAGGCGTAGTAGACCGGCGCGGCGACCAGACCGGCGATGCCGAAAGCGGCTTCGAACACCAGCATGACCAGCAGCAGTTCCCAGGCACGCGCCTTGATCTGGCCACCGACGATGCGGGCATTGAGGAAGTATTCGACCTTGTGGATGACGATCAGGTAGGCCAGTGCCCCCAGGGCCACCCAGATCGACAGCGACAGGCCGACCACGAAGATCGCCGCATTGGAGATCAGGTTGCCGACCACCGGTAGCAGACCGGCCACGAAGGTGATGAGGATCAGCGTCTTGGTCAGCGGCAGGTGCACGTCGAACAGCGGCAGCACGCCCATCAGGAAAATGCCGGTGAAGGTGGTGTTGAGCAGGGAGATCTTGATCTGCGCGAACACCACGTTGCGGAACGCATCGACGAAATGCCCCACACGGGTCAGCAACGCCCCGGCCAGCGGCCTCAGTTGACCGGGCTCGGGCACGTTCTGCAGGGCGATCACCGCGCCCAGGATCATGCCGATCAGGACGGTGACGAACATGTGCACCGCGCCCTTGCCGAGCAGTTGCAGTTCGCTGATGTGCCCGCGCAGCCAGTCGTGCAGGGCGATGCGGATATCGTCGACGTTGGCCGGCAGATACGCCACCAGCGCTTCCGGCAACTGGTCACGGGCCCGGTCGATCACTCCGAGCAACTTGCCCATCAGCCGCCCCGGGTTGTTCAGCTCGTGCATCACCAGAGAAAAACCACCGGCGAACACCATGCCGAGCACGCCGATCACCAGCACGCTGAGCAGGCCGACCGCCAGCAGCCGTCCGAGATGCCCGGCGAACAGCCGCTGCATATGGCGAGCCAGACGGTTGACCAGTTCGAACACCAGCAGACCGGCCAGCAGGCTCGGCAGCAGTTTCAACGGGAAGACCAGCAGTAGCGCGGCGCCAACGATCAATGCGCTGGCGGGGGAAAACCAGGGGGAGACAGGGGCTTTCATAACATCTGCAACAAACAGGAAGGCATCCAATCTGCCAGTTGCCGGCGCGCTTTACCAGCGTCATCGCTTGCCGGTGAGCGCTGCGCTGTGACGGCCATCACCGAGTGGGGGCCAGCAGCTCGCAGAGCCTGGCCGTGGCGTCGAGCATCTGGAAACTGGGGCGCTCCAGGCCTTTGTCCGGCAACACCAGCAATTGCTCGCGCTGCACGGCCGAGAGCTGCGGCCAGCGCTGCCAGGCCTGCAACTGCCTGCGGTCGCCGGCGATGATCACCGCCGGGTCGCGCTGCAATACGGCCTCGACGCTCACCTGCGGGGCCGGCAGTTGCAGATCGGCAAACACGTTGCGCGCACCACAGGCCTGCAGCGCATCGCTGATGATCTGCCCGCCCCCGAGGGTATACAGCGGCGCATCCCACACCTGATAGAACACTGACACGGGGCGCTCACGCTGGTAGCGCTCTCGCAGCTCGGCGAGCCCGGCGACGAAGCGTTGATGCAGACGCTGCCCCTGCTCCACCCGCCCCAGGCGCTCGCCGATCTGCACGAACTGCCGAGCCAGTTCGTCCAGCGAATGGGGCTCGAGCACCAGCATGGGGATGCCGAAGGTCTTCAGTTGCGCGCGCTGCGCGGCGCTGACACTGCCCGGCCACAACAGCAGCAGATCGGGTTGCAGGGCCAGCAGGGTTTCCAGTTCGAGTTGGCCATAGCGCCCTACGGAAGGCAGATGCGCCAGCGCTGCAGGGCGCTCGCCGCCGTCGAGCACGCCGACCAACAGGTCGGCGGAGTCCAGCTCGAGGACGATTTCACTCAGCGAGGGCGCCAGGCTGACCACGCGCTCGGCAGCCGACAGCGGCGCCATCTGCAGCACCAGCAGCGCCAACCAGAGACGTAGCATCAGCCCAGTTGCCGGGGGATTCGATAGAGGTAGAGCAGCACCACGCTGGCCAGCGCCAACAATACCAGCGGCACGGCCTCCAGCCCTGCGAATACCGCGAGGGCGGCGATCCAGGCCGGCAGCCCGGCGCCCAGAAAGGCGGCACGACGGCGCTCGGCCAGGGTCAGCCAGGCCGCGGGCTCGTCGGGCGTGTCCAGCGCCTTGGCGGCAGCGAACAGCGCGCGCTTGTAGCCACCGAACAGCGGCAGGCTGACGAACAGCGAAGCCAATCCCGCGACGAACAGCGGCATGGCCAGCACGCCAGGTTGGCGGCCCGCGCCGAAAACCAGATTGATCAGTAACAGCGGAGCCAGGGTCAGTGCCAGTTGCCGCCACCAGAGCAGGGCCAACCGGCGCTTGACCGCGGCACGGGTCAAGGCCGCTCGACCTCACCCTGGTGCAGCTTGCCGAGCATATGCCCGAGCTTGCCGGCCTTGGTGGCCAGGTATTTGCTGTTGTGCGGGTTCTGGCCCAGCTGCAGCGGCACGCGATTGGCCACTGGAATGCCCATGTCGCCGAGCGCCTTGACCTTGCGCGGGTTGTTGGTCATCAGCTTGAGCGAGGAGATCTTCAGGTGCTGCAGCATCGGCAGGCAGATCGCGTAGTCGCGCATGTCCGCGCCGAAACCCAGTCGCTCGTTGGCTTCGACGGTATCGGCGCCGGCGTCCTGCAGCTCGTAAGCACGGATCTTGTTGAGCAGCCCGATCCCGCGGCCTTCCTGGCGCAGGTAGAGCAACACGCCGCGGCCCTCTTCAGAGATGGCGCGCAGCGCACCTTCCAGCTGGAAGCCGCAATCACAGCGCAGGCTGAACAACGCATCGCCGGTCAGGCACTCGGAATGCAGGCGCCCCAGCACCGGCTCGCCATCGGCCACATCGCCGAAGGTCAGAGCGACATGCTCCTTGCCGGTGGCCTCTTCGAGAAAGCCATGCATGGTGAACACGCCGAACGGGGTCGGCAGTTGGGAGGCGGCGACGAACACGACAGGCACCGGATGCTCCTGGTATCGGAAAGGATGCGGATTTGCGAGGGGTGATAGTGTAACAGCAGCACCTACGGGACCGTCAGCCGAATTATCAGCGCGGCTCCTTGCACGGATCGCCTCCCTTCGAAGGCGCCCAATGGAATTGGCCTCCCGTGCAGGAGCGCGCCCTCGGCGCGAAACGATTGCAGCCTTGCCGCTACATCGGCGTTGCCCGCACGATTCGCCGCGGGGGCGCGGTTCCTACAACATTGAGAGCGCGAGATGGACGTGTGGCAGCGTTCACGTAGGAGCGTCGCCCTCGGCGCGAAACGATTGCAGCCCTGCCGCTACATCGACGTTGCCCGCACGATTCGCCGCGAGGGCGCGGTTCCTACACGTTAGGCTGCCTTTATTCAGAATCTGCGCAGTCGATCCTGACGCGACTCCCAACCACAACACCAAGTGCATCGAAGCCGCCCTTGCCCACCTCGACGATGTAGCGCACCGGCTCCTTCGAGCCATGCCGCTGCAGGCTGTAGGGCTGCATATCGACCACTCTGCGCACCACGCCGCGAGCATCGATGAAGGCCGCCGAGAGTGCCACGCGGGTGTCTTTCATCCACAGCTCGCGAATCCCTTCCTCCGGCCAGGCGAAGAGCATGCCGCTGCCGATGTCGTCACGGGCGGACAGCCCCAGCGTGCGCGCTTCGGCCGTGGCGGCCAGCGGCAAGCCCAGCGTGGAGCCATTGGGGAAGTCGACGCGACACTCGGGTAACTGCGCAAGGGCCGCCGAGGAGACAAGCACGAGGGCGCCAACCATGATGCTGCGCAAAAACAAGACGGCCATGAGAGACCTCTAACCTGAACAAGGGGTGTGATCCTACCGACAACGACTACCTCTCGACACCCGGGAGGCGATCCGTGGCTGACAGGAGATGCCCCAGCGCCGCAGCATTTACCGCTATAATCGCGCATTTTTCCGGGCCCACGGGCCCGCCAACGCTTTCAAGCAGGCACGCATCCATGACCACTCAGGCCGCCGAAGTCGCCAAGCGCCGTACTTTCGCCATCATCTCGCACCCCGACGCCGGTAAAACCACCATCACCGAGAAGTTGCTGCTGATGGGGCAGGCAATCGCCGTGGCCGGTACGGTCAAGTCGCGTAAATCGGACCGCCACGCGACCTCCGACTGGATGGAGATGGAGAAGCAGCGCGGGATTTCCATCACCACCTCGGTGATGCAGTTCCCCTACCGCGAGCACATGGTCAACCTGCTCGACACCCCCGGCCACGAAGACTTCTCCGAGGATACCTACCGTACCCTGACGGCGGTGGACTCGGCGCTGATGGTGCTCGACGGCGGTAAAGGCGTGGAGCCGCGCACCATCGCCCTGATGGACGTCTGCCGACTGCGCGACACGCCGATCGTCAGCTTCATCAACAAGCTGGACCGTGACATCCGTGATCCGATCGAGCTGCTCGACGAGATCGAGGCGGTGCTGAAGATCAAGGCTGCGCCGATTACCTGGCCGATCGGTTGCTACCGCGACTTCAAAGGCGTTTACCACCTCGCTGACGACTACATCATCGTCTACACGCCGGGCCATGGCCACGAGCGCACCGCGACCAAGATCATCGAAAAACTCGACTCCGACGAAGCCCGCGCTCATCTGGGTGACGAGTACGATCGCTTCGTCGAGCAACTCGAACTGGTGCAGGGCGCCTGTCACGAGTTCAACCAGGAAGAGTTCCTCAGCGGCCAGCTGACCCCGGTATTCTTCGGTACCGCGCTGGGCAACTTCGGCGTCGACCATGTGCTCGACGCCGTGGTCGACTGGGCGCCGCGCCCGCTGGCCCGCGTCGCCCACGAGCGCACGGTGGAGCCGGTGGAAGAGAAATTCACCGGTTTCGTGTTCAAGATCCAGGCGAACATGGACCCCAAGCACCGCGACCGCATCGCCTTCATGCGCATCTGCTCGGGCAAGTACGAGAAAGGCATGAAGATGCGCCACGTGCGCACCGGCAAGGACGTGCGCATCGGCGACGCCCTGACCTTCTTCTCTTCCGAGCGGGAAATGCTCGAAGAGGCCTGGGCTGGCGACATCATCGGCCTGCACAACCACGGCACCATCCAGATCGGCGACACCTTCAGCGAAGGCGAGGCACTGGGCTTCACCGGCATCCCGCACTTCGCTCCGGAACTGTTTCGCCGTGTGCGCCTGAAGGACCCACTCAAGTCCAAGCAACTGCGTCAGGGCCTGCAACAGCTCGCCGAAGAAGGCGCCACCCAGGTGTTCTTCCCCGAGCGCAGCAACGACATCATCCTCGGCGCCGTCGGTGTGCTGCAGTTCGACGTGGTCGCCAGCCGCCTGAAGGAGGAATACAAGGTCGAGTGCGGCTACGAGCCGATCACCGTCTGGTCTGCGCGCTGGATCGACTGCAGCGACAAGAAGAAGCTCGAGGAATTCTCCAACAAGGCCGTGGAAAACCTCGCCCTCGACGGCGGCGGCCACCTCACCTACCTGGCGCCGACTCGCGTCAACCTGAGCCTGATGGAAGAGCGCTGGCCGGATGTGAAATTCCGCGCGACACGCGAACATCATTGATTGGCGCGGATGTGAAGTCAGGATGAAAAGAACCGGCCAGTAGGCCGGTTCTTTTTTGCGCGTCAGACTTCGCCAAACGCCGGCCTATGGGTTCCGCAGCACCTGAGATGGACGAAAAAAGCGTCACCCACCCTACGCTCACCTCGCCGTACCGCTGCCATCGTCTATCGCTTATCCTCCGGCAAGCTCCAGGCGATGACCGAATCACCGATCCTGGTGCCGAACGAGCCGTGCCCGCCAGCCATCTGCACGACGAACTGCCTACCGGACTTCTCCGAGACGTAGGTCATGGGCGTGGCCTGACCGCCTGCGAGTAGGCCCAGGTTGGCGACTGACAAAGTAGCTCGCAGCGCGCTACAGGCGCTCTACAGCCGAAGAGCTTTTCGTGCCCTCGATAGGTAAGCCCACGGCAAATCATATGCGGGTAACACTCGCCATCACGACGGATGCTGGGATCGAAACGCCAGCGCTCCTCACCCGTGTAGGTATCCAGAGCGGTGGCCACGCGGTGAGGCGTGCAGATAAGCAATCTGTCACCAACCTTCAGTGGGGGAGATTTGGTTGGTCATCTCGCCGGAGTCGCCGGTCCCAGGCAGATCACCAATGTGAAACTCCAAGCCTTTTCCTGCTTGCCGGTGTTTTTCGGTGTGATCAGATCCGCTGTCGAGTAACGATCCCCGTACTTCGAACCACCGTAGGCCGGCCATTCGCTCTGCGAACACCCGGCTTGGCTTTACGGAGTGAGTCCCCACACCTGCGCTTCGCTGAATGCACCCTTGATGGCGTGGTAATCCTGCGTCAGCGAGTAGCTGGCCATCAACGCACGGCCGCACGCCAACGCCCTGAATCCCGCTGGCGCCATCAGGCGAGACTGGCTGAACACCCACACGGCAATTAATGAAGAAGCAGGAGTAGCCAGGGGCTCAGAATGCATTAGAGATCGATCTGCGGCGCCAACTACCACCAATCGAAGAGGACTTCGTAAACTCCGAGCTGGAGTCCTGAGAAGCAGTGCACCGGAAAGACCAGTCGCAGCCCAGCCAGTAACGGCGTCATTTCACCCGCCCTGACTGTTCGTAAAGATCTAGTTCGCTTTACTAGGCTGAAGTTATCTATTTATAAGCGTTGCAATACTCGGGCAGCGTTAAATCATATGCTTTGTCATCAGGAAATCCAGCCTGCTTTTCCGAGGAGATCTTCCCAAGATAGTCGGCTTCTCGATCAGGCCACATCCTCCGAATACTCTCAACCAGGTAGTCATCAGGTAATGACGGATAGACTGCATACCTTGCTTTTAAAACAGAAGAGGCAAATTCGAAATCTTGCCGAGCGAGAGCAAATAGCGCCACGCGCTCCAGATACATGTAAACAGGCTCCTTGGTGGCCATAAAAATGGACTTGCACATTTTATATTCCCATTCAGGACCATCCTCAACAACAAGATACTCCATCAAAACCCTATCAGCAGGCCAATCCAATACAGGACTGAGTGAGCGATCAATCAACTCCTGCATGCGCAGCAAATTCACCCGATAATCTTTCGCCGGATAAACATAACCTGGCAGGGCTGAATACCAGAAAACGACCCCCCCCCCAAGAACCACTCCACCTGCAGCAACCACTCTTATAATATTACCACCAACCCGTTTAGAGACCGGAATGTACATCGCCAAAAATGACAAAAAGAGAGCCAGGAAATTCATATACCACAGGGGATACTCAAGCAGACTGTGCACACACACGATCAACAGGATAGCGCCCACAACAAGACCATTAGCACCATGCCTCAAGCAGTTCCTGAGTACACTCTGCAGCACCCACATGGCAGATACCACTAATGGAAAAGCCCACACGCCAAACTCTACCAAGAATTGAAACACTATATTATGAGCATGAGACCATGTGATCTGCGCTGGCAAACCGGACTCAAGCTGATAGACAAAGCTATAGCGTGCATAGTTTCCAAAACCGACCCCCCAAGGGTGATCCAAAAATATATTCCAGGCTTTTTCCCACTCCCTCAAACGAGACACATCACCTGTGATGGAGATACGCGACGAAGCACCCAAATCGAAAAACCAAAGAACAATCAAGCATAGCGAAAAGAAAATTGCAAAGGCAGTATAATAATAAATAACAGCAGAGTCTTCAGCAGACCAATCGCGTAGCCTGCCAGCCACCAAAGCCAAGAACAGAAGAATCAGTACTGCAAGGACGGCCATGCGCGAAGCTGCATATGCCAGAAGAATAGCCGCGACCGCCAACATCACTACCCCAAACAGAGTATTGATACTTTTTTTACAGAGCAGCCCGCACAAGACAACAGAGAAAATTAAAAGGTATGTAGAGAAATTATTTCGCTGACCGAAATTACCATACACTTCATAGCCACCGCGAAAAACCAATAAAGAAACATGGTCGACCCAGCCAAGCAGCTGAATACACCCAACTAAAACACTGAAACAACCGCCTGCGACAACCCCCCACATACAACCAGCAATAAAGGCATTGCGTAAACCACCCTCAAGCGCAGAAATCGTGGAAAAATAAAAAACCAAACATATAAGTGCCGCAACAGGATAAAACCAGCCATGGTAATAATACCCTCTATCGCCGCCACCCAAGGAAATCAAAAGAAAAAAAGAAAATAGCCAAACAAGATTTGTAACAGCCATGCGCCGACCAAAACACACGACAACAAACAGCGAAAAAATCACCGCCATGGCATCCGAATAGAAGTCCCCATCAGGGTACCCCCTAAACGGAAGAACAAACGAAACACCGCAAATAAAAAACGCAAACATGAACATGATTATATTCAAGCACATACTCCCACTCACAATTCCCTCCCCCAAAAAAAACGCCCCTCGATAACGAGAGGCGTTGTTAACAACTAAACCCAATGGGGTTTAGCTGCCCTTACACCAGCCCTTGGTTACGCACTGACCGGACACGGTCCAAGTCACATTGCGCGTAGTAGTGTTGTAAGCTGGGGTAAGAACGTAGGTATCCGCGGCAACGAAACCATTGGTAGTCTTCGGTACTACGGTCACGACGCCGGCGTTACTAACAGCGATGGTGCTGTATTGAGCTGTTCCAGGAGCATCTGTTGATGCAAGGTCAACTGGAACCGAAGAAGCAGCACGCGAGGCAGTAGGAGGAACCGTAATACCGTCCGCTGTCGCATTCAGGCAGTTTCCGTTAGCCACACACTCAGTGACACCTAGTTTGTAAGGCGCCGTGGCCAAAACAATTTCAGCACCGCGAGCGCGTTTGGTGTAGTCCTGATAAGCGGGCAGAGCGATTGCAGCCAAAATACCGATAATCGCGACCACGATCATCAGTTCGATCAAGGTAAAGCCTTTTTGAGCTTTCATAGAATTCTCCAAAGTTGAGTGCAGGCATACAGGCCTACCCCTTACAAAGCAGAAACCATGCCAACTTAAGAACACGCCGTTTTCAGTAGAGTGAGTTAGCAGGCTCACCTTACAGCCCATCAACTAGGGTTGAGATAACGGCTAGCCGTAACGCAATTTTCCGTACCTTGTGACATTTTTCGTCAGATGAATGACGGTCGTTTGGCAGTCATCGCCATCTACGCTATAACGCACCCATTAGACGGCGCGAGGTGTACATGAGCGACAATATTTCCCTTTCGGGCTTGGCAAAGCAGGTGGTGCTCGCTGAGCTGCTAGATGAAAAGGCCGCTCAGCAAGCGCAGGCTCAGGCCAAGCGCAATAAGCTGTCGCTGGTTACCTACCTGGCACAGAACAAATTAGTTAAAAGCCGGGCCCTGGCAGAGCTAGCAGCGGACCAGTTTGGCGTGGCCTATTTCGACCTCAATGCGCTGGACAAGGAAAGCCAGCCCAGGGACTTGGTCAGCGAAAAGCTGGTGCGCCAACACCGCACCCTGCCGTTGTGGCGCCGCGGCAATAAACTGTTTGTGGGCATCTCCGACCCGTCCAACCACCAGGCGGTCACGGACATTCAGTTCAGCACCGGTCTTTCCACCGAAGCCCTGCTGGTCGAAGACGACAAGCTTGGCGATGCCATCGACAAGTTCTTCGATACGGGTCATAGCGGCCTAGAAGATCTGGCCGACGTTGACCTAGATGGCTTGGAAACGGAGTCAGTCGATGATGAAAAGAAAGGCGATAGCGGCGGTCAGGATGCCGACGACGCGCCGGTGGTGCGCTTCGTCAACAAGATGCTGCTCGATGCGATAAAAGGTGGCTCGTCCGACTTGCACTTCGAACCTTACGAAAAGTCGTACCGGGTACGCTTTCGTACCGACGGCATTCTGCACGAAACGGCACGCCCGCCAATTCAGTTGGCACCGCGTATCTCTGCACGCTTGAAGGTTATGGCCGGGCTGGATATTTCCGAGCGGCGCAAGCCGCAGGATGGCCGCATCAAGATGAAGATATCCAAGAGCAAGTCCATCGACTTCCGCGTCAACACCTTGCCTACCCTGTGGGGCGAGAAGATCGTGATGCGAATTCTCGACTCCTCCAGTGCACAGATGGGGATCGATGCCCTGGGCTATGAGGAAAGCCAGAAAAATCTGTATATGGCGGCGCTCAAGCAGCCGCAAGGGATGATTCTGGTAACCGGCCCAACTGGGTCGGGAAAAACAGTGTCTCTCTACACCGGCCTCAATATCCTCAATACCCCGGATGTGAATATTTCCACAGCGGAAGACCCAGTGGAAATAAACCTGGAGGGCATCAACCAAGTCAACGTCAATCCCAAGCAAGGCATGGACTTCACCCAGGCGCTACGGGCATTTCTACGCCAGGATCCGGATATCATCATGGTCGGGGAGATCCGCGACTTGGATACGGCCTCCATCGCCATCAAGGCCGCGCAGACCGGTCACATGGTCATGTCCACCCTGCATACCAACAGCGCGGCGGAAACCTTGACCCGCCTACGCAATATGGGTGTGCCCTCCTTCAACATCGCCACCTCGGTAAACCTGATCATTGCCCAGCGCCTCGCGCGCAAGCTCTGCAACACTTGCAAGAAGGAAATGCCGATCCCCAACGATGTATTGCTCGAGGAAGGCTTCCCCCAGGACAAGCTCGGCACATTCAAGATTTACGGCCCGGTGGGCTGTGAAAATTGCAAGAACGGTTACAAAGGCCGTGTCGGTATTTATGAAGTGGTTAAAAACACGCCAAGCCTGCAGCGGATTATCATGGAGGAAGGCAATTCCATCGATATTTCCATACAGATGCGAAAAGACGGCTTCAACGACCTGCGTACTTCGGCCCTGCTGAAGGCCATGCAAGGCGTGACCAGCCTTGAAGAAGTCAACCGCGTGACCAAGGATTAACCATGGCAGCAGCAAAGGCAGCGAAGACCAGCATATTCGTCTGGGAAGGCAAGGATCGAAAAGGCGCAGTGGTCAAGGGCGAGCTCAACGGGCAGAACCCAGCGCTGGTCAAGGCACAGCTACGCAAACAGGGTATCAATCCGACCAAGGTGCGCAAGAAGGGCATCAGCCTGTTCAGCGCGGGCAAGAAGATCAAGCCCATGGACATCGCCTTGTTTGCCCGGCAGATGGCTACGATGATGAAAGCTGGCGTTCCGCTGCTGCAGTCCTTCGACATCATTGCCGACGGTCTTGAAAACCCGAACATGCGCAAATTGGTCGATGAGGTTAAGCAGCATGTGGCTGCCGGTAATAGTTTTGCCGCTGCGCTGCGCACCAAGCCCCAGTACTTTGATGATTTGTTCTGCAACCTAGTTGATGCAGGCGAACAGTCAGGCGCCCTGGAAACCCTGCTGGATCGAGTCGCGACCTATAAGGAAAAGACCGAGGCCCTTAAAGCCAAGATTAAGAAAGCCATGAATTACCCACTTGCCGTGATTGCGGTAGCGGTAATCGTCTCATGCATCCTGCTGATCAAGGTAGTGCCGCAGTTCAAGGAAGTATTCTCCAGCTTTGGCGCGGAGCTTCCTGCCTTTACGCTTTTCGTCATATCTTTATCCGAAGGGCTTCAGGAATGGTGGTTTATTTTTCTGATCGCTTTGGTAGGAACCGGCTATGCATTCATGCAGGCCAAACAGCGCTCAGAGAAATTTCGTGACGGCCTTGATCGCACCATTCTCAAAACACCGATTGTTGGCAACATCGTCTACAAATCATCGGTAGCACGCTATGCCCGCACCCTGTCCACAACATTCGCAGCAGGCGTACCTCTTGTAGAAGCACTGGACTCTGTGGCTGGAGCGACTGGCAACGTCGTATTCCGCAATGCCGTTAATAAGGTCAAGCAGGACGTCACCAGCGGTATGCAGCTGAACTTCTCTATGCGTTCGACTAACGTATTCCCGGCAATGGCCGTGCAAATGACCGCCATCGGCGAGGAGTCTGGGGCACTCGATACGATGCTCGATAAAGTAGCCAGCTACTACGAAGCAGAAGTGGACAATGCGGTGGATGGCCTCACCTCGCTCATGGAGCCGCTAATCATGTCGGTTCTGGGCGTACTGGTCGGCGGCCTGATCATTGCCATGTACCTCCCCATCTTCCAGCTGGGCAACGTCGTCTAAAAATGACAGTCATCGACTTCCTGGCCGGCAATACGCCGGCCTTCGTTTTCTGCGCGCTCGTTGTCGGTTTGCTGGTCGGCAGCTTCCTCAACGTCGTGATTCACCGCCTGCCCAAGATGATGTTTCGCGACTGGCGCATTCAGGCGCGTGAGGTGCTGGAGCTACCGGCAGAGCCCGAGGGTGAGACTTACAATCTGGTACTTCCCCACTCCAGTTGCCCGCACTGCAAGCATGAAATCCGCCCGTGGGAGAACATCCCGGTTGTCAGCTACCTTTTTCTGCGTGGCAAGTGCTCTGGCTGCAAGGCGAAGATAAGCCTGCGCTATCCGCTGGTCGAGCTAAGCTGCGGGCTGTTGTCGGCGTATGTCGCCTGGCATTTCGGCTTCGGTTGGCAGGCGTCTGGCATGCTGGTGCTGGCCTGGGGGCTGCTGGCGATGAGCCTGATCGATGCTGATCACCAGCTATTGCCGGATTCGCTGGTGCTGCCGCTGTTGTGGTTGGGCCTGATCGCTAACCACTTCGGCTTGTTCACCAGCCTCGAAGAAGCCCTGTGGGGTGCGGTCGCCGGTTACCTGAGCCTCTGGTCGGTGTTCTGGCTGTTCAAGCTGGTCACCGGCAAGGAAGGCATGGGTTATGGCGACTTCAAGCTGCTGGCGATGCTCGGCGCCTGGGGCGGCTGGCAGATTCTGCCGCTGACCATCCTGCTGTCCTCGGTGGTCGGTGCGGTGCTCGGTGTGATCATGCTGCGAATGCGTGATGCCAATACCAGCACGCCGATTCCATTCGGGCCCTATCTGGCCATTGCAGGCTTTATCGCGCTGCTGTGGGGCAAGCAGATCACCGACGGTTATTTGCAGTTTGCAGGCTTCAACTAACGCCCGGGCATTGCTTCGAGCAAACCAGGCTGCGGGCCGCTGCGGTGAATGGCCTGGCCATCGCCGATAGCGCGGTGAACCTTCATACGCTTCGCGCCGAGGGCGGCGCTCCTACACTTCTGGTGGCGTGTTGCGATTCTGTGGGAGCCGCGCCCCCGCGGCGAATAGGACGGGCAAAATCGATGGTGCGGACAGCGATGCAATCGCCTCGCTTCGCAGCGAATGCCGTCTCGGATAGCGCGCCAAGCCTTCAATCGTTTCGCGCCAAGGGCAGCGCTCCTGCAATCGGGGCGCTTGCCAACACGCAGAGCTGATTCGCCACACACAGGGTCGCTCCTTTACAATTCGCCCCTGATTTCGAATGAGGGGCGCGCGCGCACCATGAAACCCTGGACGCTCGGCCTTACTGGCGGCATTGGCAGTGGCAAGAGCGCGGTTGCCGAGCATTTCGTCGCACTGGGCGTGGACCTGATCGATGCCGACCAGGCCGCACGCTGGGTGGTGGAGCCTGGCCGCCCCGCCCTGGCCGCCATTGCAGAGCACTTTGGTGCACAGGTTCTGCAGGCCGATGGCCAGTTGAACCGTTCGGCCCTGCGCGCACGGATCTTCGCGGATCCCGCGCAGCGCCGCTGGCTGGAGAGTCTGCTGCACCCGCTGATCGCTGAGGAGGTTGCGCAGTTCCTGGCCAATGCGAAATCGCCCTATGCGATCCTGGTGTCGCCACTGCTGATCGAATCCGGGCAGTACAAACTGACGCAACGCGTGCTGGTGATCGACGTCCCCGAGCAGCTGCAGATCGAGCGCACCATGCGCCGCGATCGGCTGTCAGCTGAACAGGTGCAGGCGATTCTGACCGTTCAGGCGACCCGAGAAGAGCGCTTGCGCCATGCCGATGACGTGCTGACCAATGATCGCGACCTGGCCTGGGCGCGAAGCGAAGTCGAGCGCCTGCATGCCTTTTACCTGACCTTGAATGGAGGCCAACCATGAGCACACCTACCCTCGTCGCCTGCCCGACCTGCGCCGCCCCCGTTGAATGGGGCCCGCAGAGCCCGAGCCGGCCGTTCTGCTCCGAGCGCTGCAAGCTGATCGATCTCGGCGCCTGGGCCTCGGAAGAGCACGCGATTCCCGGCAACGAACTGGAAGATGACCTTTTCTCCGAAGATCTGCCGCCTAGCCGGCACTGACAGGCTGCCGATTGCTTCGGACCACTTGCAAGCGCCTGCCAGATGAAGGGCGGTCCGACTTCCAGACCGGCGATTTTCGTCAGCGTGATCGATGATCGTTGCAGCGACCAGAGAGGCCCGCCCATCGGTTGAGGAATCCGCCAGTGAAACCACACGGGAACACCATGAGCCCTCTGCAAACCCTCCTCGCCACGGTGCCGCAGCAAGGGCAGGTGCGCTGGATCGGCGTGCGTCCGCAGTCACGTGGCGAGATGCTCGCTCTGGACGCAGTGGAAGCGCGCCGTGAAGCCGGCCTCACCGGAGATCATGCGCGCCCGGGGCCACGTAACGCGCGGCAGGTCACGCTGATCCAGTGGGAGCACCTGGCCGTGGTCAGCGCCCTGCTGGGGCGCGATCCCGAACGCGCGATAAGACCGGAAGATCTGCGGCGCAATATCGCCATCAGCGGCATCAACCTGTTCAGCCTCAAGGGTCGCCGCTTTCGGATCGGCCAGGCCATTCTGGAAACCACTGGCTGGTGCCAACCCTGCGCACGCCTCGAGGAGCGCCTGGGCCTGGGAACGTTTCAGGCAGTGCGCGGCCACGGCGGCATAACCGCACGAGTGCTGCAGGGCGGCGTCATCCGCCTGAGCGACTCGCTTGAGGTCGAGCCTCTGTAGCGACTCGAGTAGCGCCAGAGCACTCCATGTCGCGCTCCGTGCACAGTGGCACCCTGCTAGACTGAGCGCATTGTGGGAGCGGTGAATGCCCTGCCGATTGAACCTTGGTGATCAACGTCGAGTCGATGAATACCTGAGCGCCCCTCGGCATCGCTGCGCACGTCGGCTTGACCTGCCCTGCTGAGCCGCCCTCCCGAGTCGCCTGGTGCTATGAGCCTTCGCTCGCCCGGACTCGACACCGATTTTTTAGCCTTGTGAGAAGTATCGATGACCCATCGAATCGTAATTGTCGGCGGTGGTGCCGGCGGCCTGGAACTCGCCACCCGCCTGGGGAGAACCCTCGGCAAACGTGGCAAAGCGCATATCACGCTGGCCGACGCCAACCTGACCCACATCTGGAAACCGCTGCTGCATGAAGTGGCTGCTGGCTCGCTGAACTCCACGGAGAACGAGCTCAACTACGTTGCCCAGGCCAAATGGAACCAGTTCGAATTCCAGCTTGGCCGCATGAGCGGCCTGGATCGCGAACGCAAGACCATCCAGCTTGCGGCGACTCTGGATGAAGACAACCGCGAACTGGTGCCCGCACGCGAACTCGCCTACGACTCGCTGGTGATCGCGGTAGGCAGCACGACCAATGACTTCGGCACGGAGGGAGCGGCCAACCACTGCATCTTCCTGGATACCCGTGAACAGGCCGAGCGCTTCCACCGCAAGATGCTCAGCCATTATCTGCGCGCCCATGCAGGCAATGGCGACAACGACCAGATCAGCGTTGCCATCGTCGGCGCCGGTGCCACTGGCGTGGAGCTGGCTGCGGAGCTGCACCACGCCGCCCACGAGCTGGCGGCCTACGGCCTGGATCGTATCCGCCCCGAAAACATGCGCATCACCCTGATCGAGGCAGGCCCACGCGTGCTGCCAGCGCTGCCGGAGCGCATCAGCGCACCCGTGCACCGTACCCTGCAGAAGCTCGGCGTGAACGTGATGACCAATGCCGCGGTGAAGGAGGTCACGGCTGACGGCCTGCTGACCGCCAACGGCGAACAGATTCCGGCCAGCCTCAAGGTGTGGGCAGCGGGCATCCGTGCGCCAGCGTTTCTCAAGGATCTGGATGGCCTGGAGAGCAATCGCATCAATCAACTGGTCGTCACATCGACCCTGCAGACCACGCGCGACGAGAACATCTTCGCCTTCGGCGACTGCGCAGCCTGCCCGATGGGCGATGGCAGCGAACGCAATGTACCGCCTCGCGCGCAGGCCGCTCACCAGCAAGCCTCGTTGCTGGTCAAATCGCTTGCGCTGCGCCTTCAGAATCAGCCGCTGCCGACATACGCCTACAAGGATTACGGCTCGCTGATCTCGCTGTCGAGCTTTAGCGCCGTCGGCAATCTGATGGGTAACCTGATGGGCAGCGTGAAGCTGGAGGGGTGGCTTGCGCGGATGTTCTACGTGTCGCTGTATCGCATGCACCAGATGGCGCTTTATGGCCCATTCCGCACGTTGCTGCTGATGCTCAGCGACCGTATCGGCCGCAGCACCGATCCGCGACTCAAGCTGCACTGATTCCAAGGACAGCCTGTCGTAAGGTGGACGGCGCTTGACCCGTCCACCACTCTGCAAGCGCAATGGTGGATGGAAAAAGCGTCAGCTACGCCCCCATCCACCATACGGGGAGCAGGACGCTGCCGCCAGAAAGCAAAAAACCCGCTCTAGGCGGGTTTTTTACTCTCAAGCAGTGCTTGAAATGGTGGGTCGTGTAGGATTCGAACCTACGACCAATTGGTTAAAAGCCAACTGCTCTACCAACTGAGCTAACGACCCAAAAATGGTCGGGGTGAGGGGATTCGAACTCCTGACATCCTGCTCCCAAAGCAGGCGCGCTACCGGACTGCGCTACACCCCGAAGAAAGATTGGCTCCGCGACCTGGACTCGAACCAGGGACCCAATGATTAACAGTCATTTGCTCTACCGACTGAGCTATCGCGGAACTATGCTTCTTTCAGTCTCTGTTACTAGCTTTTGGCTTTCGCCATTTGCCGCTGCAGAGGCGCGCCATTTTACGGTTCCGCGAACACATGTCAACCCCCTAAATTGCTTTTATGACAATGCTTTGCGAAAGAATGGCCAATTGCTATACCTTCACCGCATACCTGCACTGTTCGAAGCACCACGGTGAGGTTTCAATCAGGATTACAGATGACCACTCAGGGCACGCCGCGGACACCACCAAACGGCTCGCGCACACTGGCAAGCCGAGGCATCCAACCCCGCTTCAGTGAGCTGGGGCAGAGCTGCCGCAAGATGGTGCTCAATCATCTGGCGGATAATCTGCAGCGCACCTTCGCCCAGGTCGATGACACCCTTTTCCAGTGCGCGGAGAAAGCCGAGAACAATCAGGTGCAGGCATTGTTCTTCGACAACATGCGCAGCATCCGCAAATTGCGCCCGCAGATCGAACGCCACTATCACCTCAGCATCTCTCAGGGCATTGCCGACTTTCTCGACGGCAAGCGGGTAGCAACCACGACATCGCCCACTGATATGCATGCCGAGGACATGGCCCTGGTACAGACCGAGGATTACGAAGAGATCCTTCAGGTGACCAATATGGCCAGCCGCGTTCAGGCCCGCTGCGCCCAGGCATTGTTCGCGCTGGAGCAGCGCCTGGCCCTGCTCAATAACGGCCAGCCGCTGCCGGAAGGCAGCAACCCGATCGCGCCGAAAACCATCGCCCAGGCTTTTCTAGGCGCACTGGCTCCCTGTGGGCTGACGCTACAGATAAAGCTGGTGCTGTATGGCCTGTTCGATAAACAGCTCATGCACGAACTGGACAAGCTGTATGACGCGCTCAATCAGCGCCTCATAGATGCCGGCGTGCTGCCCAACCTGAAATACACCGCCACACGCTCGGCGCAGACAGCTCGTGCGCCTGCGCAGCCCGAGGCGGCACGGCAGCAGACCCGCAGCAACGTGACCGATGAGCCCGCGCTGCCCGATCTGGATGCCGCGCCGCCTGCCGACCTGAATCAGCTGGTCGACGGTGTCAGCGCCCTGCTCGCCGAGTACCGCAAGCACCAGAGCGCACTCAGCCTGCTCAGCGGCACGCCCAGCATGGCCAGTTTCGCGCCAGAGGGGGCGAGGCGTACCTACGATGCGGGTGAGTTACTGGCGGCGCTCAATCGCATGCAGCAGACCTCCGCCAGCGAACTGGCCCTGCGCCTGGAACACCCCCTGCAGGTCGCCGGGCTGAAGGCTGACCTGCAACGACAACTGGCCAGCCACAGCGAGGATCCGCAGCAGCACCGCCTGGGCAATCGTGAAACCGATGTCATCGACCTGGTCGGCATGCTGTTCGATTTCATTCTCGATGACGACAATCTGCCTCAGCCCTACAAGGTCGCGCTCTCCCACCTGCATACGCCGTACTTGAAAGTGGCATTGCTGGACAAGGCACTGTTCACCCGCCAGCACCACCCGGCGCGCAAGCTGATCAACGCCATGGCCAAGGCTGGCGTGCTCTACGGCGCAGTGGATGAAACCCATGGCCTGCTGGCCAAGGTGCACTGGGTGGTGAAGCAGGTGATTCAGCACTTCACGGGCGACCTGCACCTGTTCGACGAGTTGTTCAGCGAGTTCAGCGAGTTCACGGGCACGCTCAAGCAACGCGTCGACCTGCAGGAACGCCGTGCCGTGGAAACCGCCAAGGGCCGCGACAAGCTACTTGGCGCACGACACACCGCCGCTCAGGTCATCGCGCAAAGCCTGGCCAAACGCTCGCCGCCGCCGATCATTCGCCACTTCCTCGAACGCACCTGGATCGACGTGCTGGTATTCATTCAACTGCGCCACGGCCCAACCAGCAGCGAGTGGCAGCGCGCCAGCGAAGCCGCCGAGCAACTGGCCTGGAGCGGTACGCCACTCGATGCGGCGCAACGGGACCACCTGCAGCGGGTACGCGTCGAGATGCTCGAAGCGCTACGCAAAGGCCTGATGCTGCTGGGCGGCTATCACGAAGACGATATCCGCCGCCTGTTGCAGGACCTGGTCGCCTGCCAGCACGCCGTGCAAGCGGGCCAACCGGGAATCGCCTCAGGGCTTGCGTTGCCGCCCAGCCCAAGTCAGTTAGGCGCGATGCTGGGAGACGATTCCGCGCTCCTCGACCCGACCCTGGCCAACGCACCACTGTCGAAGGGTGGCATGCGCCTGGTGGGTGATCTGGAAAAAATCGAGTTCGGCACCTGGTTCGAATTCATCGAAGGCGATAGACGGCAGACGCTGAAGCTGTCCTGGTACAGCCCCACGACCCACAACTACATGTTCGTCGACCTCAACGGACAGCGTGCCGCGGTCAAGTCGATCAGCCAGTTGGCCCTGGAAATGGAACAGGGTACGGCACGCCTCAGCAAACCGGACCGCGCGGCGCCCATGGTCGATCGTGCGTTGACCGCCGTTTATCGCGTTCTGCAGCAACTCACCGGCCGCAATCAATGAGGTTCGTGTATGGATGATCGTCGTCAGCATGCCCGTTACCAGGCCACGTCACTGCTTGAAGTTTTCGAACAGCACAGCGGTCGCTACCTCGGCCGTGTCGCCGATATTTCCAGCGATGGGCTCATGCTCTGCAGCCCAACGTCTCAGCCTGCCGATACCCTGGTGGAATGCCAACTGGTGTGCCAGACGCCGCTCAACGGCGTGGGCGAGCTGCACTTCATCGGCGACTGCCTGTGGAGCCGCGAGGGCGAGCCAGGCCAGCAATGCTGGGCGGGTTACCGCATCATCGATATCGATCAGCACAACACCGAGGCGCTGAACGCCGTCCTGCGGCACTTCCAGGCTCATACCTGATCTGCCGACCCGGGCCGGAAAGCCCGATTGCAGAGCCCGACCCGCCTGACCGATAGACAGCATCGATCAAGACATCGGCAACAGCGATTAGACGCATACTGGCCAAGGGCCTACGCTTCTCTGTGTCAATCCGCCGCAGGGGAGCTTGCCGTGCCCCGGTCAGCCGAGATATCCAGCACTTCCGACGTTACCGCACCAGCTGCCGCGCAGCCGGAGAGCTACGCCTACGCGGAGCTCGGCAACCCAGAGACCGGCGACTGCGCCGTCCTGGCTCAGGAGAGTGCGCTGGCCATCAGCTACAACGGCATCAGTTATGCCGTGATGATGGTGTCGCCCACAGCAGTGGAGGACTTCATCGCCGGTTTCAGCCTCAGCAGTGCAGTGGTCGACTCCATCGACGATATTTATGACATTCGTTTGCGTCATATCGGCGCGGCGATCAATGCCGAAGTCGAAATAAGCAGCCGCGCCTTCTGGGCAATGAAGCAACAGCGTCGGCAGCTGGCCGGAAGCAGTGGCTGCGGCCTGTGCGGCGTGGAAGCCCTCGACCAGGCCCTGCCGCAATTGACCACCCTGGCCAAGGCCGAGCTGCCCGACCCCGCTCACCTGGTCAACCTGCGCGAGCGGATCGCCGCCGTTCAGGACCTGGCCCGCCGCAGTGGTGCCCTGCATGCCGCCCTGTATGTCGATGGCAGTGGCGAGATACGCGCCTGCCGTGAAGACATCGGCCGGCACAACGCGCTGGACAAGCTGATCGGCGCCCTGCTGCGCGAACACCTCGATGTTCGCCAGGGCTTTGCGGTGGTAACCAGCCGTTGCAGCCTGGAATTGATTCACAAGGCGGTCAGAGCCGGCCTCGGCAATCTGGTCAGCCTTTCGGCACCGACCGCCCTCACCGTGCAGTGGGCGCGCCGGCACAACCTCAACCTGATCCATCTGCCCCACCACAGCGCGCCCCGGGTCTACAGCCCCGCGCCGCCTGCAAGAGAAGAACAGCCATGAGCCTGCAACCCGTTAACCCGCGTTACAAACCCTATAAAGGCGCTGCCGCCGGTTGGGGTGCGCTGATCAGCGTCACCCAGTTCTGGCTGGACAGCAAACAGCCGTTCAAGAACCTGCGTGCGCTGCTCAAGACCAACCAGAACGGCGGCTTCGACTGCCCGGGCTGTGCCTGGGGCGACTCCCCGGAAGACGGCCGCATCAAGTTCTGCGAGAACGGTGCCAAGGCAGTCAACTGGGAAGCCACCAAACGCCGCGTCGACGCGAAGTTCTTCGCCAAGTACAGCGTCAGCCAGTTGCGTGAACAGAGCGACTACTGGCTCGAGTATCAGGGCCGACTGACCGAGCCGATGCGTTACGACGCAAGCACCGATCGCTACGTGCCGACCTCCTGGGACGACGCTTTCAGCCTGATCGCCAAACACCTGAAGAACCTCGAAAGCCCGAACCAGGCCGAGTTCTACACCTCCGGCCGGGCCAGCAACGAAGCGGCGTTCCTGTATCAGTTGTTCGTTCGCGCGTTCGGCACCAACAACTTCCCCGACTGCTCGAACATGTGCCACGAAGCCAGCGGTGTCGCGCTGATCCAGAGCGTCGGCATTGGCAAGGGCAGCGTGACCTTCGCGGACTTCGAACACGCCGATGCCATCTTCGTGCTCGGCCAGAATCCGGGCACCAACCACCCGCGCATGCTCGAGCCGCTGCGTGAGGCGGTGAAACGTGGCGCCCAGGTGGTGGCCTTCAACCCGCTGAAAGAGCGTGGCCTGGAGCGTTTCCAGCACCCACAACATGCCCTGGAAATGCTTACCAACGGTTCCGAGCCGCTGAACACCGCATTCTTCCGCCCGGCTCTCGGCGGCGACATGGCGGCGCTGCGGGGTATCGCCAAATTCCTGCTGCAGTGGGAGCGCGAAGCGGTCGCCAAGGGTGACAAGCCGGTCTTCGACCACGCCTTCATCGCCGAACATACCGATGGCGTCGACGCCTACCTGGCGGTGCTTGATGAAACCTCCTGGGAATCGCTGGTCGAGCAGTCCGGCCTGACCCTGGAAGACATCGAGCAGGCCGCCCTGATGTACCGCCGTGCCGACAAGGTGATCATGTGCTGGGCGATGGGTATCACCCAGCACTTGCACTCGGTGGCGACCATCCAGGAAATCGTCAACCTGCAACTGCTGCGCGGCAACCTTGGCCGCCCTGGCGCGGGCCTGTGCCCGGTACGTGGCCACAGCAACGTGCAGGGTGACCGCACCATGGGCATCAATGATCGCCCACCGGTGCTGCTGCTCGACAACATCGAGAAGCGCTTCCAGTTCAAGGTGCCCCGCGAAAACGGCCACAATACCGTGGAAGCGATCAACGCCATGGTCGATGGCCAGGCCAAGGTGTTCATCGCCCTGGGTGGCAACTTCGCCCAGGCCACGCCTGACAGCCCACGCACGCATCAGGCACTGCAGAACTGCGAGCTGACCGTGCAGATCAGCACCAAGCTCAACCGCAGCCACCTGACCACCGGTACCGACGCACTGATCCTGCCGTGCCTCGGCCGTACCGACATCGACGTTCAGGCCAACGGCCCGCAAGCGGTGACCGTGGAGGATTCGTTCAGCATGATCCACGCCTCCAACGGCCAGCTCGATCCGCTGTCGAAGGAAATGCGTTCCGAACCGGCCATCGTTGCCGGTATCGCCAAGGCCACCCTGGGCAATCACCCGGTGGACTGGGATGCGATGATCGCCGACTACAGCCGCATCCGTGAGCTGATTGCCGACACCATCCCCGGCTTCCAGGACTTCAACAACCGCGTACAGCACCCGGGCGGCTTCTACCTGGGTAACTCGGCTGGGGCCCGCCAGTGGAAAACCACCACCGGCAAGGCCAACTTCAAGGCCAACGCCCTGCTCGCCGATCTGCTGCCAGCACAGGTCCGCAACAGCGGCCAGACGCCGGATCTGATCCTGCAGACCATGCGCTCTCACGATCAGTACAACACCACCATCTATGGCCTCGACGACCGCTACCGCGGCGTCCGTGGTCAGCGTGACGTGCTGTTCGTCAACGAGGCCGACCTGACGCGACTGGGCTACAAGCACGGCCAGAAAGTCGACATCACGTCGCTATGGGACGATGGCATCGAGCGCAAGGTCGTCGGCTTCACGCTGCTGGCATTCGACATCCCGGCAGGCCAGGCGGCCGCCTACTACCCGGAAGCCAACCCGTTGGTGCCGCTGGAAAGCGTCGGCCTGGGCAGCCACACGCCGACCTCCAAGTTCGTCGCCATTCGCCTGCACGCGGCGCAGGAAACCGCGCGTATTCTGTAAGCCTTGGCACCGCCCTCCCGCTCCGGCGCATGGCTGGAGCGGGAGGGTGACTGGCTGCGTACGGCATGCCCGATGCATGCAGCTCGTCGGAAACCGTGGCACTTATCGCCAAAAATAAGCTCTGATGTCCCTTTGCCGTTACCGCCCTCGGTTAACGTGCCCGCTTGAGCGCTCGACCGAAGCGCGTAGTTTCCAACCCAAGCCACGATGTGGCCCTTCGGGTTTCTGCCAGACGAGCGACAACCGTGCGAATGACCACCAGGCCGACTGCTTGGCACTTGGGTCATTGGCCTGCAACGGGAGGGAATACCATGCGGTTTTCATCTGCCGTCCTGCTTGGGGCGGCTCTGCTGAGCATCCACGCCCAGGCGGCGATCATGGAGCGCGAGCTGGGTGACTACGAGCTCAACCTGGGGACTACGCCGAGCCGCAGCATGGCGCAGGGGCTGGTCAAACCAGAGAGCGGCGGCGCCTTTCACGGTGGCCTCGACTTGAGCCATCCAAGCGGCTGGTATCTGGGACAGTGGTCGCCCAATCTGGGTATCAGTCCAGGCAGTCGCATGGAGCTCAACAGCTATGTCGGCTATCGCCAGCAATTCGTCGACTCGCTTGGCTATGAAGTCGGCACCATTCGTTACAGCCATCCGGGTTACACCTACCTCGACAGTCAGGACGTCTACGCGGGCCTGACCTATGACACACGACGCTTCGGCTTCTCCTTCAGCAATGACCCCAGCCGCCTCAACAGTACGGTTCTGGCCGACCTGGGCCGCATCCACTTGCTGGGCATGGCCGTCGTGGTGCGCTACGGCAATCACTTGCTCGACAACCCCAAGACGGTTTCCGGCGGCGGCCAGGTGAGTTCGTTCAACGACTGGTCCCTGAGCCTGTCTCGGCCCTGGAAAGGCATCGACTTCGATTTTTCCTATTCGGACTCCAGCCTGAGCGGCGACGCCTGTTCGGCCTATTCGGGCCACAATACCGAGTGCGAGGGCTGGTTCCTGATCAAGGCCTCCCGTTCGCTGTTCTGAATACGGGCAAAGCCACGCGCCGCCTGGGCAAGCCCAACGTCGCACACATTTAGATACATTCATTCGTGTATCTTTAATCCCCCCTCTCGGGAATTTCCTTGCAGATCAGGCTCTAAGCTTGTGTCGCCGGTACAGCACCGCCGACCGCATGATCCATGGCCATGCCATGACTACGCCCGCAAGGGTATTTTTCGAGGGTTGCGCGATGCGTACATTCCTTACCGCATTGGCTTTCAGTGCACTGGTTTCTCCCCTGGCCAACGCCGATACCACCAAGACCGCCATTGGCAGCGGCGTCGGTGGCGCACTCGGCAATATCGTCGGTCAGCATCTGGGTGGCAGCACAGGCGCCGCGATCGGCGCTGGCCTGGGTGGCGCAGCAGGTGGCGCCATCAGCTCACGCAACAAAACGGAAGCCGCATTGGGCGGCGGCCTGGGTGCAGCAGGCGGGTCGGTACTGGGCAGCCAGTTCGGTGGCAGCACCGCATCGACCATTGGCGCAGGTCTGGGTGGCGCTGCCGGCGGCGCTCTGGCCAACGAGGTGGCCGACAGCAACCGTAACGAATCCCGCTACCGCGATAACGGCCATCGCCATGGCAAGAAGCACTACAAACGCCATCACAAACATCGCCATCGCTAATATCCATACAACCAAGGGCGCCGTCAGCGCCCTTGGTCGTTCAAGGGACTCGCAACGCGTCCATCGCCAGTCGTAGCGTTTGCGGAATGGCAACCGGTCGGTTGCTCGACCGGTCCACGAACACATGCACGAAGCGCCCAGCCGCACAGGCCTGCTGCTCTCCTTCCTTGAACACCGCCAGCTCGTACTGCACCGAGCTATTGCCCAGATTGCCGACACGCAAGCCGATTTCGATGCGCTCGGGAAAGGCAATCGAAGCGAAGTAGTCGCAACTGGAGCTGACCACGAAGCCGACGACCTCGCCACGGTGGATGTCCAGGCCGCCCACCTCGATGAGATAGGTATTCACCGCACTATCGAAATAGCTGTAGTAGGTGACGTTATTGACGTGCCCGTACAGGTCGTTGTCATGCCAGCGCGTAGTGATCGGCAGGAAATGACGGTAGTGCTCGCGCAGATGCTGCGGCTGCTGCATGGGGACGACACCTTGCGTGGAGGATAAGCCGGCATGGTGCCGGCCTCCGCCACCACTGACAACCCGCGAGCAGCCGTTCGATCAGTAGGCGACCTGATAGATCGCCAGCGCATGGGCCTGGGTCATCTCCCGAGGATTATTGGCCAGCAGACGCTCGTGCAGCATGGCATCGGTAGCCAGACGTGGCAGCAGCGCCTGGTCGACACCGATGTCACGCAGGCGCCCAGGCAGGCCGCTACGCTCGCTGAGGTCGGCCAGTTCGATGATGAACTGCTCGGTATGATCCGTGGCATCGCCCGCGCGCAAACGCTCGCCGAGCAACAGCGGCGCCAGCTCTTCATAAAGCGGTGCGGCGACGGCTGCATTGAAGCCCAATACATGCGGCAACAGCACCGCCGTACTCACCCCGTGAGGCACCTGACAATGCCCGCCGAGGGGATAGGCCAGGGCATGCACTGCCGCCAGAGGCGCGTTGGCATAGGCCTGACCGGCGAGACAGGCGCCAAGCAGCATGGCCTGACGTGCCTCGCGATTACTGCCGTTGTGCACCGCTTCGTCCAGATTGGCGCCGAGCAAGCGCAACGCCTCGCGAGCGAGCATGTCGGACAGCGGATTCTTGCGCCGCGCGCCGGTGTACGCCTCGACAGCGTGGCCCATGGCGAGCATGCCGCAGGCGGCGGTTACAGGCGCTGGCAATTGCAGGGTGAGATCAGCATCCAGCAGCGCCAGGTCCGGCAGCAAACGAGCCGACACCACCGCGATACGCGTCGCATGAGCCGTAGTGACCACCGCAATGGGCGTGACTTCGGAGCCACTGCCTGCAGTGGTCGGTACCTGAATCAACGGCAGGCGCTGCCCCATGGCCTTGTCGAGCCCATACAGATCATCAAGCGATTGCCTGCATTGCGGGTGGGCCAGCAAGGCAACCAGCTTGGCAACGTCCAGAGAGCTTCCGCCGCCGAATCCAATGATCAAGCTGGCCTGCACGTTCTTCGCGAAGTGTGCCGCGGCGTTTACCACGCTCTCGGGTGCTCCCGCCGTTACCCCATCGAATAGGTGCAGGGCGATATCACCGGCAGCAAAGGCAGCCCGTACTTCTTCGACAAAATCGAGCCGAGCGACACCGGCATCGGTGACCAACACCACCGAGCGCGCTCCCCATGCTCGGCACAAGGGCACGAGCCGCTGCACGGCTCCCGGTTCGCAGATGAGATGGGCGGCCGTAGCGAAACTGAATGGCTGCATGACGCTTTCCTCTTCCAGTGGAGCGCTTGGATGATTGCGCGGCAGGCCATGCTCTTTTTACGAATCGTACGACTCGCAGATCACCACGATCAGGCAACGGCCCCTGCTGTTCATAGTAGGCCGTGAAACGACATCTGCCCGGAAAAGCCGATAACTCCTGCCATTCGTCGCGTTCTTGGGGACATACAGCATGCTCCGCAACGCCCTTCCCCGCCGCCAGGCGCTTCGCTCGGGCATTTGGCCTCTGACCGCGCAGGCGAGCAACCATGCACCTTTGCGCGCAGATGACGCAGATCGACGCGACTGCCGGACATTCAGCCACCGAAAAAGTGCTAGTCCATCCGGTTCTTGGGTTTATGACACATCCGCCTAAGGGGTGCGTGATACCAGGCTTAGACTGAAAGCATCGAAGCGAAAGATGAGGTGACTCATGCCCCTTTCTATCGACGGCATGAATATCGGCCAGTACAGCTACCGCCCCGTTACGTCGTCGGGCAATGGCCTGCAGACCAACCAACTGGAGCGGGTGACGCCATCCGCTCAGCGTCTCAATGAAGCGCAGGAGCGCCTGCTCGAACGTCAGCGTCTGGAGCAGGATCGCCAGGAGCAGCTGCGTGAGGCACGTGAGCAGCGCATCGCCTTGCAGGAGGAGAGAGAAGAGCGAGCGCTGCAGTTGCGTCTCGAACGTGAAGATGCGGCGAACGCTTTCGATGAGCAATTGCGTGAGCAGCGCCTGGAGACCTTGCAGGAGCAGCGTCAGGACAACCTCAACCCGCTGTCGGCGGAGAACCTGGCAAGGCAGCGGGTACAGCTGGAAACCAATCCAGCGGCCACCAATGCCTACCAGGTCAGCCCGCGATTGGCCGAGCAAGCTATCTCGACGTATCGGCAGACCGAGTCACCGGACTTCATAGGACGCAGCCTGGTGGCCTGACAAACGAACCGGCCGCCATGGGACGTCGCGATAACGACGCCCCATGGCGGCCGGTTTCATGCACGAGTTGGGAACATGCGCTCACTCGAACGAGTAAGCGCATCGAGAAATCATTCCTTGCCGAGCGCCTCCTGACGTTCCAGAAACTCTTCTTGCAGCAGCGCATCTGAATTTTCCGGCTCGCTGACATCCAGTTCCTGCTCGAGATGTCCGGTACCGACCGCTTTGCTTTCCAGCTTGCCGACCAGATGCTCCAGCGCGTGGCGCATCTTCTCGGCAGCGCCCTCCACCGCCTGATCCAGTGACTCGGCTTTGTGAGTGACCGAAAGCGGCTGATGGCCCTTGGGCCTGGCTTCGATCTGGCAGCGCTTGTCATCGGCACCGCTCTTGCTGCCATTCTCGTCGCTGATGTGCACTTCGACACGCGACAGGAACTCCTCGTAACGCTCCAGACGATCCGCCACCGATGCGCCGACCCATTCCTGGAGTCGGGCACTGCCTTCGATATGGTTGCTGTTCACTTGAACTTGCATGGTATTCCTCGCTTTTGACGGGTCTACAAGCTTGGAGGCAACGGATCAGGACTAGGTTCCTGCTGATTACCCCCTCGGCCAAGATACGCAGCACGCGCCAAGAAAGCGAAGGATGATCAGAACCGGTCGCGGATCACCACCTCGTCGAATGGCAGCTTGCCGATCCTCGGCTTGGCATCGACAGCTTTCCTGCCCACCGCGACCATCAGGCCGATCACGTGATTTTCCGGCAGATTGATCAGCTTGGCCACGGCATCGAAATCGAAACCATCCATGGGACAGGAGTCCAGGCCCTTGCCACGAGCGGCCAGCATCAGGGTCTGCGCCATCAGGCCACAACTGCGCATGGTCTCGTCGCGCTGCACCTGAGGCTTGTCACGGTAGTAGGTGTCGATGGCACCCGCCATGTACTGTTGCACTTCAACCGGCGCCCCCTCCCACACTCGCCCGACATTCTGCTCCCAGCTATCGACCTGCGCACAGATCACCACGAGCATCGAGGCATCGGTCATCTGCGCCTGCCCCCAGCCAGCTTCGCGAATCTGCTGACGCAAGGCCGGATCACTGACCTCGACCAGCCGCACATGCTGCAGGTTGAACGCTGACGGCGCGAGCAGTGCCAATTGCAGCAACTCGTTCTTCTCTTCACTGCTGAGGGTGAACCCTGCGTCGTAACCCTTGATGGCGCGGCGGCTGCGAATGGCTTCGTCGATATGCATGGGAAACTCCTGAATCGCTGACGGAAAGAATCAATGCTAGGGTCTGTTGCCTGGCAAAACCATCGGGCTTTTGCGATTCGATTCATCGCCTGCAACGATTTATTCGAACCCCGTCCGCCCTGGTCAGTCGATTACCCATAGCCCGCACCAGCGCGGGTTTGCCACGCGCCTTGCGAATCGTGCATGCAAGCCAGGGTTTACAAGGGAACCTCGAGGCTCTATTACGGATGTCCCACACGAACGTTCGAGCGTTAAGCTGTCGACCATGACCAACCCGCCCTACATCTCCCTTGCCACTGCCGACGCCGCTGCGCTGAAGGTGGGTGGAGACTGGACGCTCGCACACTATGGTGCCCTGCTCCCTCAGGTGGATGCGATCAGGCGCGAGCGCACCGATGATCTGCATGCCGACATCAGCGAACTGGACGCGCTGGATACCGCTGGCGCCAGCCTGCTGGTCGAGTTGCTCGGTGCCGAACGGCTGATGGAGCTACTGCTCACGGCAACGCTCAGCGACGAACGCCGCGCCTTGCTGCAGACCGTCGCCGCCGCCATGCAGACGGATCAGCAGGCCGCCGAGCATCCCGCCCGCTCGACCTACCGGGAGTTCTTCGGCCATATCGGTGAAGTGGTGGAAGGGGTCTGGCACAAGGCGGTCGGCCTGCTGGGCTTCGTCGGCCTCACCCTCAGCAGCATGCTGCTGATTCTGTTCAACCCGCGCCGCTGGCGGCTGACGTCCCTGGCTTCACACCTGGAACAGATCGGCCTCAACGCGGTGCCCATCGTTGCCTTGCTGACCTTTCTGGTCGGCGCCGTGGTGGCCTTCCTCGGCGCGACCATCCTCGCCGACTTCGGGGCGACCATCTACACGGTCGACCTCGTGGCGTTCTCATTCCTGCGTGAATTCGGCGTACTGCTCACCGCCATTCTCATGGCCGGCCGCACTGCCAGTGCCTTCACCGCGCAGATCGGCTCGATGAAGGCCAACGAGGAAATCGACGCGATCCGCACTTTGGGTCTCAACCCGATGGAGCTGCTGGTGCTGCCGCGGGTGTTCGCCATGCTCATCGCCCTGCCGCTGCTGACGTTCGTCGCCATGGTATGTGGCATGGTTGGTGGCGCCATGGTGTGCATGCTGACGCTGGATATCTCGCCGCCGATGTTCCTCTACCTGCTGCAGGAGAACATCCCGATCAATCACTTCCTGGTGGGCATGCTCAAGGCACCTATCTTCGCTTTTCTGATTGCCGTGATCGGTTGCCTGGAGGGCTTCAAGGTCACCGGCAGCGCCCGCTCGGTGGGGGAACGCACCACCTCCAGCGTGGTGCAATCGATCTTCGTGGTGATCGTGGTGGACGCCGTGGCCGCCCTGTTTCTGATGGAGATGGGCTGGTGAGCGAGAGAGCGATCATCCAGGTACGCGACCTGACCAATCAGTTCGGCCCGCAGGTGGTTCACCAGCATCTGGATCTCGATCTGTACCGCGGCGAAGTGCTTGGCGTGGTGGGCGGTTCGGGTACCGGCAAGTCCGTGCTGCTGCGCACCATCGTCGGCCTGCGTCAGCCCAACGCGGGCACGGTGCGGGTATTCGGCGAAGACCTGCTGACGCTGTCGGCACAGCGTCGCTCCGAACTGGAGCGGCGCTTCGGCGTGCTCTATCAGCGTGGCGCGCTGTTTTCCTCGCTCACCGTCCTGGAGAACATCGCCCTGCCGCTGATCGAACATGCCGGGCTCACCCGTGCCAGTGCCGAGCGCCTGGCCGAATCCAAGGTGGCGCTGGTTGGCCTGCCCAGCCATGCGGGCGACAAATACCCGACCGAGTTGTCGGGCGGCATGATCAAGCGTGCAGCCCTGGCCCGCGCCCTGGCACTGGAGCCGGACATTCTGTTTCTCGATGAACCGACGGCGGGCCTCGACCCGATTGGCGCCGCGGCTTTCGACCAGTTGATACGCACCCTGCGTGATGCCCTGGGCCTCAGCGTTTTTCTGGTTACCCACGATCTGGATACGCTCTACACCCTCTGTGACCGGGTGGCGGTGCTGTCGCAGAAACGCGTGCTGGTGGCTGACAGACTGGAAGTGGTCGCCGCCACCGACGATGCCTGGATTCACGACTATTTTCACGGACCGCGCGGACGCGCCGCCGAGCAGGCCGCTGTGCCTAGGAGTGTTTGAATGGAACCGCGTGCCCACCACGTATTGATAGGCATGTTCACGGTGGCGATCGTCAGCGCCATCCTGCTGTTCGCCCTATGGCTGGGCAAGTCCAGCGCGGACAAGCAGTTCAATTACTACGAAGTGGTTTTCACCGAGGCGGTCAGCGGCCTGTCTCAGGGCAGCGCCGTGCAATACAGCGGCATTCGCGTAGGTGACGTCACCAGCCTGACCCTCGACCCGCAGGATCCGCGCAAGGTGCACGCGAACATCCGCATCACCAGTTCCACACCGATCAAGGAAGACACCCGCGCGCGCTTGACCATCACCAATATCACCGGTGGCGCGGTGATCCAGCTGCATGGTGGCTCACCCGAAAGCCCGCCGTTGAAAGCCGGCAATGGTGCAACGCCGGTGATCATCGCCGACCGCTCGCCGCTGTCACGGCTGATGGCCAATGGCGAAGACCTGATGGTCAGCGTCACTCGCCTGCTCGACCGCGCCAACGCCATGTTCTCCCGCGAGAATACCCAGAACATCGCCAAGACCCTGCGCAATCTCGAGCAGATCACCGCCAGCGTTTCCGAACAGCGTGACGAACTGCGCGAGGCACTGACTCAGATGAGCGCCGCCGGACGCGAAGCCGCAGCCCTGATGAACAACGCCAACCAGCTGTTCTCCGGCCCGGCGCAGAACACCCTGGACAGTGCCGAACGCCTGGTGACCTCGCTCGAGCGCACCAGCAACAACATCGAGCAGTTACTGCAGGATAACCGTGCCGCACTCGACGGCGGCATGCAGGGCATCGGTGAGCTGGGCCCGGCCATCAACGAACTGCGTGACACGCTCGGCTCTCTGCGCTCGTTCTCACGGCGCCTGGAAGAGGATCCCGCCGGCTACCTGCTGCGCAGCGACAGCATCAAGGAGTTCCAACCATGAAAGCACTCGCCACCGCTGGCGCTCTGTTGCTGACCGGTCTGCTCAGCGCCTGCTCGATTCTTCCCGCGGGCGAGACGCTGAGCGTTTACCTGCTGCCCAGCAATCTGCCCGTACGCGCCGCGGATGTGCCGCGAGAAAACTGGTCGCTACGGGTCAACCGACCGCAGAGCAGCCAGTTGCTCGACAGCCCACGAATTGCCGTGCTGCCGGACGGCGACCTGATCAGCGCCTACCAGGGGGCGCGCTGGAGCGATCGTGCTCCCGCCCTGTTTCGCGATCGGCTGATCGGTGCGTTTCTCGATGACGGTCGTATCGGTGCCGTCAGCAGCGACGACAGCCGCCTGCAGGCCGACCTTGAACTGAGTAGCGACCTGCGCGCCTTCCAGAGCGAGTACCGCAACGGTCGGCCGGAAGTGCACATCCTGCTCGACGCCCGCCTGGTGCAGGCAGGCAATCAGCGCATCCTCGCCAGCCGCCGCTTCGAAGTACGGCATATCGCCAACGACACCGCCGTGCCATCGGTGGTGAAGACATTCGGCGCCGCCAACGACCAGCTCTCGCAGCAGGTCATCGACTGGGTGGTGGAACAAGGGCGGCGCAATGCGCCAGGTAGCGGCAAGCCCTGAATGGAGCGGCTCTACTACCTTATGTGATCGTTCTATTGTGGGAACGGACCATGCCCGTGACTTTTTCGCGGGCATGGCCCGCTCCCACAGGGATCTGCACATTCCGCTACAGCTTTGTTAGCACCGACCTTCCCCTGGCCACAAGAGAGCCGAAATAGAACGGCCGGTGTGATCGCTCACACCGGCCGTTTTTATTTCCGCTAGCACGGGCCTCAGGTAAAGACGATTTCGTCACCCTCGACCTTGCCGATCACTGTGCTGCCGGGGTTGAACTTGCCAGCCAGGATCATCTGCGCCAGCGGGTTCTCGATCCAGCGCTGGATCGCCCGCTTCAATGGCCGTGCGCCGTACACCGGGTCGTAACCCACGGCAATCAGCTTGTCCATCGCCTCGTCGGACAATTCCAGGCTGAGCTCGCGCTCGGCCAGGCGCTGCAGCAGGCGCGACAGCTGGATACGGGCAATGCCGGCGATCTGCTCGCGGGCAAGTGGTTCGAACACCACCACCTCGTCGATACGGTTGACGAACTCCGGGCGGAAGTGATTGCCCACCGCGTCCATGACCGCCGCGCGCTGCGCCTCGCGATCACCGACCAGCTCCTGAATCTGCGCGGATCCCAGGTTGGAGGTCATCACGATCACGGTGTTCTTGAAGTCCACGGTACGGCCATGGCTATCGGTCAGGCGACCATCCTCGAGCACTTGCAGCAGCACGTTGAAGACGTCCGGGTGAGCCTTCTCGACCTCGTCGAGCAGCACCACCGAATAGGGTTTACGGCGTACTGCCTCGGTCAGGTAGCCGCCCTCCTCGTAACCGACATAGCCCGGTGGAGCGCCGATCAGACGAGCGACGGAATGCTTCTCCATGAACTCGGACATGTCGATGCGCACCAGAGCGTCTTCCGTATCGAAGAGGAACTCGGCCAGCGCCTTGCACAGTTCGGTCTTGCCGACACCGGTCGGGCCAAGGAACAGGAACGAGCCGCTGGGCCGGTTAGGGTCCGACAGGCCTGCCCGGGAACGACGCACGGCATTGGCGACGGCCACCACGGCCTCGTCCTGACCGATGACCCGCTGGTGCAGCAGCCCTTCCATCTTCAGCAGCTTGTCGCGCTCACCCTCGAGCATCTTAGACACCGGAATGCCGGTCCACTTGGAGACGACCTCGGCAATCTCTTCCTCGGTGACCTTGCTGCGCAGCAACTGGTTTTCGGTCTTGCCGTGCTGATCGACCATCTGCAGGCTGCGCTCCAGGTCGGGGATGATCCCGTACTGCAATTCGGCCATGCGGTTCAGGTCGCCCTTGCGGCGAGCCGCTTCGAGTTCGGTACGCGACTGTTCGATCTTCTGCTGGATCTGCGCCGAGCCCTGAACTTCGGCCTTTTCCGATTTCCAGATTTCATCGAGATCGGAGTACTCCTTCTCGAGCTTGGCGATGTCTTCCTGCAGTTTGACGAAGCGTTTCTTGGCCGCCTCGTCTTCTTCCTTCTTGAGCGCCTGGGCTTCCACCTTGAGCTGGATCAGACGACGGTCCAGTCGATCGAGCACCTCCGGCTTGGAGTCGATTTCCATGCGGATGCGGCTGGCGGCTTCGTCGATCAGGTCGATGGCCTTGTCCGGCAACTGGCGATCGGTGATGTAGCGATGGCTGAGCTTGGCCGCGGCGATGATCGCACCGTCGGTGATGGCCACCTTGTGGTGCACCTCGTAACGCTCCTTGAGGCCGCGCAGGATGGCAATGGTGTCTTCTTCGCTCGGTTCGTCGACCAGCACCTTCTGGAAGCGACGCTCCAGCGCGGCATCCTTCTCGATGAACTGGCGATACTCGTTCAGGGTGGTGGCGCCCACGCAGTGCAGTTCACCACGAGCCAGGGACGGCTTGAGCATGTTGCCGGCGTCCATGGCGCCCTCGGCCTTGCCGGCTCCGACCATGGTATGCAGTTCGTCGATGAACAGAATGATGCGGCCTTCCTGCTTGGACAGTTCGTTGAGTACGGCCTTGAGGCGCTCCTCGAACTCGCCGCGGAACTTGGCACCGGCGATCAGCGAGCCCATATCCAATGACAGCAGGCGTTTGTCCTTGAGGCCGTCCGGCACTTCACCATTGACGATCCGCTGGGCCAGCCCTTCGGCAATGGCGGTCTTGCCCACGCCGGGCTCGCCGATTAGCACCGGATTGTTCTTGGTGCGGCGCTGCAGGACCTGGATGGTCCGGCGGATTTCATCGTCACGGCCGATCACCGGATCGAGCTTGCCCTCTTCGGCACGCTTGGTGAGGTCGACGGTGTACTTGTCCAGCGCCTGACGGGATTCCTCGATGTTGGGGTCATTCACCGCATCGCCGCCGCGCAGGTTGTTCACGGCGTTTTCCAGAGCCTTGCGGCTCACGCCCTGGCCGAGCAGAAGCTTGCCCAGCTTGGTGTTCTCGTCCATGGCGGCAAGCAGCACCAGTTCGCTGGAGATGAACTGGTCACCCTTCTGCTGCGACAGGCGATCGGCCTGGTTGAGCAGACGCGCCAGATCCTGGGACAGGCTCACATCGCCAGTCGGGTTCTGGATCTTGCCGAGGTGATCGAGCTCTTTGCTCAGGGCCTGGCGCAGGCCATTCACATCGAAGCCCACCTGCATCAGCAGCGGGCGAATGGAGCCGCCCTGCTGGTCGAGCAGCGCCAGCATCAGGTGCAGCGGCTCGATGGCGGAATGGTCGTGGCCGACGGCCAGGGACTGGGCGTCGGAAAGGGCAAGTTGCAACTTGCTGGTCAAACGGTCGATTCGCATGGCGTCATCCTTCCTCTTGGAGGCAGGCCGGCGCGATGGATGCGCCTAAATGAAGAACCTGCCGAGATGGAGCATAGATGAGGCCGATTGCGCGGGTTTCAAGCGGAGACGGTTTTGATAGGTGTCAGTGCAGTGACCGGCAACGCAACCGTCGTAGCATTTTGGCCCTGGAGCGAAGGTTGGCGGACGTTAACGCCAACGCATCGCGCCGAGGGCGACGCTCCCACGCAATCGTGAGCTAACACCGATCCGTGGGAGCCGCGACCTCGCGGCGATTGAGTCTGATAACGCCATTATTGCGGCATAACGCTGCCGAAATTGCGCTCAGCGATCCGCCAACCAGATCAGCGAAGCGAACCGGCCGGTCTGCGCGGCACTGCGGTAGGAGTAGAAGCGCGGGTCATTGACGGTGCAGAACCCGCCGCCATACACGGCGTTGATACCCCGGGCAGCGAGACGGATGCGCGCCAACTGATAGATGTCCGCCATGAAGCGGCCAGCATTGGCGCTGGGCACGAAGGCGCTGGCGGCCTGGGCATGCACACTGACGAACGCCTCACGTACCTCGGGCCCGACCTCGAAAGCCTGGGGACCGATGGCCGGGCCGAGCCATACCAGGGTGTCGTCAGGCTCGATGGCCAGCGCATCCAGAGTGGCCTCCAGCACACCGTTCGCCAAGCCACGCCAACCCGCATGGGCGGCGGCGACGCGGGTGCCGGCGCGGTCACAAAACAGCGCGGGCAGGCAATCGGCGGTCATCACCGTACAGGCAACGCCCGGCGTCGATGTCCAACTGGCATCGGCTTGCGCGACCGTTTCCGGGTCAGCCTGGGCGACGGCAATACCATGCACCTGCTGCAGCCAGGCCGGACGGCAACCCAGCTGACTCAGCAGACGCTGACGATTCTTGGCCACGGCTACCGGGTCATCCTCGACATGCTCGGCGAGGTTGAAGCTGTCGTAAGGTGCCGTGCTCACACCGCCAGCGCGGGTGGTCACGCAGGCCCGCACCCAACCTGGCGCGGGCCAATTGGGCGTCAACCAGTCATGGGCCTTGCCACTCATCCGATGAAAGCCTCGCGATCCTGACGCAGCAGCGTCAGCAACCAGACGAAGTCATCGGGCAGCGGTGACTGCCATTTCATCCGCTCACCGGTGATCGGATGATCCAGCTCGAGGAACCGAGCATGCAGGGCCTGACGCGGAAACTCCTTGAGGCTCTGCACCATGGTCTGGCTGGCGGCCGGGGGAATACGGAAGCGCCCGGCATACACCGGGTCACCCACCAGCGGATAGCCGATGTGGCTCATGTGCACGCGAATCTGGTGCGTGCGCCCGGTTTCCAGTTTGACCCGGCTGTGGGTATGCGAACGGAAACGCTCGAGTACGCGGTAATGACTGACCGCGGGCTTGCCGCCGTCGGTCACGGCCATGCGCTGGCGCTGCGAGGAGCTACGCCCGATGGGAGCGTTGATCTTGCCGCCGGCGGTGATCACGCCGATCACGATGCATTCATAGATACGGCTGACCGTACGCTTCTGCAACTGATCGACCAGGCGGGTCTGCGCCTCGATAGTCTTGGCCACCACCATCAGACCGGTGGTGTCCTTGTCGAGACGATGGACGATGCCCGCCCGCGGCACGTTGACGATATCCGGCACGTGATGCAGCAGCGCATTGAGCAGGGTGCCGTCGGCGTGCCCGGCAGCCGGATGCACGACCAGGCCAGCCGGCTTGTCGATCACCAGAATCTGCTCGTCTTCGTAGACGATGTTGAGCTCGATGTCCTGGGCGATCCATTCACCCTGGGCTTCCTGCTCGGCGGAGAGGACCAGCACGGAGCCGCCGTGAACGATGTCACGGGGGCGCAGCACCTGACCGTCGACGGTCAGATTGCCCTCCTTGATCCAGCCGGACAGGCGCGAGCGCGAGTGCTCGGCGAACAGCTGGGCGGCGACTTGGTCGAGGCGTTGACCGCCCAGATCGTAGGGCACCTCGGCGGATAACTGAATGGCCTGCTTATTAATAGATGACATGCTCGGCAACGGCGGGGGCATAGCCTTTGGTTTCAGCTACACGCTTGTGGTTAAATACGGCGTCTTTGCCCCAGGGGTACCGGGGGCGCTCATCATAACAGGACGGCCCTGCCCAAGACAGCCGCCGTCCCAGGGACGCAAGCCGCCATGCAAGTGAAACACCTGCTGCTGATCGCCATCCTCGCACTCACCGCCGCCTGTTCGTCCAAGGAAGTCCTGGATGAAAACCTCAGCGAGGCAGAACTCTACCAGCAGGCTCAGCAAGATCTGGACAACGGTAGCTATACCAGCGCCGTTACCAAGCTCAAGGCTTTGGAGTCGCGCTACCCGTTCGGCCGCTACGCCGAGCAGTCGCAGCTCGAGCTGATCTACGCCAACTACAAGAACGCCGAGCCGGAAGCCGCGCGCTCCTCCGCCGAGCGTTTCATCCGTCTGCATCCGCAGCACCCGAACGTCGACTACGCCTACTACCTGAAAGGCCTGGCCTCGTTCGACCAGGACCGTGGCCTGCTGGCGCGCTTCCTGCCGCTGGACATGACCAAGCGTGACCCGGGCGCTGCCCGCGACTCGTACAACGAGTTCGCCCAGCTGACCAGCCGCTACCCGAACAGCCGCTACGCGCCGGACGCCAAGCAGCGCATGATCTACCTGCGCAACCTGCTGGCGTCCTACGAAATTCACGTCGCCCACTACTACCTGACTCGTCAGGCCTACGTCGCCGCAGCCAATCGTGGCCGCTACGTGGTGGAAAACTTCCAGGAAACGCCGTCCGTCGGCGACGGCCTGGCCGTGATGGTCGAGGCGTATCAGCGCCTGACCCTGGACGACCTGGCCGCGACCAGCCTGGAAACCCTGAAACTCAACTACCCGGATCACCCGAGCCTGGTCAACGGCGAGTTCGTGCCCCGCGAAGAGGAAGCCGACAGCCGCTCCTGGCTGGCCAAGGCCACACTGGGCCTGATCGAGAGCGATGTACCGCCTCCGCCTAGCCAGACCCAGGCTAGCCAGGATGTGATTCGTCAGTACGAAGAAGCCTCGGATCAGATCCCGGCCGAACTCAAGCCGGAAAACCAGACCGAGCAAAGCGATGAGCCGCAAGGCAGCAAACGCTCCTGGTTCAGCTACGCAACGTTCGGTCTGTTCGACTGATCAGCACCGCAACACACGAAATGCCAGTCGATCGACTGGCATTTTGCATTCCGGTCGAGCAAAAACGCTGACCAGGCAACTGTCCGCACACCCCTTCCTTGGCTAAACTGGCGCATTCCTCTATATGAAGAGAGCGTCATGGGCCTGTTCCGCCTGCTGTTCTGGATTGCCATCATCTTCGCCGTCATCTGGGTATGGCGCCGCTACGTCGGTGCGGCTCGCCGACGCCAGACGCCGCCACCGGCAGACACGCCGGCACCGATGGTGCGCTGCGCCCACTGCGGCGTGCACACGCCACAGCAGCATGCCGTACAGTTGGCAGAGCGCTGGTACTGCAGCCAGGCGCATCTCGAACAAGGCCGCAAGCCCGGTGCCCGATAAAGCCCTCGCACTGAGCGGCCTCCAGGGCCGGCGTATTTTCAGGCTGTACCACCTGTACCGCCTGCTCATCGGCGTCTTGCTGGTCCTGCTGGTCTCCGCCGACCTGGATGCAGAGCTGCTCCAACTGGCGCACGTGCCGATGTTCCGCGGCGCCAGCTGGCTGTACCTGATCCTCAATATCTTCGTCGCAGTGCTCATTCACAACCCGCGCAGCCTCATTCAAGTGTTCGGCGTGGCGCTGGTCGACGTCATTTTGCTGTCTGCACTGTTCTATGCCGGTGGTGGTACGCCCAGCGGTATCGGCAACCTGCTGATCGTTGCAGTGGCGATCGCCAATATCCTGCTGCGTGGCCGAGTGGGCGTATTGATCGCTGCGAGCGCGGCGATCGGCCTGATCTACCTGACGTTCTACCTCAGCCTCAACCATCCACAAGCCAGCAGTCAGTACGTGCAGGCCGCGGCCCTGGGCGCGTTGTGCTTCACCGCCGCCCTGTTCGTACAGGGTGTGACGCGGCGCCTGCAGGCCAGTGAAATCCTCGCCGAGCAGCGTGCCGCCGACGTGGCGGATCTGGAAGCCCTGAACAACCTGATCCTGCAGCGCATGCGTACCGGCATTCTGGTGGTCGACGAGCAGCATCGCGTGCTGCTGGCCAACCAGGGGGCCTTGAGCCTGCTGGGGCAAGAGCATCTGGCCGGCAAGATTCTCGATCCACACTGCACAGAGCTGGTCAAGCGCCTGCAGTACTGGCAGGAAAATACCAGCCTGCGCCCAACCAGCTTGCAGGCACGTGTCGATGGCCCGACCCTGCAACCCAGCTTCATCGCCCTGCAACGCGGCGGCCAGCGCCACACGCTGATCCTGCTCGACGATATCTCGCAGATTGCCCAACAGGCCCAGCAACTCAAGCTGGTCGCCCTCGGCCGACTGACCGCAGGCATCGCCCACGAGATTCGCAATCCGCTGGGCGCCATCAGCCACGCGGCGCAACTGCTTCAGGAGTCCGAGGACCTGCATGGGCCGGACAAGCGTCTGGCGCAGATCATTCAGGATCACTCGCGCCGCATGAACCTGATAATCGAAAACGTGCTGCAGCTGTCTCGACGCCGTCAGGCGGAGCCGCAGCTGCTCGACCTCAAGTACTGGCTGCACCGTTTCGCCGCAGAATTTCGCAGCACCGCCCCGACCACGAAAATCCTGCACCTGGCCATCGAAGGCAGCAGCATTCAGACGCGCATGGACCCCAACCAGCTGACCCAGGTGATCACCAACCTCGTGCAGAACGGCCTGCGCTACAGCGCTCAGCTCAATCCGCAGGGCCAGGTGTGGCTGAAACTGTTCCGCGACCCGCGCAGCGATCTGCCGGTACTCGAGGTGCTCGATGACGGCCCCGGCGTTCCTGCGGACCAACTGCATCACATCTTCGAGCCTTTCTACACCACGGAAAACAAAGGCACCGGCCTGGGCCTGTATATTTCCCGCGAGCTTTGCGAAAGCAACCAGGCTCATCTTCACTACAAACCACGCGAAGGCGGCGGCGCATGCTTCCGTATCACCTTCGCTCATCCGCGCAAAATGAGCTGAACGATGAATCGCCAGAGAGCCCTGATCGTCGACGACGAACCCGATATCCGCGAGCTGCTGGAGATCACCCTCGGACGCATGAAGCTCGACACGCGCAGCGCGCGCAACGTCAAGGAAGCGCGTGACTGGCTGGCCAAGGAGCCATTCGATCTGTGCCTCACCGACATGCGCCTGCCCGACGGCACCGGCCTGGATATCGTGCAGCACATCCAGCAGCGCTATCCGCAGACCCCGGTGGCCATGATCACTGCGTTCGGCAGCGTGGATACCGCGATCAACGCGCTCAAGGCAGGTGCCTTCGACTTCCTCACCAAGCCGGTCGACCTCGGCCGCCTGCGTGAACTGGTCGCCACCGCTCTGCGCCTGGGGGGCACGGACGATGAAGGGGCACCAGGCGCCAGCCGTCTGCTCGGTGAGTCGCCACCGATGCGCGCGCTGCGTGCACAGATCCAGAAACTGGCGCGCAGCCAGGCGCCGGTCTACATCAGCGGCGAGTCTGGCAGTGGCAAGGAGCTGGTAGCGCGCCTGATCCACGAACAGGGGCCGCGCCGGGAGCGCGCCTTCGTGCCGGTCAACTGTGGCGCCATTCCATCGGAGCTGATGGAAAGCGAGTTCTTCGGCCACAAGAAAGGCAGCTTCACCGGCGCCATCGAAGACAAGCAGGGCCTGTTTCAGGCGGCCAACGGCGGCAGCCTGTTCCTCGACGAAGTGGCCGATCTGCCGCTCGCCATGCAGGTCAAGCTGCTGCGGGCGATCCAGGAGAAGGCCGTGCGCAGTGTCGGCGGCCAGCAGGAGGTGGTGGTGGATACCCGCATCCTCTGCGCCACCCACAAGGATCTCGCCGCCGAAGTGGCTGCCGGACGCTTTCGCCAAGACCTGTACTACCGCCTCAACGTCATCGAACTGCGCGTACCGCCACTGCGTGAACGCCGCGAAGACATCCCACTGCTCGCCGACGTCATGCTCAAGCGCCTCAACGAGGGCATCGGCCTGCCACCCGTGAAGCTTGATGGCCCGGCCCTGGACAAGCTGAAGAGCTACCGCTTCCCGGGTAACGTGCGCGAACTGGAAAACATGCTGGAGCGCGCCTACACGCTGTGTGAAGGCGATGTGATCTGTGCCAACGACCTGCGCCTGGCCGACGCCTCATCTGCCGGCGAGAACGGCGATGCCAGCCTGGCACAGATCGACAACATCGAGGACTACCTGGAAGACGTCGAGCGCAAACTGATCATGCAGGCCCTCGAAGAAACCCGCTGGAACCGCACCGCCGCAGCCCAGCGCCTGGGCCTGAGTTTCCGCTCGATGCGCTATCGACTGAAGAAGCTCGGGATCGACTGACCGCAGCGCTACTCAGGACGATCGTGCCTGACGGCGCTACGCCAACCGCCCCGATGGTGCATAAGGAGCAGGATCGATGATCGGCTCCCGCCCCAGCATCAGGTCCACCAGCAACTGGCAGGACGCTGGTGCCAGCACCAGGCCATTGCGGTAATGCCCGCAGTTCAACCACAGGCCCTCGTGGCCGGGCACCTCGCCAATGAACGGAATGCCCTCGGGCGAACCGGGCCGCAACCCAGCCCAGTGCCCAACCACTTGGGCATCCTTCAGCGCCGGCAGCAAGGCTTCGGCCGACGCGCGCAAGCTGCTCAGGGCATCGACGGTGGGGGTCTTGTCGAAGCCGGCGTGCTCAAGCGTACTGCCCACCAGGATATGACCGTCACGGCGAGGAATCGCGTAGCGCCCACGGGCCAGCACCATGCTCGGCAGAAAATCTTCGGCGCATTTGAACAGGATCATCTGCCCCTTCACCGGCTCTACCGGTAATGCCAGCCCGAGACTACGCAGCACTTCGCCGCTCCAGGCCCCCGCCGCCACTACCACCTGCTCGCCCAACGACTCTCCGTCGGCGGTACGCACGCCGACAACCCGATCGACATCGCGCACGAAACCTTCAACCGGACTGTTTTCGATCAGCGTGACGGCAGGCATTGCCTGCAGTGCCATACGCAGCGCTTTCACCAGGCGCGGATTGCGGACATTGGCCACGCCCGACATGTAAATGGCGCGTTGAAACCCCTCGCCCAATGGCGCAACGGCGGCGTAAGCGGAGTCGACGGAAACTTCATGCAAGGGTCGCCCTTCACGCTGCGCCCAGGCCAGCGCCTCGGCCTGATCTTCCAGATCCAGCCAGTACAGCCCGGTGACATGCACCTCGGGATCCAGACCCGTCTGGGCCAGCAACCGCTGACCAAGCCCGGGGTAGAAATCCTGAGACCAGTGGGCCAGCGCCGTCACCGCCTGGCTGTAACGCCAGGGATACAGCGGCGAAACGATTCCGCCACCCGCCCAGGATGCCTCGCCACCCAAGGGCCCTCGGTCGAGCAGCGTCACCCGCTTGCCTGCCGCAGCCAGCTGATAGGCCGACAACAACCCGATGACCCCGCCGCCAACAACGATCACATCCGCACGCACAACTCACCCCATCGCATGAACGGCAAACCTTGACAGCGACACCTCAGGGTCTAAACAGAAAAGGCAGGCCAGGAAGGCCGCCAATGATACGCGCAAAGGGATTTGCATCATGAACGGAGATCAACAGAAGGCGTTCAGCCTTGTGGAATGGCTGGCTACGCTTGCCCTTGTTCTGACCCTGGTTAACCTCGCCATGCCATCGTTCGCGAGCTGGATGGAAAGCAGGCGCCAGGCAATCGCCCTCGACCTGCTCACCCAGTACATCCAGAAAACCCGCGCCAAGGCCGTTCTCTTCGGACGCCCCCATCGGCTGTGCGGCTCCAGCGACGGAGAGGCCTGCGACGGTGATTGGGCCGGCTACTGGCTGATTACCACGACAGGTAGCGACGCCACCCTGCTGCGCCAGCAACAGGCACCCACGAAGAACCTCTGCTGGTCCGGTTTCAGCAGTGACAGCATTCACTTCCACCCCAACGGCACCAGCTGGAAAAGCAACGGCACCTTCTCCTTCTGCAATGCGAACGGCCCCCATCGGCAGCTGATCCTCAACCGCCAGGGTCGCCTGAAACATGACAGCGGCCACAAATCGAAATGTTGCTAGACCGGCCATCCGCGCCGCGGAACCGATCATCTCCAGCCGCAAGACAGGCAACAACGGAGCCGTCAGGATTCGCTTGCCCTCCTGTATTCAGACTGGACAACCATGCCAAGACTCTCGGATAGCCAGCCATCGGCGTACTCGCATACGCAACGTGGCTTCACCCTGATTGAGCTAATGATCATCATCGCTCTGGTCGGCATTTTTGCAGCCATCGCAGTGCCAAATTTCACTCAGTTCATCAACAAGAGTCGTACTCAGTCGTTCAACAACGAGCTGCTGGAGTTGCTGCAATTCGCCCGCGCCAGCGCAGTCGAGCGGCGCACCTTCGTCAGAGCCTGCAAGGAAGACACTGCCTGGACAGTGAAGAAGGCCTGTACCGATACCAATGTCATCCGCCGGCTGGACATTCCGTCCACCATCACGGCAACCACGACAACCACCCCGATCAGCTTTCGCTACAACGGGAGCGGCACAGAGGCAACGCTCGTGACTTGTCAGGGAACAGATTCAGCGAATGGCTTCACCATCAACGTCAAGCCTAGCGGCAGCATCCAGGCTTGGCCACGGGGCAAGAATGGGACCAGCAGCGATATGAGCAAGTGCCAGTGAAGGGGCGAATGGCGATGAGCAAACACAATCGGGGATTCAGCCTGATCGAGGTACTGGTGGCGCTGGTGCTGACCACGGTCGGCGTGCTGGGCATGGTCGCTCTGCAAGGACGTAGCGTGCAGTACTCGCAAGACTCCGTGCAGCGTAACGTGGCCGTGGATCTGGCCAGCGAACTGATCGAGATCGTCCGCACCAATCCAGGGGAAATGTTCAGCAATACCGCACCGAAGTCCCCAATGAATACAGGATTTAAATCGAGTTCGATTTTCTACAAAGCCAAAGCTGCCGATTTTTCCGATACCGCCGCATGCGTGTCCAGCGCCACCGTCATCGCCAAGACCGCAAAAGAGCAGCGCGACTGCTGGGCCAGCAAAGCCAAGGCTTTACTGCCGGGTGGCTCGACGGTATTCGTCAGCGATTCGTATATCTGTCGTAGTAGTAGCGCAGGCAATTGCAACGGTCAGGGCTCGATGATCGAAATTCGCCTCGCCTGGCAGGTTCGTGAAGGCACCTGCCTGGACGCGGCAGATACCAACAACTCTTCCACCATCTGTACCTACACCGTGCGAGTGCAGCCATGAGCGATATCAAGCGCCAGTATGGCCTATCGATGATCGAACTGCTGATTGCACTGGCGATCAGCAGTTTCCTGATCCTCGGCATTACTCAGGTCTATATCGATAACCAGCGTAATTACCTGTTCCAGCAGAGCCAAAGCGGCAATCTGGATGGTGGCCGCTTCGCGTCACTGCTAATAGATCAGTATCTGGGCAAGGCCGGCTATCGCCGTACACCGTCGAGTTTGCAGGAGCTGGCCTTTCCTCAGCGTGAAGCATCGGGGGGCTGCATGAGCTTCGCTGCGGGGGCCTCGGTTACCGGCCTGGACGCTTCGGAAGGAACAGGGTTCTGCCTGCGCTATCAACCTCAGGTAAGTGGCGATCTCGATTGCCAGGGCGTGGCCAGCAGCACCACTTTCACACAGGCCTTCCCGTCCAATCTGGCGGCGACTGACCTTATCGTGCTGGCGTTCAAGTATGAACCGGGCGCAACCACTGAACTGCAGAATGGCAGGCTGCTGTGCAAAAGCCTGAATGTCACCTCCCCACAATTCACCGAGCAGCTCACCGGCATCGCAGATATGCGTGTGGACTTCGGTATCGGCAGTACCGATGCCATGGATAAGGAAGTTACCTCTTTCGTTCAACAAAGTGCCTGGACAACGAGCTCTGGCGCCATCCGCAGCGTGCGCTATTCCCTGCTGATGACCAGCCGGACAGGCCAGCGTGATAGCGACGACTCAAAAATACTCACCGACTGGCTGGTCTCTGCCCCAACAGCCACCAAAACACGCCTGCAGAACGGTGACAGCAAACGTATCTACCAAGTTGTGGGAAGCACCCAGACCGTCAGGAATCTAATGCCATGACCAAATTTTCTGATCGCCATTCGCAAAGCGGGGCCGTTCTGGTCGTCGCACTTGTGATGTTGCTCGTGCTGACGCTGATGGCTGTGGGCAGCATGCGTGGCACCACGCTGGAGAGTCGCATCACAGCCAATCGTGCCCATGACACGCAACAACAGAATGCTGCGGATGCAGCGCTGCGTGAGGCCGAGTTTCGTTATTACGGCCCTGCCAATCTGGCGGACAAGCTCGAAGGGAAGACGGCCAACTGTAAAATAACAAATACGCTAAATGCCAATGGCCTCAACAAACCTTGTCTCCTAGCAATCAATGATGCTGACCTACTCAACTTCGTGGATAAGCCCTGGCTGACCGAAGAAAGCTTCCTCAAGAGCGAGTCTGCTGAAAGCCTGCTATGGATGCCTTATCGCGGCACGGATGCAGCCAATCAGACGGTAGCCGGTAACCGCGAAGCAAGCTCCAGTCTAACGACACGCTGGAACAGCACACGAGCGACAACCGTCGGTAACAACGCAGTCAATGCAGAGTACGGCATGGTGGCCGAAGGGCAAGGCACCTACTACTACCTCAACAATGCCAAGGCGGACGATCAGGTTTACCTGCAATCGACTCACGCCAATATCTATCTGGGGCTGAACAATTGAGAGCCGGCATGATGAAATATTCAAAACACGCCTTTTATGTCAAGTCGCTTTCCTGCGCCCTATTCGGCATCACGTTGCTACATGGTGCGACCAGTTATGCGGCAGTATCGCAAACCCCGCTTAGCCTGACCATTGGAGTTCCTCCAAACCTCCTTTTCACCTTGGATGAATCAGGCAGCATGTCTTGGGGGTACGTTCCAGACGCAGTGGAAGACGATGTAATCAGCGGCTCAAACATCACACGCCTCTATGCCGCGAATACATTCAACGCGATGTACTACAACCCCAAAACCAAGTATGTAATCCCGCCATTTTTTAATGAAAATGGCACTGAAGTTCAGCTCTCGACCCAATTCACTAACGCGCCCATCAATGGTTTCAGACCAGGAGATGGGCGTCTCGACCTGTCCGATTATTATCGACCTACGGGTAAAGAATATCGCATGCCTACTGGCGCGCACAATCGGCTCAACGGCCCGGCAAATGACTTCCGAGTCACTGTAGCCTTCTCATCAAATGAGACAAAAAGACAAACCAGCGCGGCCGGAATCCAATTTGAAGTAACTCGTTCAGGATCCAATTCGAATCGCAACTACACGTGTAAAATAATACAATCTGGCCCGGTACTAGACGCCAGCAACTTCTCCTGCACAAGAAGTAACGACGAATACACAGCCAGAACGCCGGCATACTACTACACGTTTGACAACACCCTCAACTCTTGCAACGACTCAAAATCAAACACAAGTTGCTACAAGCTCGTTTTTGTGGGAAATGACGAGAAAGAGAATTTTGCAACCTGGTATTCCTTCTACAGGACTCGGGCCTTGGCGACATTGTCAGCCACCAGTATGGCTTTCGCACAACTATCACCTGCGGTTCGCCTGGGCTGGCAAAATCTCTCGCTATGCGCCGAACTCAATGGTGGCAATGCAGATAGTTGTAAAGATAATAAGTTTCGGCAGTATGATTCACTGCATAAGGGCCAATTCTACAGCTGGCTCAAGGACATATACTTCAATAGTGGGACCCCACTTCCAGCGGCAATGAAACGGGCCGGAGAGTTTCTCAAGGGGGATGTTGCCTGGCAACAGTACCCAAATAGCAGAGACACCTCAAAAAAGAACACGACTAACAACACCTATTCCTGCCGAGCGAGCTATCACATCCTCATGACTGATGGCATGTGGAATGCCACAGCCCCTGACCCCAACCCATTTAACCATGACAACACCACCATTGATCTACCTGACGGCAAAAGGTATACAGGTCAGACCCCCTACAAAGATAGCCAATCCAGCACACTTGCCGATTTGGCTATGCACTACTGGGCGACAGACCTGAACTCTAAACTAACGAATAAACTTCCAACCTACATTCCGTTCAAGAGTGGTAACAGCACCACCGATTACTGGGACCCCCGGAACGACCCAGCTACGTGGCAACACATGACCAACTTCATCATGGGTCTTGGCCTAACCAACTCTCTGAATAGTTCCGGTATTCCTTGGGCAGGCAGCACCCACGTGGGCACAGGCTATGGCGCGCTTGTGGCTGGGACAAAAAATTGGCCTGCTGCTGCCAGCAATAGTGCCAACAACGTCTATGATCTTTGGCACGCCGCGATTAACTCACGCGGAGAATTCTTCAGTGTCGACAGCCCGGAAGCGATGGTTCAAGCGTTTGACGACATCCTTTCACGTATCGCGGACCGTAAATCGACCGCAGCCCGGCCAGCAATCAACTCTGGCCAGGTCAGTGTCGACGAAAACAATAACGGTACGGTCAAGACGGTTTCTTACCAAACCTCTTACGCCAGTGATGACAACTGGTCAGGCGACGTCAAACGCTTTGAAAAAAGCTGGAATGCCCAGACTAAAGCAATGGAAACCAACGAGGTCTGGAGTGCCAAAGCCATGGTTCCGGGCACCCGTACCATCAAAATAGCAAGCACAGATAACACGGGATTGGCAGAGTTCAATTCTGAAAATGCTGCGCTCACCAGCTATTCGGGCACCACACTGCTTTCCTACCTGAATCGTGACCCAGAAAATGCCAACACGGCAGACACGAAGGGCGCGGACCGGATCAGCTATCTGCGTGGTAACCGCGCAGGCGAAGGTACTACCTTCCGGCAACGTAGTGGCGTGCTGGGCGACTTTTACTCCTCAACACCAGCCGTAGTCCTCAACACCCCTCGCTACCTGGAGCAGTTCACTAACCGCTTGGAAGGCAATAACGCCTACACCAAATTTAAAACCGATATCGCGAACCGCACCCCGCGCCTCTACGTTGGCGGCAATGACGGCATGCTGCATGGCTTCAACGCCAAGACGGGGGCCGAAGAGTTCGCCTTCATCCCCTCTGCAGTCTTCCCCAAGCTGAATAAGCTGACAGGTGCCAACTACAGCCATGAGTTCTATGTAGATGGTTCGCCTGTAGTAGCCGATGTTTATACAGGCAGCGAATGGAAAACCATATTGGTGGGCACGTTGAAAGCCGGCGGCAAGTCCATTTTTGCCTTGGACATCACCACTCCCGGTCAAGAAAAACTGCTCTGGCAATTCGACGAAAACAGCATTGCCGATACGAATGCAGTAAAGATGGGTTATAGCTTTTCCCAGCCGACGATCGCTCGCCTGCATACCGGAAAATGGGCCGTGGTATTTGGCAATGGTTACGAAAGTGCCAACAATAATGGCAAAGCCGCGTTGTTCATCCTGGATGCTATGAACGGCACACTGTTGAGGAGCCTGGAAGTTCAGGGCACTACAGGTGTCGCTAACGGCCTCTCGACGCCAAAGCTGGGAGACTTCAACGCTGACGGCACCGCAGATTACGCCTATGCCGGCGACCTACAGGGCAACATGTGGCGTTTTGATCTGATGCGAGCGAATCAAGATGCAAGCAATCCGTTCAAAGTCACGAACAATGTTCCCGTTAGCGATTTCAAGGTCGGTTTTGATGGTAATCCGCTGTTCAAAGCCGCTGCGGATAATGGAGGCACACAGCGACAAGCCATTACCTCCGCCCCTAGCCTGGTGACCCACCCGACCGGCACCGGTTATCTGGTTGTCTTCGGCACCGGTCGTTTCTACGACACAGGTGACAAGGCTGGCGACAAGAGCATGCCTCAAAGCGTTTATGGCATCTGGGACAAACAGACGCTGGGGGAAACGGCAAGCAACCCCAATATCTCGCGTTCGAGTTTGCAGGAGCAAACCATCGTCACAACGACCAACGTAGCGGCCGACGGCAGCACGGCCCGAGGGAGGGTGATAAGCAACAATACCGTACGCTGGCAACAGACCTCTCAAGGAGGCAATACGCTGTCAGCCCAAAATGGCTGGTACCTGAACCTTGTACAGAGCGACGGTGAGATGGTGGTAGAAAACATGTCGCAGTTGGGCCGCACCATCTTCCTCCAGTCGCTGGTTCCCAATGACGATCCATGTGGCGACGGTGCAGCCAACTGGACCTATGCCATCAACCCCTACACTGGCGGAAGAACTACCCAAAAAGCATTTGACTACACCCCGACCACGGATGTCGGCACAACGGTCGTTTCGGCCATTCGTCAGGACGGTGAAGGCGGTGGCACACTGTCGCAAAACTCTGACAGCAGCTACCAGTACTGCACAGGCCAGTCGTGCATCAACATCTACCCGGACCCAACCAGCATCGGCCGTCAAGCCTGGCGCCGTACGGAGGACAAGGAATGAATCGCCTCAGAAGTAGCGCAGGGTTGTCAGGTCGCCGTAACGGCCAAGCCGGCTTCACCCTGATCGAAATGATGGTCGTGGTTGTCATTGTCGGCATCCTGGCGGCCATCGCCTACCCGAGCTACACCCAGTACGTGCAGCGCGGCCACCGTACCGAAGGCCAGGCGCTGTTGAATGATGCGGCGGCCAGGCAGGAGCGCTACTTCAATCAGAATAACGCGTACGTCACCGCTGCCGCCGATATCGGCAAGCTTGGGATGAACCTCTCGAGCAACAGGTCGGCTACTGGGAAATACGTCTTCTCGGTGAGCAAGGCTGATGGTGATGGCGGTTATACCCTTACGGCCACCCAGCAGTTCAACGACACCAAGTGCGGCAACCTGACGTTGACGGCTAGCGGTACGCGCGGCGTAAGCGCCTCAGGAGCCAGCGTGAGCGACTGCTGGCGTTGAGGCCACGGCTGTATCGCTCGATGAAAACCGCGCCTGGCGCGGTTTTTTTTGGTCCGGATTTCGCTACACCACGATCAACCAGCAGCCTCCCGCTGGAATATCCAGAAGCACACTGCACCGCCCCCGAGCCGAGCGCATCAGAGATCCCTGTCTATAGTTAAGGAAATAGGCCGATCACGGCGCCACGAGCTCTCGCCATGAAGCACACCCACAGCGTTGACAGTGCCCCCATCCAGGCTTTCGCCTGGAACAGGGGCCGGCCATGTCGGCAATCGATGTTCGAGCGGCACCGGCACCTTCCGCGCCTCGCCAGCGTTGAGCGCAGACCGGCCCGGATATTCTTGCCTGCCCCCTGTGAATGCAGTCATGACCGTCTATAAAGCGCCGAAGGCCGCCATGAGTTGCCCTCCACCCCCAAGCATCCTCAGGGGGCGCGTCTGTGATAGACCCTCCCCCGTCCCGTGGCAGCACACCAGCAGCGATAGCCGCGTCATCGATTCACCCTCCTCACGGCCGGATAACGATCCGAGCTTCTACTTGCCGCGCCATCACGTGCCGGCGAAGCCTCACGCCATTCGTCATCGACACGCCAGCAGTGACGCTGGCGAGCGACGAGAGGTACCTGATTCAGGAAGAACTATCTGCAGTTGGCGCAAGCCTATACCTGAAGACGTTCGAGCGATGGAGAGCCGGCAGGATGAAATCTCTTACAGCCATCTTGGGCGTTAAGACGCTTTTCCACACCGTTGCCGGTATTGCCTTGCTGAGTGCTGCGAACAGTTACGCAGCCGTCTCGCAGAGCCCGCTGAGCCTAACCACGGGCGTTCCGCCCAACATGCTGCTGACGCTCGATGACTCGGGAAGCATGCGCTGGGGATTCGCGCCAGACGGGCTGAGTACCGAATCAGCTACTCGCCGCGCCAAGTCGAGCGCCTACAACCCGATCTACTACAACCCTTCTGCGACTTACGATGCACCGGTGGTCTTCGATGCAGCCGGCAACGAACAGCAATTGGCGACCTCGTTCACCCAGGCCTGGCATAACGGTTTCAGAACGACAGTGGGTTCGACCAATCTGAGTGGTGCGGGCTATCGAGTCGCCTGGGACGTACCCATTACCACGGTCCCTGGGAGTACCAGCTACAACTATGGCGACGTCAGCAACTACGCTCAACCGACAGGCACCGTCTCCAGGCTGGCCGATAACCCGAGCGCCGACTTCTCCGCCACGGTCGGCCTTGGCACGCTGTTCGCCACCCAGGTGACATCGCCCGGAGGCATCCAATTCACCATTACGCCGATCCTGATCGGCGTACTCGGCTGTACGGCAGTGGCCAGCTATCCCGGTGTTTTTTCCGGGCTCACGGCCGATTGCAGCAGAACGGCCACCGGTTACACAGCAACGCTGGTCAGGCGAGCGGTTCCCGCCTACTACTACATCTACGATTCGAGCAGAGCCAGCAATTGCAACGCCGGCAACGACAGTTGTTATGCCTTGCGATTCGTCGGTAGCGGTGAGCAGGCGAACTTCGCGAACTGGTACTCCTTCTATCGCAATCGTGCACTTTCGACCATCTCAGCAGCAGCTCTGGCGTTCTACAATCTCTCGCCATCCGTGCGACTGAGCTGGCAGGGTCTGGGCCGCTGCACCACGTTCGACGGCAGCGATACCACCTACTGCAGAAACAACGCCTTCAAGGCATATACACCCGCCCACAAGGGTCAGCTATACGCCTGGCTGCAAAACATCGCCTTCGATCAAAGCACCTACCTTCCGGCGGCGATGAAACGGGCTGGAGAGTTCTACAGAACGACCACTCCCTGGCAGGCATTTCCCAATGCCGCCGGCACCAACACCACCCAGAACACTTACGCCTGTCGCGCCAGCTATCACATCATGATGACCGATGGGCAATGGAACGAAGCGGCCAGTGCGCCCAGTAACTTCCGCCATGATGCGGCGACCTTCACGCTCCCCGATGGCAGGGCATTCACTCAGCGTGCGCCCTACTACGACAGTACCGCCAACACGCTGGCCGACCTGGCGATGCATTATTGGGCAAGCGACCTGAACCCCAATCTGAGCAACGACATCACGGCCTACATCCCCTACAAGACGGGTGATACCACCACCGACTACTGGGACCCGCGTAACGATCCGGCGACCTGGCAACATATGACCAACTTCACCATGGGCCTGGGGCTGACCCAATCACTGACGCAGAGCAACATCCCCTGGGGGGGCAGTACATTTGCCGGCAGCGGATATGCCGCGTTGGCAGCGGGTACGGCCTGGCCAGCTGCAGCGGCCAACGCCACGGACGCCAACGTCTACGATCTGTGGCATGCCGCGATCAATTCACGGGGCGAATTCTTCAGCGTGGACAGCCCCGATGCCATGGTTCAGGCCTTCGCGGACATTCTTTCGCGCATTGCCGACCGTAAATCCAGTGCAGCCCGTCCCGCCATCAATTCGGGACAGGTCAGCTCGGATGAAAGCAGCACACAAACCGTGTCCTATCAAACCTCCTACGCCAGCGATGACAACTGGTCAGGCGATGTGAAACGCTTCGAGAAACGCTGGAATTCGGTGACCAATACCATCGACACCGTCGAAGTCTGGAGCGCGAAAACCAAGGTACCGGCATGGTCCCAACGCAGGATAAAAATCGCCAGCCCAGCGTCGATCAACACGAGCGGTCTGCAGGATTTCAATGCCACCAATGCGGCACTCAGCCTGTATTCAGGCAGCACCCTGCTCGCCTATCTGACAAGAAACCCGGAAAACGGCCTAACGGATACCCTGGCTGCCTCGCGGGTCGACTACCTGCGTGGCAACCGAACGGGAGAAGGCACCACGTTCCGCCGCCGTAGCGGACTGCTGGGCGACTTCTACTCCTCCAGCCCAGCCGTGGTCTCGGGCGCTCGTTATCTGGAGCAATTCTCCAATCGCCTGGAGGGCAATACGGCCTACACCACCTTCAAGGCCAGCATCGCCAATCGCACACCTCGCATCTACGTAGGCGGCAACGCAGGAATGTTGCACGGCTTCAATGCCCTGACGGGTGTCGAGGAGTTCGCCTTCATCCCGTCCTCGGTGTTCCCGAAACTGAACAAGTTGACCGGTTCCAATTACTCCCACGAATTCTACGTAGACGGCTCGCCAGTGGTCGCTGACGTATACGACGGCACCACCAGGCAATGGCGGACCATTCTGGTCGGTACATTGAAGGGCGGAGGGAAATCCATCTTCGCACTGGACGTCACCACGCCAGGCAGTGAAAAACTGCTCTGGCAATTCGACGAGAACAGCATCACAGCCGCCAACGCCGTGAAAATGGGCTACAGCTTTTCCCAGCCGACCATTGCCCGCCTGCACAACGGCAAATGGGCGGTGGTGTTCGGCAACGGCTACGAAAGCGCGGGCAACACCAACGGCAAGGCAGCGCTGTTCGTTCTCGACGCCATGCAGGGTACGGTGCTCAGGAGCCTGGAGGTACAGGGCACCAGTGGCATAGCCAATGGCCTCTCGACGCCCAAGCTGGCTGACTACAACGCGGATGGGGTAGCCGACTACGCCTATGCTGGCGACCTGCAGGGCAACATGTGGCGCTTCGATCTGCTGCGCAGCAATCGCAACAACACAAGCCCCTTCACAACCGCTGATGACGCAGCTGCAGCAGCCAGCGAATTCAAGGTTGGCTTCGGCGGCAACCCATTGTTCAAGGCGAGTGCGGACAATGCCGGCACGCAACGCCAGCCGATCACCTCGGCGCCAAGCCTGGTCGCTCACCCAACCGGTACCGGCTATATGGTGGTGTTCGGCACCGGCCGCTTCTTCGACAGTGACGACAAGGACGGAGACAAGAGCATGCCGCAGAGCGTCTACGGAATCTGGGACAAGCAGACCCTCGGAGAAGTGGCGAACAACCCGTCCATCAACCGCAACAACCTGCAGCAACAGAGCATTACCAACACGGTTACGGCAACGACCACCGACGGCGCAAACCGTCAGGCCCGGGTGATCAGTAACAACAGCGTCCGCTGGCAGGCCAGCACCTCTGGCGGCTCGACACTGCCGGCACAAAACGGCTGGTACCTGAATCTGGTGCAGAGCGATGGCGAGATGGTGGTGGAGAACATGTCGCAGCTCGGTCGCACCCTGTTCTTCCAGTCACTGACGCCGAACAGCGACCCTTGCGGTGACGGCGCCAGCAGTTGGACCTACGCCATTAACCCGTTCACCGGGGGCAGAACCTCCCAACGCGCATTCAACTACACCCCGTCGAGCCTCAACAGCGGCACCGGCACCTCCATCGTTTCGGCGGTTCGTCAGGATGGCGAAGGGGGTGGCACCCTTGCGCAGAATCCTGACAACAGTTACCAGTACTGCACTGGGCAGGAGTGCATCACGGTCTACCCGGATCCCTCGAGCATTGGCCGGCAGAGCTGGCGCCGTGTCGAGGAAAGGGAATGAAGTACGTCGGTAAATTGCCAGGCATGCGTATCGGGTGAGTCACGCAATCTGCCCGTACGGATCAGGGTGACGACTAACAGTCCATGCAGTGATCAGCCGCCTGCAAATGACGTGGCCGTTGTGTGCGCAACTGAGGCACCTTGCGGGCTGCCTTCACAACACGATCGTCCATCGTCAACCACACCTCCCCCGCTACTGCTACTATCTCCCTCTGTCATTCGATGCGACCAAATCGCCAGTATTGGGGTCGTATGCCGATAACGAAACAACAACGGATCGATGATGCAGGACAACCCGATTTGGACGCTTCCACCGCGCAAGCAGCGTAGCCGCCTGGCTGAAGACCTGGTGGCGAAGATTTCCCAGCACATGCGTGACGGCACGCTCAAGCGTGGCGAGAAGCTGCCGGCCGAGCTGGATATCATGAGGGCCGAGGGAGTGAGCCGGACGGTGGTGCGTGACGCGCTGTCACGCCTGCAGGTGGCGGGCCTGGTGGAGACGCGCCGGGGTGTCGGAACTTTCGTGTGCGACATGCCTGCAGCACCGGAGCTGCAGCTTGGGCCGGCGACCATCAGCACCGCGCAGGATGTGCTGGAACTGCTGGAACTGCGCATGAGCCTGGAGGTGGCTACCGTGGGCCTGGCAGCACAAAGGCGCACACCCGAATCACTGAAGGAGATCCGCGTTGCGCTGGATGCCCTGCAGCAGGGCGCCGTGCAGTTGCCAGCCGGCCTGCCGATCAGTGCGGACTTCCAGTTCCATATCAAGATCGCCAAGGCAGCGCAGAACGCTCACCTGCTCGACATCATGAAGCACCTGGGTGCCAAGCAGATCCCGCGCAACAAGTTCAACTCGGCCTACAAGGCACACGAGGACGGCGAGGCCTACAAGGAAAACCTCAGCCTCGAGCACGAGATGATTTACGAGTCCATCGCCCGTGGCGATGTCGACTGCGCCCGTGCCGCCATGCAATTGCACCTGATCAACAGCCGTGAGCGTCTGCTCAAGGCTCAGCGTCGGGGCTGATACGCCGCGACTGCTGTACAAAACGGCGGCCTGCCTGTGAATCAAGGCGCCGCACCCCACGGCGAATAAACCGGCAACCTCGATAGCAGGGCGCGGCCACCATCGCCTCGCCCGCAAGCGGGCTCCTACACTGGCGAACGAAACGGACGCCTGCGGACTCTTCACCTTGCGATGTCGAGCCCTCGGGCGTCCGTTATTGGCACCTGCGTGCGCTCTTGATTACATGAAGTTGTACTGAACCCCGATGCGCCAGCGCATCTGGCGATCATCCTCGGTGGGGCTCACGCGTACGTCACCGATTTCGATGAAGGGCGCCCAGGACTTGTCCAGCTTGTATTTGACGATCAGGTTCTGCTCGTAGTCGCTCTTCTTGTTGTCGTAACGGATGTAGTCGGTATCGAAGTAGATGTACTGGTACTCGTAGGACAGCTTGCCGGCCGGGGTGTAGCCGATCCAGCCCTCGTAGCGCTGGGTATTGCGGTTGTCGGAGCCGCGATCCGGGACATCTTCATCGATCCGGTCGCGGTTCAGCTTCAGCGCATCGAAGCGGTAGCGGGCGGCGACATAGAACTGGTCACTCAGCTTGCGGGTGTACTTGAGGCCGAACTTGTAGGTCGTGCCGTTCTCGTTGCTGTCCAGCTGGATCGCCGGTTGCCAGGTCGACACCGCGCTGTACTTGTACTGGTAGCTGGTGGTCAGTTCGTGGCCGCTCGACACGGTGTTGTCGAAAGCGACGTCCTTGCGGTCCCCGGCGGTGCGGTACTTCAGCTCGCCTTCGAATCCCCAGCCATTGTCCATGCGGTAGGACAGTTTGACCCGGTCGGCGTGCATGCTGTCGTCGTCGAGAAACTGGTGGCGATAGTTGATCGAGGCACTGTCGGCCAATGCACTGCCCGCAGCGGCAGTGGACAGCAGGCAAACGAGTAGACGCAGTGTGAGAGTTTTCTTGTTCATGATGATCTTCTTGTTGTTTTCTATGGGTTGAGTGTGTGTTGCCCGGTTTTCAGGCAAAGCGCCGCCCTGCAGCGCTTTGTCCGCATGTTCGAATCGCTGTGTGGGCCATCGCGCAGGCGAGTCCGTGCCGCGGGCCTGCAAGCCCGTGTTGGAAAATCGGCAGGGGAACTCGCGCTAATGCGCGGTGCAGAGCGCTCAGGTGCTGGCGGGCCCCCGAGGCCTGCGGGTTATGCTGTCAAGGCGGTGCAACGGCACCGATGTCACGGCTGGCATCGACCAGCAGTTGGGTGTAGGCGTGCTCAGCACGGTTCTGCGCCAGCAAGCCGGTGTCGAGTGTTTCCACGATGCGCCCGTGCTGCATCACGGCAACCCGGTCACAGAGGTGGGCGACCACGCCCAGGTCATGGGTCACCAGCAGGTAGGTCAGGCCTTCCTGCTCGCGCAGGTCGGAGAGCAGGTTGAGGATCTCCGCCTGCACCGACACGTCGAGCGCCGAGGTCGGCTCGTCGAGCAACAGCACCCGCGGCTCTAGGATCAGCGCCCGGGCGATGGCCACCCGCTGCCGCTGGCCACCGGACAACTGGTGGGGGTAGCGATAGCGGAAGCTGTCGTTGAGGCCGACCTTGTTGAGGATCGAGGTGACCCGGTCCCCCCGATCACCGATGCCGTGCACGCTGAGCGGCTCGCTCAGTGCCGAGTCGATGGTGTGGCGCGGGTGCAGCGAGCCGTAGGGGTCCTGGAAGACCATCTGCACCTGGCGAAAGTGCGCCAGATCCAGCTTGTGGCGCAGGCCCCGACCAGCAACGCTCAGGTGCCCTTCCCAATGTCGGTACTGCCCGGCCAGGCAGCGCAGCACCGTGGTCTTGCCCGAGCCGGACTCGCCGACCAGGCCAAACGATTCGCCCTCTTCGACGCGCAGGGCAACGTCGTAGAGCACCTGATTGCGCGCCGCACTGACGCCGAAACTGAGATTGAGTGAATCCACTTCGATCATGGCCATGGGTGCGTACTCAATGGGTCAGCCAGAGGGGATCGCGCTGCAGGTTGGGCAGGCGCGGACGAGGTCGGTCGATGTTCGGCAAAGCGGCCAGCAGGCCCTGGGTGTAGGGATGCTTGGCGTTGTCCAGGTCGGCGGCATCGAGTGCCTCGACCACGCGGCCGGCGTACATCACCAGCACCCGATCGCAGAAACTGCGCACCATGTTGAGATCGTGGCTGATCAGGATCAGGCCCAGATCACGCTGCCCGACCAGTTCATCGAGCACGCTGAGCACCTGGCGGCGAACCGAGACGTCCAGCGCCGAGGTGGGCTCGTCGGCGACGATGATTTCCGGGTCGGTGATCACCATCATGGCGATCATGATGCGCTGCGCCATGCCGCCGGAGACTTCGTGCGGGTAGAGGCCGTAGACCCGTTTGGGATCACGGATGTGCACCTTGTCGAGCATGTCCAGCACCCGCTCGCGGGCGTCGGCGCGGCTGGCGCGGTGATGCGCCAGGTAAGCTTCGGCGATCTGCTCGCCGACACGCACCACGGGGTTCAGCGAGTACTTGGGGTCTTGCATGATCATCGAGATGCGCTTGCCGCGAATCGCCTGAATCTGCTTGTCGCTGGCACCGAGCAGGTCGACCTCGCCGAGCGTCATGGTCTTCGCGGTGATACGCGCGCTGGCCGGATGCAGGCGCAACAGGCTGCGCCCCACGGTGGACTTGCCAGAGCCGGACTCACCGACGATGGCCAGCTTTTCGCGGCCCAGGCTGAAGGACACGTTGCGAACCGCGTCGACCTCCTTGCGGCCGCTGGTGAAGCGTACGCAGAGGTCGTTTACTTCCAGTTTGATAGCGGACATGGGGCCTCCTTATTCGCTGCGCGGATCGAGAACGTCGCGCAGACCGTCCCCCAACAGATTGAACGCCAGGCTGACCAGCATGATGGTCGCCCCCGGCACGGCTACCAGCCACCAGCACTCGAGCATGTAGCGACGCCCGGTGGAAATCATCGCGCCCCACTCCGGCAGCGGTGCCTGGGCACCAAGGCCGAGGAAGCCCAGCGCAGCGGCGGTGAGAATGATGCTGGCCATGTTCATGGTCAGGCGGATGATCACCGACGACATGCACATCGGCATGATGTGGCGAAAGATGATGCGCGACGACGAGGCGCCCTGCAGCTGCACCGCCACCACGAAATCGGCGTTGCGCAGCGACAGGGTTTCCGCCCGGGCCAGACGCGCGATGGGCGGCCAGGAAGTCAGCGCGATGGCGATGACCGCGTGTTCCAGGCCTGGGCCCAGTGCAGCGATGAAGGCCAGCGCCAGCACCAGGCTGGGGAACGAGATGAAGATGTCGGTGATGCGCATGAACAACGCATCCACGAAGCCACCGAAGTAGCCGGAAATGGTGCCGACCAGCAAGCCGATGGGGCCGACGATGATGGTCACCAGACCGATGATGTACAGGGTGATGCGCGAGCCGTAGACCAGCCGGCTGAACACGTCGCGGCCGTACTCGTCGGTGCCGAACCAGTGCGCGGCGCTCGGCGCCTGCAGGGCGTTGCCGAGGTTCTGCACGATCGGGTCGTGGGTGGCGATCCACGGCGCGAAGGCTGCCACCAGGATCAGCAGCAGGACCACGCTGGAACCCATCAGCGTCATGGGGTTGCGCAGCAGATGCTGCAACACGCGCACGCTGCTGTGGCAGAACGCCTGGAACGCCGAGACTGGCGTCTGTTCGCCCGTGCGCTTGATGGATGAAGATGAAGAGATGTTGGCAATCATCGTATGCCTCCGGAACTCGGTTCGGGTCGGTAACGGGCGCGCTGCCGCGCCCGTTCACTCAACGCTGCTTGTACACACCCAGGTAACGCGTCGCCTCGGCGTCGGCACCCTGGAATCCTTTGACGTCAGCCGCGCTGACCACCGGATCGGTCATCTGCGAAATCATCATGATCGGCCCCACCAGCTCGTCGTAACGCTGCTGCACGCGGTGATACATGCTCAGCTTGGCGGCTTCGTCGCGCTCCACGCCGAGCTTGTCGATCAGGCTGTTGAGCTCGTCGTCCTGGAACGCCGCGCGCCAGCCCTGGAAGTTGGCGATACCGGCGTCATCGCGGTTGTCCGGGTTGTAGACGAAGGTGCGCAGGCTGAAGTAAGGGTGCGGATAGCGCTCGGCGCCGCGGGCCACGATGATCTCGAAGTTGCGCGCACGCATGGCGCCATACACCTGATTGCCGGTACCGGTGACGATGCTCGCCTGGATGCCGGCCTGGGCCAGGGTCGACTGCAGGTTCGAGGCGATGTTGACGAAGGGCGGCTCGGCCAGGGTGCGGATGGTGGTCTTGAACCCCTGCGGGTGGCCGGCCTCGGCGAGCAGCGCCTTGGCGGCGTCGACGTCCAGCGTGTAGCCAGGATCTGGCAGGCGCGCCGTCAGCCCCAGTTGCATGGGCTGCTGGTTGAGCTTGCCGTAATAAGGCATGACCACCTTGTCCAGGCCCTGATAGTCGATCAGCGAACGCACGGCCTTGCGCACACGGATGTCGTCGAACGGCGCCTGCTTCATGCTCATGGCGACGTAGTACATGGTGCCGCGCTGCAGCGTCTGGATCTGCATGTTGCCCTTGGCGGCCAGCGCCTGGACGTCGGATGCGGCCATGCCGTAGCCCATGTCCAGGTCACCGCGTTCGAGCATCAGGCGCAGCGACTGCGATTCGGTGATATGACGGATCAGCACGCGCTTGAGCTTGCTCGCGCCGCCCCAGTAATCGGCGAACGCGGTCATCACCAGGGTGTCGTTGGCACGCCAGGAGCTGAGGGTGAACGGGCCGCTGCCCGCTTCGTTGGTGACCAGCCAGGCAGCGCCCAGATCGCCGTCCTTTTCATGTTCGAGCACGGTCTTGCGATCCAGCACCACGGCGCTTGGCGAAGTGGCCAGGGTGTCGATCACCAGCAGCGGGTCGGTCGGCTGCGGCAGTTCGATGACCAGCGTCGAATCGTTCTCGGCGCGGATCAGTTGCTCAATGTTGTCCAGGGTGTAGCCGTAGGCCTTCCAGGTGGTGGCCAGGCCGAAGTTGAGTTTCAGCACGCGGTACAGCGACCAGGCGACGTCCTCGGCGGTCAGCGCATTGCCGGAATGGAAGCGCACGTCATCGCGCAGGTGGAAGGTCAGCCGGCGACCGTCTTCGCTGACGTCCCAGCGCTCGGCCAATTGCGGGATGTGCGCGTCGGGGCTGCCGTCCTTGCGCAACACCAGGGTGTCGTACAGGTTGGCGTTGATGCCCGAGGCATCGAGCCCCGGCGCATTGGCCGGGTCGATGGAAAACAGGTTGGCCATGCTCATGCCGACGATCAGTTGATCGTCCGGGGTCTTGGCCTGGGCGGTCAGCAGCGGAGCGCTACACAGCAGCGCACCGAGCACGCCGCAGAGCAGCGTGGAGCGAAACGATTTCATGCGGATGTCCCTATTGTAATTATTGAAGGGCTGCAATCGAGTGGGTCGGGTCAGCGGGTGCGCGGGTCGAACACCTTGTACAGCGCATCGCTGAGCAGATTGAGACCGACGAAGATGAAGCCGATCACCAACACGCAGCCCATCACCGCGTTCATGTCACCGAGCAGCAGGCTGCTGGTCAGGTACTGGCCAAAGCCGGGCCAGGCGAACACCGTCTCGATCAGCACCGCTCCTTCGAGCAACGAGCCATAGGCCAGCGCCACCACGGTGAGCAGTTGCACGAGGATGTTGCGGAAGGCATGGCCCCAGATCACCTTGCGCCGCGACAGGCCCTTGACCCGAGCGGTGAGGATGTACTCCTGGGAAAGCTGCTCGAGCATGAAGCTGCGGGTCATCCGGCTGATGTAGGCCACCGAGTTGAGGCCCAGGATCAGCGCCGGCAGGAGGATGTGCTTGAGGGCACTGGAAAAGGCATCCCAGTCGCCAGCGATGGCACTGTCGATCAGCAGCATGCCGGTCACCGAGGGCACCATGCCGTCGTAGGCCAGATCGATACGCCCGGCACCACCCGCCCAGCCGAGCCAGGCATAGAACACCAGCAGGCCCATCATGCCGAGCCAGAAGATCGGCGTGGAATAACCGAACAGGGTCACCACACGCGCCAGGTGATCACCGATACGGCCCTGGTTGGCCGCCGCGAATACGCCCAGCGGCAGGCCGAGCACCACACCGAAGATGATCGCCAGCGTGGCCAGCTCGATGGTCGCCGGGAACACCCGGGCGATGTCCTCGATCACCGGGTGGCCGGTGAGCAGCGCATTGCCGAAATTGCCCTGGGCAAGATCGCGCAGGTAGTAGCCGAACTGCACCAGCAGCGGCCGGTCCAGGCCCATGGCCTGATAGACCTGGTCGTAGGTGGAACTGTCGGCATCCGGGCCGACCACCGCCAGCACCGGATCGAGTGGCATCACTCGGCCGATGAAGAAAGTCATCGCCAACAAGCCCAGCAGGGTCATCAGCACCGCGCCGAAACGGCGTGAAGTGCCGCCCATCCGCGTGCCGAAGAAAGACGCAGTCGAAGCAAACATAACAGGCTCCCGATTGATCGCGCTCGTTCGTCTAAGCAGGGGCGGCGCTACGCCGCCCGGGGGCTCAACGATCCTTGTGCACATCCTTGTAGCGCGTGGTCGCCGCGCTGTGACCGATATAGCCGACCACGTCGTGGTAGATCACCACCGTGTCGGTCATCTGCGAAATCGGCATGATGGCGCCGACCTGCTCGTCGTAGAGGTTTTGAAACTGGTGATACAGATCCATCTGGGTCTGCTTGTCCGGCTCTACCTCGGCCTTTTCGATCAGCGCATTGAGCTCGGGGCTGTAGAACGAGGTACGCCAGCCCTGGAAGTTGCTCAGCTTGGCTTCGTCACGGTTGTCCGGGTTGTAGACCAGGGTGCGCAGGCTGGAATGCGGGTGACGCTCAGCGCCGCCACCGCCACGACCGACGATGATGTCGAAGGTGCGTTCACGCATGGAGCCGTACACCTGAGTGCCGGTGCCGGTGACGATGCGCGCCTTGATGCCGGCCTGAGCCAGGGTCGATTGCACGCTGGAGGCGATGTTGATGAACGGTGGCTCCGCAAGTACACGGATAGTTGTCTGGAAACCGTCCGGGTAGCCGGCTTCGGCCAGCAGCTTCTTGGCCTCCTCGACGTTCAGGCGATAGCCGGGATCATCCAGACGCGCGGGCAGGCCGAGCGGCATCGGGCGCTGGTTGAGGGTGCCGTAATGCGGCATCACCACCTCATTGATGCCCTGATAATCGATCAACGAACGGACCGCCTTGCGCACGCGGGCGTCAGCGAACATCGGCTGCTTGGTGCTCAGCGCCACGTAGTAGAGCGTGCCGCGCTGCACGGTCTGGGTCTTGACCTTGTCCGAACTGCTCAGGGCCGTGATGTCCGGTGCCGACATGCCACGGGCGATATCCAGGTCGCCCCGCTCGACCATCAGGCGCAGCGACTGCGACTCGGTCATGTTGCGCATCACCACGCGCTTGAGCTTGGCCGGGCCGCCCCAATAGTCCTCGAAACGGGTCATCAGAATCACGTCATTGGCGCGCCATGCGTTGAGCACGAATGGTCCGCTGCCCGCCGCATTGGTGGTCAGCCAGGCACCGCCCATATCGCCATTCTTGTCGTGCTTGAGCACCTCTTTCTTGTCGAGGATGAATGCACTGGGCGAGGTGGCCAGGGTATTGAGCACCAGCATCGGATCGGTCGGGCGAGCCAGCTCGACCACCACGGTGTGGTCGTCAGGGGCGCGGATCTGCTGCTCGACGTTATCGGCGGTGAAGCCGTAAGCCTTCCAGGTCGAGGCCAACGCCAGGTTGAGCTTGAGCACGCGCTGCAACGACCAGATCACATCCTGGGCGGTCAGCTCGTTGCCGGAGTGGAACTTGACGCCGCTGCGCAGGTGGAAGGTCAGCGTCTTGTGGTCATCGCTGACTTCCCAGCGTTCGGCCAGGGCCGGTACCAGGTTGTCCGGCGCGGCAGCGTCCTGCACCAGCAGCATGTCGTACAGGTTGGCGTTCACCTCGGACACGTCCAGGCCAGTAGCGGCAGCCGGATCGAGGGACAGCAGGTTGATCATGCTCATGCCGACGATGAGCTGATCGGCAGGGGTCTTGGCCTGCACCGTGGTCACGGAGCCCAGGGCCAGGGTAGCGGCCAGCAGGCCCGCGACCAGATGCGGAATTGGTTTGATCATGAGATAGCCTTCTTATAGTTATTCGACTCTCAGAAACAGCGCAGCCGCGTGCGGCTGCGCACCGGTGCATCAGTACCGGTTGACGGTGTTCGTCTCGATGTAGGCGAAGTTGATGTCTTCGCCCAGACCCGGACGATCCGGCAGGTGCACGTAGCCATCGCTGTCCATCGGGTCGACGATGCTGTTCAGATAGGCAGGCACGTCGTCGTAGTTGAGGAACGGGTGCAGCAGGCCGCGCTCGTACCAGTCACAGTTCTTGATCGCACCGACCACCGCCAGGTTGGCGGCGCCGTTGCCGTGAATCTCGCAGTGCATGCCATAGGATTCGGCCAGGTGCGCGACCTTCAGGCACGGCGCGATACCGCCGACCCCGGCCACGCCGGCGCGCAGGATGTCACAGGCGCCCTGCCCGACCCAACTGGCACGGCTCATGTACTTGCCCCCAAGGGATTCCGGCCCCAGCACCGGGATGTCCAGGTTGGCCGCCAGCCAGGCATAGGACTCGGCGGACTCCTCCATCATCGGCTCTTCGAACCAGGCGAAGTCGAGCTTTTCCAGTTCGCGGCCGATGTACAGCGCGTCGGTGCGGCTATACCAGTGATAACCGTCGAGCATCAGGGCGATATCCGGGCCGACCGCCTCACGCACAGCGGCGCAGGCACGCACGTCCATCTTCGGATCCGGCGCGAAGGAGATCGGTGGCATCCAGGTGTGCAGCTTGATCGCCTTGTAGCCACGGGCGACCAGTTGCTCGGCGAAGCGGCCGTACTCCTCGGGAGTCGACAGGCCGCCCGGCAGGTCATCGCCGCACATGGTCGACCCATAGGCCAACACCTTGTCGCGATAGCCACCAATCAGCTTGTGCACCGGCTGCTTGAATTTGCGCCCCGCCCAATCCCACAGCGCCTGCTCGACGAGCGCCAGTGCGCGGTCGGTCAACTGACTGGCACTGCCGCGCTGCCAGTGAGCGAGGTCCTGCCAGATCTTCTCGCGATCCATGACGTTCTGCCCAATCAGCACCTTGCGTACGAAGCTGTCGATGATGTGCGGACGAATCAGCTCGGGCGCGCCAAAGGCATAGCCTTCCACGCCGTCTTCGGTGGCGATGCGCAACAGCGCCATCTTGGCCAGGGATTCGTCGCCCGGATGGGCATGACCGGCAGCATCGACGCTGCGACGAGTGGGGTAGGTGAAAACCTCGACATTGACCTGAGTGATCTTCATTGAACGCGCCTTGGATCTTGTGATTATTTGATTGGCCCGATGTATGTTGTCATACAGCGAATAACCCGATAATTGCGCCAATCCCAAACGCTGTCAAGAACCTGTAAAGAAGAAAATCATCCCCAGCAAAGATGTGAAATGGCCATCACTCACTCCGGTCAACGCCAAATTAAATCAATTAAAAACCTGTAAATTCATATAGTTATTTAAAAATAACCACAAATTCAAAGCGGGCAATGAAAAATACGAGCCCTCTCTTGAATGCCAGAAACTTTCACAACCGCGGGGCCGCGCGTCAAAAAGATGAGCGGGGTCCAGTCCGCCGAAAAAGGACAACTCAGGCAGGTTGTCGTACAGCTCAATTTCACATGGTGGGAACCGCAGGCACAAAAAAACCGCGCATTGCGCGGTTTCTGAGCCAGCCTGGAATCAGCGTTTGGCGATGATATACACGGCGTGAATGATGCCCGGGAAATAGCCGCACAGGGTCAGCAGGATATTCAGCCAGAAAGCGCCGCCGAAGCCGACCTGCAGGAAAACGCCCAGAGGCGGAAGAAGAATGGCGATCAGAATACGGATCAGGTCCATGGTGTACGTCCTATTGAAGTGGGCCCGGCTGGGCTATACCCCACAATCGACTGGCGCCACCGGCATCCGGTTCAAGGAAAATCACATCGCCATCAACCTCATGCAACGCGGTGCAGTGCCTATCCGCGCAAGCGCCACGTGCGATCGGGAGACAGCTATAGTGTTCTGGCTTGCCAACACCCCCTTCCACTCCTGATCAAGGGAACCCCCATGAGCAAGACCTACGTCGCCGTACTGGTCGGTAGCCTGCGCAAAGCATCGATCAACCGCAAACTCGCCTTGGCACTGGCCGACCTGGCACCGCATAACCTGAGTCTGAAAATCGTCGAAATTGGTGATCTGCCCTTGTATAACGAAGACATCGACGTCGATCCGGCACCCGCTGCTTACAGCCACTTCCGCGCCCAGGTGAAGGCGGCGGATGCCGTGCTGTTCATCACCCCGGAGTACAATCGCTCGATCCCCGCCCCTCTCAAGAATGCCGTCGACGTAGGTTCGCGTCCCTACGGCCAGAGCGCGTTCAGCGGCAAACCGGCTGGCGTGGTCAGCGCCTCCCCTGGTGCTTTGGGCGGTTTCGGTGCCAACCATCAACTGCGCCAGGCGCTGGTGTTTCTCGACATGCCCCTGCTGCAACAGCCGGAAGCCTACCTGGGCGGCGCCGGCAACTTCTTCGATGAAAGCGGCAAGCTGAGCGACGGTATCCGGCCGTTCCTGCAGAAATTCATCGACACCTATGCCGCCTGGGTCGAGACGACCGCCAAGGGTTGAGCCCTGCCGACAGGGAGCCCAACTGCCGGGCTCCTTCCAATTGAAAAAGCCTCTCAATCAGGTCTAGAGTACCGCCTTTGCCGGCCCAGACGATTTGCGTCTGCAGTACGACGAGGCGCAACCATGAACGATTCGGCCGAGAAGCTGGATATCTTCCTGTCCTGCCGCAGGGCATTGGTCAACTATGCGGCGCAGATCACCCAGGACCGGGATCGTGCCGAGGATGTCGTTCAGGAAGCCTATCTGCGCCTGCATCCCCTGCAGCGCCCCGAGCTGCAAGCCATCGAACAGCCCGTCGCTTACCTCTATCGCATCGTGCGCAACCTTGCCCTCGACATGCGCCTGAGCGAGGCCCGCGAGCAGCGCCGCCACGCCATGCCGCCGGACTGGCTGCTGCCGACCCTGGTCGCCAGCCCCGAAGAGGCCTGCCTGCACAGCGATGAGCTGGAGCACCTGTCCAGTGCCCTGGCGGACCTGCCGGAGCAAAGCCGCCGCGCGCTCGAGATGCATCGCCTGGGCGGCAAGACCCTGGCGCAGATCGCCGAACAGCTGGGCGTGTCCCTGGCCACGGCTCATCGCCTGGTACGCGATGCGCTGGTACGCCTGGCCCGCGCCCTGCCCGGTGATGACACGCGGGACCAGCAGCGTGACTGACTCTGCGGGCAACACGGACGACCTGCTCGAACAGGCCGCCGACTGGCACCTGCGCCTCAGCGAAACGCCGAGCGCACGCAAGGATTTCGAACGCTGGCTGGCGCAGGGCCCGGAGCATCTGCATGCCTGGCAACAGATCGAGCGAGTGTGGGGAGGCATCGCGCAACTGCGCGAACCCCCGACACAAACCGCTCGCCCGGCCAGCCCCCCGCCGCGACGCAAACGTCGCTGGCTGCCCGCGGCACTGGCGGCCGGCATCGCTGCGCTGGCGATCCTCACTTATCCCCAGGCCGCACTGCACTGGCAGGCCGACTACATCACCGCAGCGGGGGAAACCCGCACGGTGACCCTGGCCGACGGCTCGCTGGTCACCCTCGGCCCGCGCAGTGCCTTGCGCAGCGAATATCGCAGCGAGCGCCGTGATCTGCAGCTACTGGCCGGCCAGGCGTTCTTCGATGTACAGCGCGATGTCGAGCGGCCCTTCGTGGTCCAGGCCGGCAGCAGCGCAGTGCGGGTACTCGGCACCGCGTTCGAAGTCGACCTGAGCGAACGTTATCTGGACGTCGCCGTAGAGCGCGGCCTGGTGCGCGTAAGCAGCCAGGTCGATGGCGCCAGCAGCGAAGATGACCTCCACCCTGGTGAAGGCCTGCGCCAGGACAGATTCAGCGGAACCCTGCAGCATCTGCGGGTCGACAGTGAGCGCGTGGCCATCTGGCGGCGTGGCCAGTTGTTCGTGGAAAACGCCAGCGTCAGCGAAATTCTCGAGCAGATGCGCCGCTACACACCGGGCTGGATCGTGCTCGCCGACCCGGCTCTGGCGCAGCGCCGCCTCACTGGCATCTACGACATGCGCGACCCGGATCGCGCCCTCGGCGCCCTGGCTCAATCGCTGGCGGTACCCAGCCGGCGCATGACGCCCTGGATCCGCGTGCTGGGAACGCCTTGATCGCACCGCGCGGCGGACCATCAGAAAAAAATCCCTCGGCGATGAAAAAAATCGCCGAGGGTGTCGTCTTTACAATCGTAAATTTGAGAATCCCTCTCAAACGTTAACGATATGTATGAAGGACGACAGCATGCTGGTGCCGCGTTTGCGCTTTTCTCCTCGACTCGTCTTGCGTTTCGGCATCGGCTGCTTCGCCGCCCCCTGCCTGCTGCTCGGCTCGCCTCTGGGCATGGCACAGAGCGCCTTGCAGGCGCCAGGCAGCGGCGAAGACCAGCAACGCCATGCCTTCTCCATCAGCAGCCAACCGCTGGCCTCGGCGCTCGCCACCTTCGGCAGCCAACGGGGCATCCAGGTCAGTTTCGACGCGCGCCTTGCCGATGGCCTGAGCGCACCGGCGGTACAGGGCAACTACAGTGAGCGACAGGCGCTCACCCTGTTGCTGCAAGGCTCCGGCCTGGGCTGGACGCTCACCCCGGAGCGCACCCTGCTACTGTTCCCGCAGGACAGCAGCGGCTCACTGTCCCTGGCGCCGTCGACCATCAGTGCCAGCGGCGAGCACGAGTATGCCGATGGCCCGGTCAGCGGTTACCGCGCCACCCGCAGTGCCACGGGCAGCAAGACCGACAGCGCCCTGCGTGACATTCCACAGTCCATTCAGGTGGTGCCTCGTCAGGTTCTCGAGGACCAGCAGCTCAACCAGTTGGCCGACGCTCTGGTCAACGTCAGCAGCGTGCAACGCGGCAACTCCCACGGAGGTTCCACCGAGAGCTTCGTGGTGCGTGGTTTCCACTCTCGCACCTACGCGGTCGACGGCATGCTGATGAACCCGCTGGTGTCGCGCCCTGAGGTGATCAGCGATCTGGTCAACGTCGAGCGCGTGGAAGTGCTCAAGGGCCCGGCCTCGGTGCTTTACGGCCAGGGCGACCCCGGCGGGCTGATCAACCTGGTGACCCGCAAACCGACGTTCACGCCGGAGACCCGGATCAAGGCCCAGGCTGGCAGCGAAGACTTCTATCGCCTGGAGGTCAACGCCAGCGGCCCGCTGGACGAAGCGAAAACCCTCGCCGGGCGCATCGCCATCGCCGGGCAGACCGAAAGCAGCTTCCGCGATACCTTTCGCGACAACCGCCATACCTACATATCCCCCACGTTGCGCTGGGAGCTAACCGAATACACCCGGGTCGATGGCGGTCTGGAATACACCAACCAAACCAGCCAGTTCGACCGCGGCGTGATTCCGCAAAACGGCCGCATCAGCATGAAGCCGGAGCGCTTCCTGCACGAGCCCTGGTCCCACGACGACGCCAAGAAGGTCGCCGCCTGGTGGCGTGTCGAGCATGACGTCAATGACTGGCTGACCCTGCGCCAGGCGACCCGCTGGGACGAGTCGGATAAACAGCGCTACGTCGTCGACCTGCGCGACATGCGCGCCGACGGCCGTACCCTGCGCCGCCGTGCCACCGACGGCAAGGAAGCCGTACGCACTCTGGACATGCAGTTCGAGGCCATCGCTCGTTTCGCCACGGGCGGCCTGCAGCATACGGCCCTGGTCGGCTTCGAATACCTCGAAGGTGATCGCCATGCCGGCAGCGACCGCGCCCCGCTGGCCGATATCGATATCTACGAGCCGATCTACGGCGCGGTACCCGGCGCGTTCACCTATGGCGGCGGCTCGGAGTACGAGCTGGAAACCCAAAGCCTGTATCTGCAGGATCAGATCGACCTGAGCAGCCAGTGGAAACTGCTGGTCGGGGCACGCTACGACAGCACACGGCAGAAAAACCTGACCATCGAAGACGACTACAGCGAGGTTCCTACCAACCTCGATCCGGAAAAGGTCTCCCCGCGCGTCGGGCTGGTCTACCAGCCCAACGATCAATTGTCGCTCTATGCCAGCTACAGCACCTCGTTCGTCCCCCAGGGCGATATCGATCGCTCAGGGCGGCCGCTGGATCCAGAGGAAGGCAAGCAGTTCGAAGTGGGCGCCAAGGTCGAGCTGATTCCACAACGATTGAGCGCCACACTGGCAGTGTTCCAGCTAACCCGCGAAAACGTCGCCAGTACCGATCCGGAAAATGAAGATCGCTCCATCCAGACCGGCGAACAGCGCGTGCGCGGCGTAGAACTGGATATCGTCGGCGAACCGCTGGACGGCTGGCACATCATTGCCAACGCCAGTGTGCTCAACGCCGAGCTGACCAAGCACACCCCCACCGCTGACTCACTGGTGCGAGAAGGCAACAAGCTGCAGGGCGTACCGACCCTGAGCGGCTCGCTGTGGAGCAGCTACCAGTTGCAATCGGGCAACCTGAAGGGGTTGGGCTTCGGTGCGGGAGTAATCGCCGTTGGCGCCCGCGAGGGCAATCTGGAGAACAGCTACGACGTCTCCGGCTACACGCGCTTCGACGCCAGCCTGTTCTACGACCTCAGCGAAGAGGTTCGCGTCTCGCTCAATGGACGCAACCTCACCGACCGCGAGTATCTGGAAACCGTCGCCTCCACCGATGGCAACTACTACGGCGAGCCGGCCTCGCTGCTGGCCACCATCAGCGCGAAATTCTAGCCATGCACGACACCTTCACGGCCCGGGAGCTGGCCGCGGCGTACGGGCGGGTGCTGCACAAGCGTCTGCTGATCTGCGCGGCACTGCTGGTGGCGGTGTTCATCAGCCTGGTGCTGGATATCGCCATCGGCTCCACGCTGTTTTCGCCAGGTGAAGTGCTGGGTGCGCTGTTCACACCCCAGATGGTGGATATCGACACGCAGGTGATCGTCCGCGAACTGCGGCTGCCCTTCGCGTTGATGGCGGTGCTGGTCGGCGTGGCCCTCTCGCTGGCCGGTGCGGAAATGCAGACCGTGTTGGGTAATCCCCTGGCCGATCCCTTCACCCTCGGTCTGTCCTCCGCCGCCTCGCTCGGAGCGGCGCTGGCCATCGTCCTCAACCTGGGCATTCCCGGTGTACCGGATAGCGCCCTGGTGACCCTGAACGCCTTCTTCTTCGCCTTCGCCTCGGTGCTCCTGCTACAGGGCGTCGCGCGCCTGGCTGGCGGCGTGCAGACCCTGCTGCTGTTCGGTATCGCCCTGGTGTTCTGCTACAACGCGCTGGTCGCTCTGCTGCAATACATCGCCTCACCCGACGCCCTGCAACAACTGGTGTTCTGGAGCCTCGGCAGCCTGACCCGCTCCAGTTGGCCTGCCGTGCAGACCCTGGCGCTGGTGGTGGTGCTGACCATTCCCTTCAGCCTGCGCGCGGCCTGGCCACTGACCGCCCTGCGCCTCGGCGAGGAGCGTGCGCTGACCCTGGGTATCGATGTCGGCCGCCTGCGTTTCGGCTCGCTGCTGCGCATCAGCCTGCTGGCCGCCACGGCGGTGGCCTTCGTCGGCACCATCGGTTTCATCGGCTTGGTCGGCCCGCATATCGCACGCCTGCTGATCGGCGAGGATCACCGCTTCTTCCTGCCGGTCAGCGCGCTGGTCGGTGCACTGGTGATGTCCCTCGCCTCGATCGCCAGCAAGCTGGTGATTCCTGGCGTGATCCTGCCGGTGGGTATCGTCACCGCACTGATCGGCGTGCCGCTGTTCATGACGCTGCTGCTGCGCCAGGGGCGGCGCCCATGACTGCGCCGGCCCTGACGATTGCCGGGCTGCAGGTGCACTGCCGTGGCACGCAGATTCTCCATGGCATCGATCTGCCCGCCATCGAGCCGGGGACACTGGTGGAGCTGGTCGGCCCCAATGGCGCAGGCAAGTCCACGCTGCTACGCAGCCTGGCAGGGCTGTTGCCCACGACCGGCAGCCTGCGCCTGGGCGACTTCGACCTGCTGCGCTGCTCGCGCCGCGAGCGCGCGCAGCAGATGGGTTTCATGCCCCAGCAATTGCCCGATGGTATCGCCATGAGCGTACTGGAAACCCTGCTCGGCGCTCTGCATGCCGGCCAGACTGGCCAAACGCCGGGCGCCATACAGCGAGCCCATGGCGTGCTGGAGCAGCTTGGCATCGTGCACCTGGCCATGCGCCCGCTCGAGCAGTTGTCCGGAGGCCAGCGGCAATTGGTGAGCCTGGCCCAGGCGATGATTCGCGAGCCATCGCTGCTGCTGCTCGACGAACCCACCAGCGCCCTCGACCTGCACCACCAGAACCGGGTGATGGGAACGGTGCGCAGTCTCGCCGACCAGGGCCGCATCGTCGTCGTGGTGCTGCATGACCTGGCCCTCGCCGCGCGCTGGGCGGATCGCCTGGTGGTGCTCGCCAACGGCCGCATGCAGGCCACCGGCAGCCCACAGGAGACGCTCACCCCATCGCTGCTGGCGAACGTCTACAAGGTCGATGCTCGGGTCGAAACCTGCAGCCGTGGGCACCTGCAAATTGCCGTGGATGCTTCGCTGTGACGCTTCGTGCTGCGCTGGCGGTGATCCTGCTGCTGACGGGTGCTGCCGTCCAGGCCGATGACTATCCACGCACCGTGATCGACCTCGCCGGCCGAGAGGTGCGCATCGAGGCACCGCCGCAGCGGATCCTGCTGCAGGACAGCAATGACCTGCTGGCCCTGGCCATTCTCGAACGTGAAGCGCCACTGGCCCGTGTGGTGGCCTTCAACAACAACCTGCGCGGCTCGGATCCCAGCCTCTGGCAACTGCTGATGGAACGCTGGCCAGCTGCCGCCCAGATACCGACACTGGGCTTTTCCTCCGCCGGGGATGTGGATATCGAGCGCGTCATTCGCCTTCACCCGGACTTGCTGGTGGTGCGTCTGGAGGCCCGGCCGGCCGTGGAAAACAGCGTGCTTGGCAGCCTGCTCGAACGCCTGGGCATCCCGTTGATCTACGTCGACAGCCAGGATGACCCGCTACGCAACGTACCGCGCAGCCTGTTGCTGCTCGGTGACGTACTGAATCGCCAGGCTCGCGCGCGGGCCTACGTCGACGCCTATCAGGCAAAACTCCACGACTTGCAGCGACGCAGCCGTGACCTCCCCAAACCCCGGGTGTTCATCGAAGCCCGAGCGGGCCAGGCCGGCAGCGGTAGCTGTTGCCATACCCAGGGCGACAAGGGCTGGGGGGCGATGGTCAAGGCGCTCGGCGCGACCAATCTGGGCTCGCGGCTGCTGCTTGGCGACTCCGGAGACGTCGCCCTGGAGATGCTTATCCGCAGCAAACCGGATCATTACGTGATGACCGGCACTCAGCGCCTGCGTGAAGGCGTGGGTGCTTTGCCATTCGGCTATCGTGCCGACCCAGGCGCCGTGCAGGATCATCTTCACCGCCTGCTGCAACGGCCGGGCTTCGAGCGCGTCCGCAAGGCGCCGAACCACTGCGTCCATGGCCTTTACCATCAGTTCTACAACAGCGTGTTCAACGTCATCGGCGTCGAATACCTGGCCAGCATGCTCTGGCCGCAAGCCTTCGCCGACCTCGATGCGCAGGCCAGCTATCGCGCCTGGATCGCTCGCTTCACCGAACTACCCGACGCGCCACTGGTATTCTCCGCCCGCCACTGCGGCATCGATGAGGCAACCCCATGAAAACCCTGCTAAGCACCCTGCGCACATGGGCCAAGGCGCTCAAACGTCAGATCATCCTGCTCTGGCTCTGCTGCCGTCAGCCCGACATGCCCTGGCCAGCCAAGCTGGTGGGCATCGCCGTGGTGTTGTATGCCGTCAGCCCGGTGGACCTGATCCCGGATTTCATTCCGCTGCTCGGCCTGCTCGACGACTTGCTGCTGTTGCCGCTGGGCATCGCTCTGGCCGTGCGCCTGACGCCTGCCGAGTTGATCCAGCGTTGTCGCCCGCAAGCCGAACGCCTGGCCGACACGCGCATCGGCGGGCGTGGTCGCTGGGTGGCGGCGGCAATCATCGTGGCGCTCTGGGTGCTGCTCGCAGCACTGGTCTGGCGCGGGCTTCGAGGATGACAACGATCAGATGAAGAGCAGGGCCGACGCCTCGGCAGGCGGGCTGGCAGTTGGACGATAGGCAATGCATTGGCAGCGGCCATGAAACACGTCATCGGGTGAGACTGACTTTATTCGCCCCAAAAAGAAAACCCCGCCGAGGCGGGGTTTTTCAGTCTGTATCCTGACATCCTTGATCAGCGCGCCATCCTGGCAGCGTCCCACGTATCCCTGTCTGTTTCAGTGCGCTTCCTGCGCTAAGTCCTTGAAGTGAAGATTACGCTTCGCCTGCAAATGCCAATAGTGGCTAAAGGCAGAACTGCGTGTAAGCATTGGCCTACACGCTGCAGGCCAACGACAGCGCGGACCACACCCCGTCAGAACTGCTCGGCATCGAGCAGGTACAGGCTCTCGCTGCCAGCGCTCACCGACGCACTCAGGGAATGGATGCGTGGCAGCAGGCGAGCGAAGTAGAAACGCGCGGTGCCCAGCTTGCTGGCGTAGAAATCCTCCTGCCCTTCCTTGCCCAGTGCCGCCTTGGCCATCATTGCCCACATGTAGGCGTAGGCGGTGTAACCGAACAGGTGCAGGTACTCCACCGAGGCCGCGCCGATCTCGTTGGGGTTGCTCCGTGCGCGCTCGAGCAGTGCCGTGGTTTGCGCCTCCAGGATGGCGACCGCGGCCAGCAGCGGCTCGCTGAACTCGGCAGGAGGAGCATCCGCGGCGCTGGCGAAGGCACGAATCTCATCGGTGAAATGCTGGGAGAAGGCGCCACCACTGCCAACCACCTTGCGACCGACCAGATCCAGCGCCTGGATACCATTGGTGCCTTCGTAGATCTGCGTGATGCGGCAGTCGCGAACCAGTTGTTCCTGGCCCCACTCCCGCACGTAGCCATGCCCACCGAACACCTGCTGGCCGTGAAGGGTGGTTTCCAGGCCGAGATCGGTCAGGAACGCCTTGGCTACCGGAGTCAGCAGCGCCACCAGTTCTTCGGCGCGCTTGCGGGTGATCGCATCTTCGCTGAACTTGGCGGTGTCGAGTTGCATGGCGACGTAGCTGGAGAAGGCACGTCCACCCTCGTTGAGGGCCTTCATGGTCAGCAACATACGGCGCACGTCCGGATGAACGATGATCGGGTCGGCCGCCTTGTCCTTGGCCACGGCACCAGTTGGCGCACGGCTCTGGATACGCTCGCGGGCATATTCGATGGCGCTCTGGTAGGAACGCTCACCGGTCGACAGCCCCTGGATGCCGACCCCCAGTCGCTCGTAATTCATCATGGTGAACATGGCGGCCAGGCCGCGGTTCGGCGCGTCGATGATGTAACCGGTGGCACCATCGAAGTTCATTACACAGGTACTCGATGCCTTGATGCCCATCTTGTGCTCGATGGAGCCACAGGACAGCGCGTTGCGCTCACCCAGCGAGCCATCGGCATTGACCATGAACTTGGGCACCAGGAACAGCGAAATGCCCTTGGGGCCAGCCGGTGCATCGGGCAGCTTGGCCAGCACCAGGTGAATGATGTTCTCGGTCAGATCGTGCTCACCACCGGTGATGAAGATCTTGGTGCCGCTGACCTTGTAGCTGCCATCGGCCTGAGGCTCGGCCTTGGTACGGATGATGCCCAGATCGGTACCGGCATGGGGCTCGGTCAGGCACATGGAACCGGCCCAGACGCCAGCATACATGTTCGGCAGATAAGCCTGCTTCAGCTCTTCGCTGGCGTGTGCATTGATCGACAGACAGGCTCCGGCCGTGAGCATCGGGTAGAGGCCGAACGACAGGCTGGACGAGTTGACCATTTCCTCGACCTGGGCAGATATCACCTTGGGCATGCCCATGCCGCCGAACTGCGGATCGCCACCGACACCGACCCAGCCACCCTCGGCATACGCCCTGTAGGCCTCGATGAATCCGGCTGGCGTGGTGACCACGCCATCGGCCCACGAACAGCCCTCTTCGTCACTCGCCCGGTTCAAGGGCGCGATCATGCCTGCGGTGATCTTGCCCGCTTCTTCGAGGATCGCGTTGGCGGTCTCCTCATCGACGACCTCGGCCAGGGCTGGCAACTGCGCCCACAATGTTGAGACCTGTAAAACCTCGTTGAGCACGAAGCGCATGTCACGCAGGGGAGCTTTGTAATCGGCCATGGGAAGTCCTCGGTAGCACGTTCAGAAGCCGAGTCTAGCCCAACAACTTTTCAGACACATAGGGTCGTGTCGTGACCGGTCAGCCACTGATCGATCACACAGACGATCAGCCGCGCTCGGCCTTCAACTTGACCGCGCCACGCCGCTGAACCTGACTGCTCACGCAGTTGCGCCCTGCGCTCTTGGCACCATAGAGGGCCTTGTCGGCGGCCTTGAGAACCTCCTCCACGCTGCGCTGCTCCTCGCCACGCTGAGCCACCCCGATACTCACCGTCACGGAGACATGGGTGGCAGCGGAGCCCCGGCGGCGCTGACGCCCCAACTGGTCGTCGTTCGGGCGCTGCTGGCCATCGCGCAACTGAATCCGGTAGCGTTCGACGGTCTGGCGTATCGCTTCCAGATGCGGCAGGCACTGTTCGATGGTCTTGCCGGGAAACACCAGGGTGAATTCCTCGCCGCCGTAGCGGTAGACCTTGCCACCGCCGCCGACCTTGCGCAGCTGGCTGGCGACCACACGCAGCACCTGATCGCCAACATCGTGACCATGGGTATCGTTGAATTTCTTGAAGTGATCGACATCCGCCATGGCGAGCACGTAGCTGCGCCCCAAGCGCTGCAGCCGCTCGTTAAGCGCCCGACGCCCGGGCAACCCGGTGAGCTCGTCTCGGAAGGCCATCTGGTAGGCCTCGTGCGCCACGCCGACGACGATCATCAGCATCACCACGCTGGACATCACCTGCAGCGCATGAGGCTGGATGAAGGTATTGGGCAGCATCCATAACAGAGCAATCACCCCGACGCACTGCACCGCGTGTACCGGGCGAGGCGTGCGCAGGTACTGCACCAGCAGTGCGACGATGACCAGCAGGAACAGCGGATAGGCCAGTTGCACGAGGCTCATCCACTCGGCATGCAGGGCAGGCCAGCGGATCACCGACAACCACTGCTCGAGCGCTTGCGGATAGCGTCGCGCAAGCGCAGCGGCCACGGCACAAACCGCCAGCAGCACCGCAAGGCGGGCGACCAGATCCTGGATCAGGTGGGTGCGCTCTCGCCACAGAGCGAACAACCCATAGAGCATCGGCAACAGCAGGCTGCAGAGGTGAAAGACCAGGGCCGCATCATCGCGCACCTGACCGAAATCGCGGTAATGATCGGCCTGCTCGTCGAGCACGAAGTAACCCAGATAGAGCACCAGCAGCAGGAACAGCTCGCGTTGCCGGCCGTAGACCACGCAGAAGGTGCCACCGAGCAGCAGCAACAGGGTAGGCAACACATTGAAGAGGGAGGTGAAGAAGTCGGTCAGCGTTGGCAGAGTCGCGGCCAGCAAGCCGCCGCCGAGCAGCAGCAACGCTGGCAGGAAGTGTCCCAAGCGCAAGGCGGTTAGGCGCGACAAGACGAGCTCCGCAATGACCAGAAAGAGACTGGCATTCTGCCTGTATTTGGTCAGCTACGCACGAGGTCCTAGCATCTCACCAGTGCAGGTCGGGCCGCAGTACCTCAGCCGATGCCAGCCCGAAAGACAGCCATAAAAAAACCGCGACCCACCGGGTCGCGGTTCTTGCATCGCATGGGCAATCAGTAACCCAGAGCGAAGTCTTCTTCGTTCATGTCCATCAGGCTGCTTGCGCCAGACAGCATGGTCGCAACGTGGGTGCGGGTACGCGGCAGGATGCGTGCATAGTAGAACTGCGCGGTCTGCAGCTTGGCCTTGTAGAAGGCCTGGTCACCCTCGCCCGAAGCGATCTTCTCGGCGGCGACACGCGCCATGTCAGCCCAGAAGTAAGCCAGGCAGGCGTAGCCGGAGTACATCAGGTAATCCACCGACGCGGCACCGACTTCCTCGCGGTCCTTCATGGCGGCCATGCCGATCTTCATGGTCAGCTCGCCCCACTCCTTGTTCAGCTTGGCCAGCGGCTCGACGAACGCCTTGATCGCTTCGTTGCCTTCGTTGGCCTGGCAGAACTTGTGGACGATCTTGGTGAAGCCCTTGAGCGCTTCGCCCTGAGTCATCAGCACCTTGCGACCGAGCAGGTCGAGGGCCTGAACACCGGTAGTACCTTCGTACATCATCGAGATGCGGCAGTCGCGCAGGTTCTGCTCCATGCCCCACTCGCTGATGAAACCGTGGCCACCGTAGATCTGCATGCCGTGGGATGCGGACTCGAAGCCGACCTCGGTCATGAACGCCTTGGCGATCGGGGTCAGGAAAGCCATCAGGCCATCAGCGGCTTTCTTCTGTTCCTCGTCCTGGGCGTACTTGAGGATATCCACCTGCTTGGCGGTGAAGTAAACCATCGCCCGGTTACCCTCGGCGAAGGCCTTCATGGTCAGCAGCATGCGGCGAACATCGGGGTGCACGATGATCGGATCGGCGGCTTTTTCCGGCGATTTCGGGCCAGTCAACGAGCGCATTTGCAGGCGATCACGGGCGTACTTGATGCCACCCTGGAAGCCCAGTTCGGCATGCGCCAGACCTTGCAGAGCAGTGCCCAGGCGGGCGGTGTTCATGAAGGTGAACATGCAGTTCAGGCCCTTGTTCGGCGGGCCGATCAGGAAGCCGGTGGCAGCATCGAAGTTCATCACGCAGGTGGCGTTGCCGTGAATGCCCATCTTGTGCTCGAGGGAGCCACAGTTCACCGCGTTGCGCTCACCGACGCCGCCTTCGGCGCCAGGCAGGAACTTCGGCACGATGAACAGGGAAATACCCTTGGTACCAGCCGGTGCATCCGGCAGGCGAGCCAGTACGATGTGCACGATGTTATCGGCCATGTCGTGCTCACCGGCCGAGATGAAGATCTTGGTGCCGGAGATTTTGTAGGAACCGTCGGCCTGAGGTTCGGCACGGGTGCGCAGCATACCCAGGTCGGTACCGCAGTGGGCTTCGGTCAGGCACATGGTGCCGGTCCATTCGCCGGAGACCAGCTTGGTCAGGTAGGTGTGTTGCTGCTCGGGCGTGCCGTGTGCGGAGATGGTGTTCATCGCGCCATGGGACAAGCCGGGGTACATGCCCCACGACCAGTTGGCGGTACCGACCATTTCACTGACAGCCAGGCCAAGCGACTCGGGCAGGCCCTGGCCGCCATGTTCGACGTCATGGGCCAGGCTGGGCCAGCCGCCTTCGACGAACTGCTTGTAGGCTTCCTTGAAGCCGGTCGGCGTTTTCACACCGGATTCGCTCCAGGTGCAGCCTTCGGTATCGCCTACGCGGTTCAGCGGAGAGAGCACCTGCTCGCAGAACTTGGCGCCTTCCTCGAGGATGGCATCGACCATGTCTGGCGTGGCGTCCTGGCAGCCGGGCAGGCTCTGATAGTGCGCTTCATAGCCGAGCAGTTCGTCACGAACGAAACGGATATCACGCAAGGGGGCCTTGTATTCAGGCATAGCGGGTACCTCTGCGGGTGGTCTCTTATGTTTGGGATGACCGATGGGCGGTCGTTTGCAGAATGGCCATATATGGAGTCGGCTGCCAGCGCAGCGACTCAAACACATGTTTGAAACATACGTTTACGCCCTGGCACTGTCAAGGCCCGACACCGTTCGCTCAAGCGCGCAGATCGAGCGATCCAGAGGGCTTCTGATCGGCCGCGAACGCGGCGTAGAGGCTGATCCCGGCGGGCTCCGGGCGGGCCTGCTGATCGGCGGACGTGACTGACGGGTCGTCGCTTTCCTGATCCGTTTCGTCGGCAGGTGCCTTCGCCTCCTCGGCTTCGCTGCGCTGCTGTGCGGCGAGCTCGGCACGGGCTACCGCCATTTGTGCCTGCGCCTGGCTGGCCACGCTGCGATCCTGGGCAGAGGGTTCGGCCGGCGCCAGCGCGGCACGGATCACGATCTCCATCTTGCTCAGCGTGGCCTGAGGATCATTGGCTACCGCCCCCACGTCGATGCTCACCTCACCCCCGGAAGCATAGCGCTTGCCATCCGGGCCACGGGTATAGGTGTAGGTGGGTGCGCCAGCGTGCACGCCGCCAACCGCCGCGTGCGCCTGCTCGTGGGTTCGCACCTCACGATCCCGGTTGACCAACTCGGAAATGACCAACTGCAACTCCTGCTCTTCCTGAGGAGTGCGGGGCTCGCCTGGTTTGGCGGTAGCAGAGGAGTCTTCTGACTTGTCCTGTTCCTCCTGCCCGGTTGCAGCTTTTGAGGAATCGGACTCAGCACTAGACGCCACAGGCGCAAAAGCGGCGCGGGCCAAATCAGGGGAGCTGGAAGAATCGACGGGGCGTGGAACGGCGGTCGCGGCAGGAAGTACAGGATAGTAAGAGGGAGAGAAGCCAGAAACTTGCATGTCATCCTCCCTCCTGGAACCGAGCGCCCGAAGGCGCGGCGATTAGGCGGTGACGTCGATCAAGGTGCCCAGCACCTTGTCCGCCGTCTGAACGACACGAGCGCCAGCCTGAGCTTCATATTGACCGACGCGCATCTCGACCATGTTATCGGCGATATCGGAGCGGGCAGCAGAGGGCTCGTTGGCCTGCGCGCGCTCGGCAATCACCGGCGCACTGGCGATTTCACCGGCAGCCTGATCGACGCGACGCTGGCCGGATTGAATGGTATTGATGCCAGCGTTGAATGCGCTGGTGGATGAGATCTGCATGGACGTCTCCTGGTGCAGGGACCTATGGCATGTATTTAAGCAGAAGCCGCTTAAAAAATGTACAGCCAAAAATAATGCATGAGCTGGCTTTATAGCATCATTCGCGATAAATCGAGGTATTGCGCCACGCGCTCCGGCAAAGCCGCTGACAAGTGCGGCACCTCGCCGATGCAAGGTGCGGGCAAACGCTCGCTCAGGGTATCGAGGTTGTCCTGCAGCCGCGCCGCATGCGGGTCGACGATATTGGCCACCCAGCCAGCGAGCGGCAAGCCATCGCCCAGGATCGCCTCGGCGGTCAGTAGCGCATGGTTGATGCAGCCCAGGCGTACGCCGACCACCAGAATCACCGGAAGCTTCAGTGCCCGAGCCAGGTCCGACAGGTTGGCCGCGCCGGTCAGTGGTACGCGCCAGCCACCGGCACCTTCGACCAGCGTGAAGTCCGCACCTTTGCCCAGAATCGCCCGAACCGCTGCGCTCAATGCCGGCACCTCAAGCTGCACGCCCTCGTCGCGCGCCGCCAGATGGGGGGCGATGGCCGGTGCGAAGGCATTGGGGTTCACCTCGTCATAGCGCAGCGGCAGGCTGCATTGAGCGAGCAGTGCCAACGCGTCGTCGTTGCGCAGCCCTTCTGCGGTAAGCACACAGCCGGAGGCGACCGGCTTGGCCGCAGCCGTCGACAGCCCGGCGGCGCGGGCCGCATACAACAGGCCGGCAGCGATGGTGGTCTTGCCGATTTCGGTGTCGGTGCCCGTGATGAAATAGGCTGCACTCATGAGCGCTGCTCCTTTCGCAGTACGCCATAGATGACCTGATAGGTGCAGGGCAGTCCCTCGGGCTGGCGCCGTTGTTCGTAAGCCTCGGCGAGCGCGCGCAAGCGTGCGCGCCCAGTCAGCCCGGCCGGGCGGCCATCGTTGAGATTATGCGCCCCCAACGCCTTGAGGCCGTGGGTGAGGCTGCGCAGATCCGGGTAGTGGAGGCGATGCGCCTGAAGCTGCAGCGCCTGCACCTGCATACCGCTGGCAGCGCACAGCGCCTCATAGTCCTCGACGCGGCGGAAGCGGTTGACGTGCACGAAACCGTCCACGGCCTGCCAGCTGTCACGCAGCTCCTGCAAGGTGCCAACGCACAGGCTGCTGAACGCCAGCACACCACCCGGTCGCAATACCCTGCGCGCCTCGCTGAGCACGGTCTGGAAGTCGGCACACCACTGCAAGGCCAGGCTCGAGAAAATCAGATCACAGCTCTGATCACGCAGTGGCAGCTGCTCGGCGTCTCCAGCCACGTGGCACTGCGCGCCGCCCTGTTGCCGAGCGTGCTGCAGCATGCCTTCGGCGATGTCCAGGGAGATGCCCTGTGCAAGGGGGAACCATTCTCCCAGCGCCCGGCTGAAGTGGCCAGTACCACAGCCAAGGTCGAGCCATCGCCCCGGCTGCGTGGACAACGGCAGCCGCCACAACAACCGCCGCCCCACATCGCGCTGCAATTCGGCAACGCTGTCATAACTGCCAGCGGCCCTGGAAAAGGACGCCGCCACCCGGCGCTTGTCAGGCCGCTCGTTCACCGTGCGCCTCCATGAAACCGAGCAGCATGGCCGCTACGTGCTCGGCCTGTTCCACAGCGAACCCATGGCTCGCGCCCTCGACACTGCGCACCTGGGCAGCAGGCTGCACGGCCTGAACAGCAGCAGCGGCAGCCGCCGGTACCAACGCATCGGCGGTGCCGAACAGGTGAAGTTGCGGCCCCTGGAACTGCAGCAGTGCGGGTCGGGTATCGAGGGTAGCAAGCAGGTCGAGCCCGGCCAGCGAGTCGACGCCGCCAGCCTGCGCCAGCAATGCACGGGACAGCCCCCGAGCATCGGCAGCACCCTGGCTGCAGAGCATCGCGAAGCGCTTGAGGGTTGCGCTCGGGTTCTGGCGGTAGGAATCGTGAAACGCCTCGAAGGTAGCCGTCGGCATCGCTGCCGACCAACCCTCGCGGGCAATGAAAGAGGCATTGCTGGCCAGCGTCAGCAGACCAGGACAATCCTCTGCCCGCCGTGCTGCCAACAGGCTGGCGAGCATGCCGCCCAGTGACCAGCCACCCAGCCAGGCACCCCGGGGCAGGCGCTCGTCCAGTTGGTCGAGCCACAGCTCCAGTTGCCCATGTTCGAGCGGCGGTAGCGGCTCGATATCGACCTGCAACTGCGAGCCGAGGGCATCGACGAGCGGCTGCAGCGGCGCACTGCCGAGCCCCCAGCCGGGTAACAGAATCAGGCGCTCGGTCATCGTTCCGACTCTCCCGGCAGTTGCAGCCAGCAATGGGCGAGCACTTCAAGCAGCCGATCGACCTGGGCGAGTTCGTGGGCAGCCGACAGGGTGACCCGCAACCGCGCGCTGCCTGCCGGCACGGTCGGCGGGCGAATCGCCGTGACCAACATGCCGTGCTCGCGCAGCGCCTGAGACAAGGCGACGGCGCGGCCGCTATCGCCGACCAGGATCGGCTGGATCGGCGTATCACTGTCCATCAGTTGCAGACCGATGCTCGCGGCGCCCTCGCGGAATCGACGGATCAGTGCGGCCAGGTGCTCACGTCGCCAGTGCTCGCTGCGCAGCAGTTCGAGACTCTTCAGGGTGGCACAGGCCAACGCCGGCGGCTGACTGGTGGTGTAGATGTATGGCCTGGCGAACTGCACCAGGGTATCGATCAGATCGTCGCTGCCAGCGACGAAGGCGCCAGCGGTACCGAACGCCTTGCCCAGGGTGCCGACCAGTACCGGCACGTCGCTGATGCCGAGGCCGAAATGCTCGACCACACCACCGCCCGTTGCGCCCAGGGTGCCGAAGCCATGGGCGTCATCGACCATCAGCCAGGCATCCCTGCGACGTGCCTCGGCGCACAGTGCAGGCAGGTCCGCCATATCGCCGTCCATGCTGAAGACGCCGTCGCAAACCACCAGGGTATTGCCCTCGGCCTTGTCCAGGCGCGTAGCGAGGCTGCCACGGTCGTTATGCAGGTAGCGTGAGAAGCGCGCGCCGCTGAGCAAGCCGGCATCCAGCAATGAAGCATGGTTGAGACGATCTTCGAGTACCGTATCGCCTTTGCCGACCAGCGCGGTGACGGCGCCGAGGTTGGCCATGTAGCCGGTGGAAAACAGCAATGCACGGGGGCGGCCGGTGAAATCGGCCAGGGCTTCTTCCAGTTCATGGTGCGGCGTGCTGTGGCCGATCACCAGATGCGAAGCGCCACCACCGACCCCCCAACGTTGGGCGCCGGCCCGCCAGGCCTCGACCACCAGCGGATGGTTGGCCAGGCCGAGATAATCGTTGGAACAGAACGCCAGCAACTGGCGACCGTCCACCTCCACCAGCGGCCCTTGCGGGCTGCCTAGCAGCGGGCGCTGTCGATAGAGATCGGCGGCACGCCGCTCGGCCAGGCGAGCGGCAAGATCGAAAGGCATGCAAAAGCTCCAGGCTGCAAGCCACAAGCTTCAAGCGGCGCAACCATTCAGATCGCGCCGCGATGCTCGTCGCTTGTGGCTGTTCTCAGACCGCGTTGTAGAACAGCCGCGAGTCGCGCTGCTCGACCAGCGCCTGCTCGATGGCCGCCTGGTGCACCTCGTCGGCGTGCTCCTCGCGCGCTTCGGGCTGAATGCCCAGGCGTGCGAACAGCTGCATGTCCTTGTCAGCCTGAGGGTTGGCAGTGGTCAGCAGTTTTTCGCCGTAGAAAATCGAGTTGGCGCCGGCGAAGAACGCCAGGGCCTGCATCTGCTCGTTCATCGCCTCACGCCCGGCGGACAGGCGCACATGGGATTTCGGCATCATGATGCGCGCCACCGCCAGCATGCGGATGAAGTCGAAGGGGTCGACATCTTCCTCATTGGCCAGCGGCGTGCCCTCGACCTTGACCAGCATGTTGATGGGCACCGACTCCGGGTGCTCCGGCAGGTTGGCCAGCTGGATCAGCAGGCCGGCGCGGTCATCCAGCGACTCGCCCATGCCGAGAATGCCCCCGGAGCAGATCTTCATGCCGGCGTCACGCACGTAAGCCAGCGTCTGCAGGCGCTCGGAGTAGGTGCGGGTGGTGATGATGCTGCCGTAGAACTCCGGCGAGGTATCGAGGTTGTGGTTGTAGTAGTCGAGGCCCGCCTCGGCCAGGGCAGCGGTTTGTTCCTTGTCGAGCTTGCCCAGGGTCATGCAGGTTTCCAGGCCCAGGGCCTTCACGCCTTCGACCATCTTCAGCACGTAGGGCATGTCCTTGGCGGACGGGTGCTTCCAGGCCGCGCCCATGCAGAACCGGGTCGAACCGATAGCCTTGGCCTCGGCGGCTGCCTCCAGCACCTTCTGCACTTCCATCAGCTTCTGCTTGTCCAGACCGGTGTTGTAGTGGCCGGACTGCGGACAGTACTTGCAGTCTTCGGGACAGGCCCCGGTCTTGATCGACAGCAGCGTCGAGACCTGCACACGGTTGGCATCGAAATGCGCGCGGTGCACGGTCTGGGCATGGAACAGCAGGTCGTTGAACGGTTGCTCGAACAGCGCCCGAACTTCCTTCAGGCTCCAATCGTGACGCAGGGTGGCGGCGGTACTAGCGCTCATGGGGGCAAGTCCTTATCTACAGGCGGCCTGCTACAGTCGAAAGCAGACCCTACACGGATGTGCGGCATAGTTAAGGAAGCATCATGCACTGTCAACCATATGCATTTATCAAGGTTTACAACTGGTTAAAAATAAAACAAACCTGCTCGCTCTGTGATGAGCGGGTGGATACGCCTTTGCCGCTGTGCGCCGAGTGCGATGCGGAGCTCCCATGGCTGGGGCCGCGCTGCCAGATCTGCGCCCTGCCGCTTGCTGTCGACGGCCTTGTCTGCGGCAACTGCCTGAAGCGCCCGCCTGCATTCAGCAGGGTCGAGGCCCCGTGGCGCTATGCGTTTCCGGTGGACGCCCTGATCAATCGCTTCAAGCATCAGGCTCGCTGGCCCATCGGCCGGTTACTCGGTGATCTGCTCGCTCGCCATCTGGTGCACGCCTTCGGCGAGGGGCTGCCCAGGCCGGACGTATTGTTGCCCGTGCCGCTTTCCCCCAAACGCCAGCGCCAACGCGGTTTCAACCAGGCGCAGATGCTCGCTCAGGTGATAGGCCAAGCCGTGCAGATTCCTCAGCGCAGCGACTGGCTGCAGCGCATTGGCGATACACCGGCCCAACAGAAACTCGATGCCGTCGCCCGTCGGCGCAATCTGCGTGGCGCCTTTGCGGTCAGCCCCCGGGCGCAGGTGAAGACGCGGCACGTTGCATTGATCGATGACGTGCTGACCACCGGCGCCACGGCGCAGCAGCTTGCCCGCCTGCTGATTCGCGCCGGGGCGGCGCGCGTGGATGTCTATTGCCTGGCCCGTACGCCCGCGCCCGGGGATCATTGACGAGGGCTGGAGCGTCACGCACAGTGGCCAGCCGTCGTGATTACCGCTGCCCTGCCCATGACCACCCTCTCGCTGCTCGCCCAACACGTTACCCGCCGCCCGCAACGCATCGCGCTGCTCGAACAGATCGCCGCGCAGGGCTCGATCACCCGCGCGGCCAAGGCCGCCGGCATGAGCTACAAGGCGGCCTGGGACGCCATCGACGAGCTGAACAACCTGGCCGATCAACCCCTGGTCGCTCGCAGCGTAGGCGGCAAGGGCGGTGGGGGTGCTCGGCTGACGCCAGCCGGGGAGCGTCTGCTGCAGTTGCACCAGCGCCTGCAGGCCATTCAGGCCGAAGTGCTGCAGGCCGCCGAAGACGACGCCGACCTGCAAGTGCTCGGCCGGCTGATGCTGCGTACCAGCGCACGCAACCAGCTCAGCGGTCGGGTACAGGCGATCCAGCGCCAAGGCGGCAACGACCTGATCGAGATCGAACTGCCCGGAGGCTCGTCGATCCAGGCGCAGATTACCCACAGCAGCACCGCTCACCTGCAACTGCAGGATGGGGTGCCCTTGATGGTGCTGATCAAGGCCGGCTGGCTGCAGCTCAGCGGGCTGGACCAGGAAGCCGACCCGAGCCTCAACGCGCTAGTGGGGACCATCGAACAGATCCTGCCCGAGGCCGATGGCCCCTGCGAGGTGCGCATCGCCCTGCCCAACGGGCAAACGCTGTGCGCCCAGGCCTGCGCCGAACAGCTCACCCGGCAGGGGCTGGGTGCGGGCAGCCCGGTACGCGCCCAGTTTGCAGCCAGCCATGTGTTGCTGGGGACGCAGGTCTGATGCGATTGGCGGGCTGAAACCCACCCTACTCCCCAGGCGCATCAACCGTAGGGTGGCGCTTTAGCCCACCGAAGCCATTCAACGCCGATGGTGGCTGACTGTTCAAAGCATGCGCTTCGAAGCTCCGGGCCGTGGGGGTATTGGTGGTGGGCTGAAGCCCATCCTACTCCCAAGGCGCATGAACCGTAGGGTGGCGCTTTGGCCCACCGAAGCCATTCAAAGCCGATGGTGGCCGACTGTTCACAGCATGCGCTTCGAAGCTCCGGGCCGTGGGGGTTATTGATGGTGGGCTGAAGCCCACCCTACTCCCCAGGCGCATCAACCGTAGGGTGGCGCTTTAGCCCACCGAAGCCATTCAAC